>CANFUR010000028.1 GCA_947450175.1 Actinomycetota bacterium | reverse complement strand
ACAACTGGTGAAGCTTGAGTTGCACCTGGGGTTGTAGTTGCACTGTGCTCTGCTTCCTCTGAAACTTCTGTCGCATCATCCGAGTCATCGGCTGGTACAACCGGAGGTACAACAACCGGAGGTACAACAACCGGAGGTACAACAACCGGAATATCAACTGGAGCGACCGGTGGGACGACCGGTGGCGGCGTTACAGTGCCGGGATCAACTGGGGTAATTCCTGCCGGTGCAACAATTCCAGAGACAGGCAGAACAGGATTTACTTTAAGTGAGGTTGTTTTTGAATTAGATTTGCTAGAGACCACTGATTTCTTGATTATGGTTTTCACCTTTAATTTTGTGGCCTTAAGCGCTTTAGCCTTCGATGCTTTGGATTGTGTTGCTGGTTTATGTGTTCCTGCTGCGGATGCCGAAGGTGCAGACAAACCCAAAAGGGCGATTGCGCCAAGAATGGCAAGGGCTTTTTTCATTTTTAGTCCTTTTCTGTAGTTGCCTTGTAAAACGAAGGCATAGGGGCATTTGTTACAAGCATTTTGAGCCGAAAACTCGAAAATCGGCAGGTTAGACTTCATCTGTGAGCTCACTTCAACCATTCCCTCGCGATGAATTTGCCGATGCTTTGGCTGCCAATGATGAGTACGTCAAGAATTTCAAATACTCCGATTTAACAGGAGTTGCTCAAAAAGGCCTGGCCATCGTTACTTGCATGGATTCACGCATCAATCCCTTATCGGTTATTGGGATGCGATCTGGCGATGCCAAGATTTTGCGTAACGCTGGGGCTCGGGTAACTGATGACGTTCTACGTACTTTGGTTCTAGCAACATATTTGCTGGGAGTAAAACGAATTTTGATCATGCCCCATACAAACTGTCGAATGGCACAAGTGGATGAGGCCGAAATTCATCGTGAGATCGATACTAAATACGGAATTGATACATCAGAACTTGAATTCAAAACTGTTGCTGATCAACGAGCATCTTTGATTGAGGATGTGAACATGGTTCGAAACTACCGATTACTTAATACTGGAGTTTCAGTTGGTGGCGCAATCTATGACGTTGCAACTGGAAAAATTACTCCGATTGATTGTTAGTTCGTCGAATGGGTTGGCGAGTAGCGGGATAACTCAGGTCCTCTAAGAACTGAACAATTACTGCCATTGCTAACGCTGGTTTTTCTTTAATTAAGCCATGAGATGTACCAGGGATAATTGATAACTGACCCAGTGGCAGAGCTTCAAATAGAGCAATTGTGTGATCATGTTTAATTACATCGTCATCACCGGCCATAACTAAAACTGGACATTGAATCGAAGTTAAATTACTCAATGAAATATCGGGCTCAGTTTTCCAAATCTGATTCATACGGATAGTTTTTTCTAGCAATGTGTCCGGTGCATCAGGGGAGATTAAGTTGTATTCAGCTTGATCTTCCTCAGAAACTTTGGCCTCTTCGAAATTACTTAGTGGTGCGCTGTAGTGATAATTAGCACCGATTGCCACAATTGATTTCACAAGGTCTGGCCGCGCTATTGCAACTAAGAGAGCGATTATTCCACCATCGCTATAGCCAATTAAATGTGCCGGTTCTTTTACTACATCATCTAAATATGCAATTGCTTCTTGGGCCTGAAATTCAAAGTGCAAACTTCCTTTTTGATCTCCAGTAAATCCATGTCCGGTTCGATCGTATGCAAAAACATGGAACTCATCTTCAAGTGGTGGAACTACTAAGTAATCCCAACTCGACGTCTTACTCAAACCTCCATGTAGCAATACAACAGCTTCGCCGTCGCTTTCCCATTCGTAGTTGTAGATCTGGTGACCGCGAAGGTTGACGTACTCTGGCATTACATTGAATCCATAATATGGCGGTTACCGCGATCAAAAGTTAAATAGTTCCAGGTCCAGTCAGCCATAGTTCCAATTTTGTTACGTCCGCCTAATAGGTAGAACAAATGCAACCATAACCAGGCATACCATGCTGGAATTCCAGCCAATCTAAAGTTTTTTACTTCCACAACTGCTTTATGACGTCCGATTGTGGCCATTGAACCTTTATCGCGATATTTAAATGGTTTTAATGGCTGTGATTTTATTGTTCGAAGTATTTGCATAGCAATGAATTTTCCCTGCTGTAACGCAACTGGTGCAACCATAGGTAAGAAACGTCCGTCACCGGCTTTAAACCCTGCGATATCACCAATTGCCCAGATATAGGGATAGTTTTTTACTTGCAAGGTATTTTCAACATCGATTCGCGAATTGATTAATGGAAGATTTAATTGACCAGCAGCTGGTTCTCCTTGAACTCCGGCAGCCCACACTGTTACCTCAGCAGGAATTGAAGCACCAACTTTAACTTCGATCATTCGTGGCTTAATTTGTGCAACCGAAGTATTAAGTCGAACTTTGACTCCGAGTTCTTCAAGATCTCGTTTTGTACGTGCTGAAAGTTTTTCAGAGAAGCTAGGCAACAAACGTGGGCCAGCTTCAATCAAATGAATATCAATATGAGCTGCAGCATGGGCTTGATCATTTTTTAGTGGTCCACGAACAAGTTCAGCAAAAGCACCAGCCATTTCAACTCCAGTTGGCCCGCCCCCAACCACAGCAATTGAAAAAATAGTGTCATCTTGAAAACGGCAAAGATCTTCAAATCGACGCATTACTTCAGCTCGAATTGTTAAGGCCTCATGAACACTTTTCATACCTAGGGCATGTTCGCGTACGCCTGGTACTCCAAAGTCTGCAGTCGCTGATCCAAGTGCAACAACTAGTTGATCAAACTCGAGAACTTCACTGCTATCTAACTTTATGGTTTTATTTTTATGATCAACTGAAATCGGTGAGCCCATTCGAAATGCGACTCCTGTTTTGCGAAGTGCACCGCGCACCGGATGCGCAACATGGTCGGCAGCAAGACCGGCAGTTGAGACTTGGTATAAAAGAGGAAGGAATGTTTGGAAATTGTGGCGGTCCACCAGAGTGACGTCGGCAAATTTCGCCATCGCTTTGGCTGCAGTTAAGCCGCCAAAACCGGCGCCGAGAATAACTACGCGCGGTTTTTCAACTGTCTTTTGCATGCGGCTAAGTCTAGGCTTTGACGCATGAGCTCTCCAGCCGAAAAACGTAAATATCTGATTACAGGCGCATCCGGATATGTCGGTGGTCGATTAGTTCGAGCCTTAGTCGAAGATAATCTTGATATTCGAATTTTTGTACGCGATCCCAACAAAATTATGGGACAACCGTGGGCATCGGCAGTAGATATTTGTGTCGGAACCGCGGCTAAAGATGAAGATCTCATGCGTGCATTGAGCGGCGTTCATACCGCCTATTACTTGTTGCACTCAATAAACCTTGGTTCCAAATTTGATGAGATTGAAGCTGAGATGGCCCGTCGATTTGCACACGTTGCGCAAACCGCTGGTGTAAAACAAATTGTTTATCTGGGTGGAATCGCAAATGATAAAAACATTAGTAAGCATTTAGCTTCTCGGGTCAGCACTGGTGTGGGGCTTGCATCAACATCGGTACCAGTCATGGAACTACGAGCAGGCATCATTATTGGTTCAGGTTCAGCCAGCTTTGAAATGTTGCGCCATTTAACTCACCGTTTACCAATTATGACAACGCCAAAGTGGGTTATGAATAAGACGCACCCCATCGCGATCCGTGACATTTTGTACTACCTAAAAAATGCGGCAGAATTAAAAGAGCCTATAAATAAAGTTTTTGATATTGGCGGTCCAGAAGTTCTTACTTATGCCGACATGATGCAGAAATTTGCAGCCTTATCTGGTTTAAAGAAGCGGTGGATTATTAAGGTTCCCGTGCTCACTCCAGGCCTTTCTTCACTGTGGATCGGACTTGTTACACCTGTTCCAACAGCACTTGCTAGACCTCTAGTTGGTTCTTTGATCAGTGAAGTTGTTGCAGATCCTGCCAAATCAATTAACGCAATTATTCCACTGCCGCCAGAAGGTTTAACCGATGTTGCAACGGCAATTAAATTAGCTCTATCGCGCATTACTGATCATAATGTTGAGACGCGTTGGTCAGATGCAACGATTCCAACCGCGCCTTGGCAAAAAGCTCAAGGCGATCCTGATTGGGCAGGCGAAGCAGTTTTGCGTGATCACCGCGAAACGGTTACAGATATTCCGGCAGCACAAATTTGGAAACAAATTGAAAGAATTGGCGGAGATAACGGTTGGTTTGGAGCAGATCTTCTTTGGTGGGGCCGCGGATTGATCGATCGAATGTTTGGTGGAGTTGGCTTGCGTCGCGGTCGCAGAGATCCCGATTTCTTGCGAGTTGGCGAGAGCTTAGATTTCTGGCGAGTAGATGAGATTGAAAGCGGCCGCCGTTTAAAACTGTACGCCGAGATGATTTTGCCGGGCAAAGCATGGCTGGAATTTATTGTTGAAGAACGCGATGGCAAAACCCATATCATCCAAGAAGCAACTTTTAATCCACGTGGTTTAGGTGGGCAGTTGTATTGGTATGCCGTATCGCCATTTCATTATTTAGTATTTCCTACAATGCTTAGAAACATAGTTAAGAAAGCTAAAAATAGTGCATGAGTTCACACCAGAAGTTGAAGCCCTAGCCGCCGAAGTTCTGGCATACAGTCTTGATCGATTAAAAAACGATCCACCCCTTGATGGCCCACGCACTTCCGAAGATTTATTTAGCGAAGTAGGAAACACAATCACCGCCCGTGGTCTTGGTGGACATGAAGCATTAGAAGTTTTCACATCAGTACTTGCTAAAGCATGTATTTCAACGGATCATCCCCGCAACTTAGCTTTTATTCCTTCGGCGCCTAGTGAATATGCAAACCTATTTGATTTAGTAGTAGGAGCCAGCGCGCTATATGGCGGTTCTTGGCAAGAAGGCGCAGGCGCGGTTTTTGCAGAAAATCAAGCACTACGTTGGATTGCAGATTTAGCAAACTTGCCAGAACAATCTGGCGGAGTTTTTGTACAGGGCGGAACAATAGGAAATCTTTCGGCTTTAGTAGTTGCGCGTGCGCAGGGTCGCAAAAACCATCCTGGTGCAACTCGTTGGGTAATTGCCTGCAGTGAAGAAGCACATTCTTCAATTGTTAGCGCGGCAAATGTTATGGATGTTGATGTTCTTAAGGTGCCAGTAGCCGCCAACGGCAAGTTAATGGGTGATGCAGTTGCACATGCAATAGATCATTTACATTCAACAACAACTCACCGTGTATTTGCCGTGGTTGCAACGGCTGGAACAACAAATCTTGGAATCATCGATGACTTAAAAGGAATTGCAACGGCAGCTCATGATCGTGGAATTTGGTTCCATGTTGATGGCGCTTATGGTTTGGCTGCACTCTGTGCACCGTCAGTCCGTTCACATTTTGACGGAGTAGAAGCCGCCGATTCATTAATTGTTGATCCACACAAATGGTTATTTGCTCCTTACGATGCGTGTGCACTTATTTATCGTGAACCTGAACTTGCGCGCCAAGTGCATTCACAGCACGCTTCATATTTAGATACATTAAAAGACGGTGCATGGTCGCCATCTGATTATGCAATTCAGTTAACACGTCGTACTCGTGGATTACCTTTTTGGTTCTCACTTGCCGCTTATGGCACTGATGCCTACACCGAAGCGATGGAACAATCATTAACGGTTGCTCAACAAGCCGCACATTTGGTAAAGGCGCATCCTGATTTAGAGTTAATTTGTGAACCAGAACTTTCAATCGTTGGATTTATTCGCAAGGGTTGGGCCGCAAATGATTATCAAAAGTGGTCGGATCAATTATTAGCTGATCAAATCGGTTTCATCCCACCGTCTTCACATCATGGCCAACCAATATTGCGTTTTGCAATTGTTAATCCGTGGACCAAAATCTCTGATATCGAAATGATTCTTGCCACTTTATAACCGGCATTAAATCCCACAGTTTTTGCTACTCACCCGATACGCTTTCACCTATGTCTGCACAAGAAGAATCTGTAGCTCCTACTGCCTTGAGCGACCTAGAAGTTCGAATCCTGGATTTTGAAGGTAGTTGGTGGCGCTATGCAGGCGCAAAAGAAGCGGCAATCAAAGAGCTTTTTGACCTTTCGGCTGCCCGTTATTACCAACTGCTCAATGATTTGATCGACCGTGATGATGCTCTTACCGCATCTCCCATGCTCGTAAAGCGCCTTCGCCGCCTGCGCGAGGCCCGCATGAACACCCGTATCGCCCGCTAGCGCACTCGTTTTGCGCCTGGGAAATAACTCCCGTAGATTTGGCGTTAGCACTCTCGGGGTGCGAGTGATAAAGCCCCCGCAAACGAACGATTACATGAAAGCGAGCACAACTCATGGCAAAGCAGATTGCCTTTAATGAAGAAGCCCGCCGCGGATTAGAACGCGGAATGAATATCTTGGCCGATGCGGTCAAAGTAACCCTTGGACCTCGTGGGCGTAACGTGGTTTTAGAAAAGAAGTGGGGCGCCCCAACAATTACTAACGATGGCGTTTCCATCGCTAAGGAAATTGATCTTGATGATCCGTGGGAAAAGATTGGTGCAGAGCTAGTTAAGGAAGTTGCTAAGAAGACAGATGATGTCGCAGGCGATGGAACAACAACTGCAACTGTTTTGGCCCAAGCCCTTGTACGCGAAGGTCTACGAAACGTAGCTGCCGGTTCAAATCCAATGGCGCTCAAGCGCGGGATGGAAAAGGCTGTTACTGAAATCGTTGCCGAGCTTTTATCGATGGCTAAAGCCGTTGATTCAAAGGAACAAATAGCAGCAACCGCATCTATCTCTGCAGCAGATGCAACTATCGGCGAAATGATTGCTGAGGCGATGGACAAGGTTGGTAAAGAAGGCGTTATCACTGTTGAAGAGTCAAATACTTTTGGTCTAGAGCTCGAGCTCACAGAAGGTATGCGCTTTGATAAGGGTTACATCTCTCCTTACTTTGTAACTGACCAGGATCGTATGGAAGCAGTTCTAGAAGATGCTTACATTTTGATCGTTAACTCAAAGATTTCAAATATCAAGGATCTCGTACCAGTTCTTGAAAAAGTGATGCAATCAGGTAAGCCACTTGCAATCATCGCTGAAGATGTGGAAGGCGAAGCATTGGCAACACTTGTTGTAAATAAGATTCGCGGAACTTTCCGTTCAGCAGCAGTAAAGGCACCTGGCTTTGGAGATCGTCGTAAGGCGATGCTTCAAGACATTGCAATTCTTACTGGCGCAACAGTTATCTCTGAAGAAGTTGGTCTCAAGCTTGATCAAGCCGGACTTGAACTATTGGGTCGCGCTCGCAAGGTTGTTATCAGCAAGGAAGAGACAACAATTGTTGAAGGCGCTGGCGATGAGGCTCAAATTAAGGGTCGCGTTACTCAGATCCGTACAGAGATTGAAAAGAGCGATTCAGATTATGACCGCGAGAAGTTGCAAGAGCGTCTTGCAAAGCTTGCTGGTGGCGTAGCTGTTATCAAGGCGGGAGCTGCAACTGAGGTTGAACTCAAGGAGCGCAAGCACCGCATTGAAGATGCAGTTCGCAATGCAAAAGCTGCAGTTGAAGAAGGAATCGTCGCCGGTGGTGGCGTTGCACTTCTACAAGCAGCAACAGCAGCGTTTAAGAAGTTGACTGGCCTAACCGGCGATGAAGCAACTGGTGCAAAGATTGTTGAATATGCAATCGAAGCTCCACTTAAGCAGATCGCAATCAATGCAGGTCTTGAAGGCGGAGTAGTTGTAGAAAAGGTTCGCCATCTTCCTGCGGGTCAAGGTCTTAATGCAGCAACTGGTGAATACGTAGACATGATCAAATCTGGAATTATTGATCCAGCAAAGGTCACGCGTTCTGCACTACAAAATGCAGCATCAATCGCAGCTCTCTTCATCACAACTGAAGCAGTGATTGCAGATAAGCCAGAAAAGAATCCAGCACCAATGCCACAAGGTGGCGGAGATATGGACTTCTAAAGCCATTCTTACCTATTAGAGCCTAACGCCGCCCTCGGATTAACCGATGGGCGGCGTTTTGCTTTACCCTATGCACATGGCAAAAAAATCATTGAAGAAGGCAGAGGCAACCACCGCTGCACCTTTTGATGCAAAAAATCTTGCCCATACTGCAGTCTTTGATCATGCAGAAAAGCGTGAACATGTCGGTTCTTTTATTAGCGTTGAGTTTGATGACGAAAATCGCGTTGCAACTTATTTATTTGATGCAAACCTTGCTGGTTATAAAGGCTGGCGTTGGTGCGTCACAATTGCAAAAGTTGATGCAGATGCAACGCCAACTGTTTGTGACTTAGTAGTTCTTCCAGGTCCTGACGCTTTACTTGCACCTGAGTGGATTCCTTATCGTGATCGCATCCAACCAGGTGATGTAGGTGTTGGTGACATTGTTCCAAGTTCACTTGATGACACACGTTTAGTTCCCGGACAATCAGCATTGCCACACGATGAAGAATTAGATACATCGATGGCAGTTGAATTAGGTTTTGGTCGCGCGCGAGTTATGTCTATCGAAGGTCGCGATCAAGCTGCAAAGCGTTGGTACAACGGTGACCGCGGACCACAAGCACCTTTGGCGCAAGCTGCACCCAAGCCATGTCATTCATGCGGATTCTTCCTGCCAATCGCAGGCTCATTACGCGCAACCTTTGGCGTATGCGCAAATGCAATTTCGCCCGATGATGCACGCGTGGTTTCAGTCGATCACGGATGCGGCGCTCACTCGGAAGCGACCTTCACTGACCTGGTGATAAACTAAAGCCCTGACCGCAACCCCCGCGGCTAAACGAATACAGGAAAAAATCAAGGAGCCCTCCCCATGCCTACAGGACGCGTTAAATGGTTCTCCCTAGAAAAGGGTTTCGGTTTTATTGCAAATGATGAAGGCGAAGATGTTTATCTCGCCGCTTCATCTCTTCCAGAAGGAATTGCAACTGTAAAGCCTGGTACAAAGCTTGAATTCAGCATTGCCGATTCACGTCGTGGGCCACAAGCATTATCAGTTCACGTTATTGATGCACCACCATCACTTGCAGAAAATTCTCGTGCTAATCCAGATGATTTAGCTGCAATGATTGAAGACACAATCAAGATTTTAGATCGTGTTGGAAATGGTTTGCGACAAGGACGTCATCCTTCTTCAGTTGAAGCAGAGCGTTTGGGCCGTGTATTACGCGGTATCGCTACAGCTCTCGAGGCTTAAATTAAATTCCGCTGCGTTTATTGCGGCGAATTGAATAACGAATACCAGTTAAACCTAGGCCTGCACCAACGATGCACGTCCAAATGATTTTTGCATCAGCACCTGCGGCTAACGCCACTACAAAGGCGATGGCCCAGCAAATTACTCCAATTGATACTAAGGTTACAACCGAGCGAATATTTGATGCCATGAGAGAAGAGTAATGGAATTTACTGTAAAAGTTGATGGTAATTGGCGTTCATTTCGCCATCGCAATTACCGGATCCTTTTTCCTGCCAATACAATTTCAAACATTGGCAGCTGGGCTCAACGCGTAGCCCAAGACTGGCTCGTTCTAGAACTGACCCATAGTGGAACTTATTTAGGAATTGTTACCGCCATTCAATTCACTCCAGTTCTATTTTTCTCACTTCATGGTGGTGCACTTGCTGATCGATTCAATAAGCGAAAACTTCTTATGGGCACAAATGCTCTTGGTGCATTCTCTGCCTTAATGCTTGGTGTATTAGTAATGTCTCACCACATCGTTCTTTGGCATGTATTTGTCCTAGCTGCAGTGCTTGGGATATCAACTGCACTTGATGCACCAGTGCGCCAAGCATTTGCTGCTGAAATTGTTGGCCATGATGACTTACCTAATGCGGTAAGTCTGAACTCTGCAAACTTTAATGCGGGCCGCTTAGTTGGACCAGCTCTATCAGGCTTACTTATCGCTGCCTTTGGTACCGGACCTTCATTTATTGTTAATGGAATCTCTTATCTTTTTGCCATTGGTGCCTTGATGGCCATGAATGAAAAAGAGTTTTTCCAACAAGATAGACCAAAATCAATGACTAACGTTCGCGAAGGTATGCGTTATGCCTTAGCCCGCCCTGATATTTATGTTGTTATGTTAATAGTTTTCTTTATGGGAACCTTTGGTTTGAATTTCCAAATCTTCAATGCTTTGATGGCAACAAAAGAATTTGGCAAAGGTCCTGCTTCTTATGGACTGCTCGGAACTTTTATCGCGATTGGCTCTTTTTCTGGAGCGATTGCTTCGGCACGTCTTGAAAGATTTCGTAAAACCCGCTTTGTTATCTTGGGTTCAGGAACGTTTTCAATAACAATCATGGTTCTCTCATTCATGCCCACATATACGGCATACGCAATCTTTCTTCCTTTTTGTGGCATAACTGCGCTCACCACAATGATTACCGCAAATTCCATTGTTCAAGTTAATAGTGATCAAGCCATACGCGGCCGTGTCATGGGAATTTATCTATTAATTTTCATGGGTGGCACTCCTGTGGGATCTCCACTCATTGGAATAATGGCCGAAGTAATTGGTATTCGGTTAACAATCGCCAGCTGTGGAGCAATTTCACTAATTGCCACAGTTTTTATTTGGTTGAAATACAAAGATAAAGTTGCGGTGCCAGCAGATATTTCAATTGATGCGGTATTAAAGCCCGCTAATAGCAATTAAAACAATCAAGCCGATAAGCACAACCAAAGTCACGATACGTCTAACTTTATAGCTCATGGTTTATGCCTTTACGCTTTGAGAAGGAGTTAATTTAATCAGTATAAATGCGATTGCAATCAATACTGGGACCATAATGTAAGCGCGAGAAATTCCAAAGTTATCTCCCAGGAAACCGAGTAAAAATGGTGCTCCAGCGATAGCTATGCCGGCAGCCAATGATGAGCGCCCAACAGCTAAATCTGGGCGGTTATCGCTAAAGCCCACTAAGCGAATTGCCGATAGTGCGAATTGCATTGAAATACCTAGACCAATAATGAACAAGCAGATCAAACTAATAATCATCGAGTGGGATAACCAGAAAGCACTAAAGCCAATAAATTGAAGTGAGATTAACCCCAAAAGTTGAGTATCTAGTTTAAAGTTTTTTAATACTAATCCGCCAAACCAACGGCCAATTCCCATTCCAGTACCAAGTGCCACGACTGCAACAGTTGATATTGCAGTTGTTGAACCCACGCGGTCTTTGAGAAGAGCAGCTGACCAAAAAGATGTTGCAAATTCTGAAGAGATACATGCAACAAAACCAAACCACGCTAACCAAAACTTTGCTGACATCTTTCCGCTTTGCGGACCACTTTCATCAGGTACATGATCTTCAACTTCTTTTTCACGGCCTACTACAACTAAAATCAAGGCAACCGGCAAGGCAAGTAATAAACCTAAACGCCAGAAATCTCGATACAGCGAAGCAATTGTTCCAATGAGCGCCGTTCCAGTTACGAAACCAACTGAGGCGATTCCATTTGCCTGAGGGATTGCAACCTCTGCAGCCTTTCCGTAATGGTGAGACATAGAAGAAAGCATGGTGTTAATTACTATCGATGTGCCAAAGCCTGTAATTAAAGTAGCTGGAATTGTAAAAATAACTGGCGGTGAAATCACAAAGAGGAATAGACCTAGCAAGAAAATTCCTAAGCCAATCCACTGTGATTTTGCGCGGCCAAATTTATGAGCTAAATGAGGGTTGGCATATCCGGCAGCAATGGATGCAATGCCCATAGCCGTGCCATGCAAACCTGCAATAGTTAGTGAAGTTCCTTGATCGGCGCGCAGAAGTGATTGCGCAGGTCCGAAGCCGCCCAAATAAAAGTTAACAATTGCAGTTTGGGTAGCGACTATCCAGAAGAAACGATCGCGCTTAAAGGTTTTTGGCACGGTGTATTAAAGCGCAGATACCACGAAATCGATGCATTTGGTCAATGCCTCAACATCACTTGGCTCAACGGCTGGGAACATACCAATGCGTAGCTGGTTTTTGCCAAGTTTGCGGTAAGGCTCAGTGTCAACGATTCCATTGGCACGAAGAGCAGTTGCAATCTTTGTCGCATCGATAGCATCATCAAAGTTAATTGTTCCAACTACTTTTGATCGCATTGTTGGATCTACTACAAATGGTGTCGTGTAACTGTTTTTCTCGGCCCACGAATACAAAATATTTGAAGATTTCTCACTACGACCTGCAGCAAATGAAAGTCCACCGTTTGCATTCATCCATTCGATTTGTTCTGCAAGCAACATAAAGGTTGCAACGGCTGGAGTGTTATATGTCTGATCAAGGCGAGAATTTTCGATAGCAATTGATAAATCAAAGAAAGCTGGAATCCAACGCCCGCTAGCTTTAATCTTTTCGACGCGGGCAATAGCTGCAGGACTCATGATTGCAATCCATAAGCCACCATCAGATGCAAAAGACTTTTGTGGAGCAAAGTAATACGTATCAAATTCTTTTGCATCAACCATTAATCCACCGGCAGCACTGGTTGCATCTACAAGAACTAGTGCTCCATCTGTTCCGGCTGGGCGAATAATCGGCATTGAAACACCGGTACTAGTTTCATTATGAGTCAGGGCGTAAACATCAATACCAGCTTCTGCAACGGCCACAGGGTGTGAACCCGGTTCAGTTTTAATGACCGATGGTTCACCAAGAAATGGTGCCTCTTTAGAAGCGCTAGCGAACTTTGAAGAAAACTCACCGAAAACTAAGTGTTGAGAACGGTTTTCAATCAAGTTAAGTGTTGCAATATCCCAAAATGCTGTTGAACCACCATTACCAAGAATTACTTCGTAACCTTCTGGCAGATTAAATAGTGAATGCAGACCATCGCGTACGCGCTTTACAACATTCTTTACTGGCTTTTGTCTGTGCGAAGTTCCAAGAATCGATGTACCGCTTGCAGCAAGTGCGGCTAATGCCTCTGGGCGAATCTTTGACGGCCCACAACCAAAACGTCCATCAATCGGTTTTAATTCTGCGGGAATAATGATTTCTGCGCTCATGAGCTAAGCCTACGGGTAGTACCTATTCAACTCCCAATCGCCTTCTGTGTTACCTCTCTCATAACGCAAGCGATCATGTAATCGTGAATAACGCCCTTGCCAAAATTCGATTGTTAACGGCGTCACGCGAAAACCGCCCCAATGTGCAGGACAAGGAACAGTTGTTCCTTCTGGCCATTTCTTTGCTGCGCCTTCATAGCGCTGCTCTAACTCTTCACGCGAAGCAAGTGGTGATGATTGATGGCTTGCCCATGCACCAATTTGAGAACCCCAAGGGCGAGAAGCAAAATATTCTTCTGACTCTTGTTGCGAAACCTTCGCAGAAATACCTGTGATTGCAATTTGACGTTCCATGGCATACCAAGGAAATAACAAACTCACGTGCTCATTATTTTCCATCGCATGTGCTTTGCGTGACGAATAATTTGTAAAGAAAGTAAATCCACCTTCTGAAATATCTTTGAGTAAAACAGTGCGAGTACTT
>CANFUR010000027.1 GCA_947450175.1 Actinomycetota bacterium | reverse complement strand
TTCGCTGATGTGATGCCAGAAGATCTATTGAAGTTTGGAATGATTCCTGAATTCATTGGTCGATTACCGGTTCTAACTAGTGTTGAGAACTTAGACAAAGAAGCGTTAATGCAGATTTTGACTGAGCCAAAGAACGCTCTAGTTAAGCAATATCAACGCCTCTTTGATCTCGATAACGTAGAACTTGAATTTGATGCTCCAGCCCTGGATGCGATTGCAGACCTTGCCCTTGATCGCGGAACAGGTGCACGTGGCCTTCGAGCAATCATGGAATCTGTACTTTTGAGTGTGATGTATGACGTACCTAGCCGTGCAGATGTAGCAAAGGTCGTTGTAAACAAAGATTGCATCGAAAATGGAGCGCAACCTGAATTTATTAAACGAACTGGCGATATTCCAAAGCGCTCCCGCGCAGCAAAGAGTCAGGAAGAGAAGAGCGCATAATCTAGACTGCTCCTCATGTCCGGCGACCTAGCTTCCAGTTTTTCACCAGCTGATATCGAAGCAACCCTGTATAAAAAATGGGTAAGTGCTGGCTATTTCACCGCTGATGCCGCCTCAAGTAAGCCCGCATTTTCTATCGTGCTTCCTCCACCGAATGTAACTGGCGTTTTACATATTGGCCATGCACTCGATCAAACTTTGCAAGATTGCTTATCACGCATGAAGCGCATGAAAGGTTTTGAAGTTCTCTGGCTACCAGGAATGGATCACGCAGGAATTGCAACGCAGAACGTAGTTGAAAAGCAGTTAGCTTCCGATGGTAAATCTCGTCACGATCTTGGTCGTGAAGCTTTTGTTAGCAAAGTATGGGAATGGAAAGCTGAATCAGGTGGCGCAATCCTTGAGCAGATGAAGCGTTTAGGTTCTTCGGTGGATTGGTCGCGTGAGCGATTCACAATGGATGAAGCTATGTCTAACTCCGTTATTACCTTATTTAAGAAAATGCATGACGCCGGTTTAATTTATCGTGCAGAACGAATCATTAACTGGTGTCCTCGTTGTTTAACTGCCCTTTCAGATATTGAAGTTGAACACCAGGATGATTCTGGCGAATTCGTATCAGTGCGATATGGCGAAGGTGAACAAAGTATCACTGTTGCAACAACTCGACCTGAAACAATGATGGGTGATGGCGCGGTTGCAGTTCACCCAGATGATCCTCGTTACAAGCACATGGTTGGCACCATGGTTTTGTTGCCACTTGTAAATCGCATGATCCCAATCATTGCCGATGAACTAGTTGATCCTGATTTTGGAACTGGCGCAGTTAAAGTAACTGCAGCCCATGATCCCAATGACTTTGAAATGGCTGTTCGCCATAACGTTCCTTTTGTTGTCATCATGAATGAGCACGGTGTTATGGATGGCACGGGAACTGAATTTGATGGAATGGATCGCTTTGAAGCGCGTGTAGCTGTTGTTGAAAAACTGCGCTCATTAGGTCGCATCGTTGCCGAAAAGCGTCCTTATATTCACGCCGTTGGTCACTGTTCTCGTTGCGATACAACAGTCGAACCGCGTTTATCAAAGCAGTGGTTTGTAAAAGTTGCACCACTTGCAAAGGCATCTGCAGATGCAGTTCGAAATGGTTCGGTGACAATTGAACCTAAAGAATTAGAACCGCGTTATTTTGATTGGGTAGACAACATGCATGACTGGTGTATTTCTCGCCAACTGTGGTGGGGTCATCGAATACCAGTTTGGTATGGACCAAATGATGAGGTCATTGTTGTTGGTCCAGGTGAAAGCGCACCTGCCGGATACACACAAGACCCAGATGTTCTAGACACCTGGTTTTCTTCTGGGCAATGGGCCTTTTCAACTTTTGGTTGGCCAGAAAAAACTGCAGACCTTGCAAAGTTCTACCCAACATCTGTTCTTGTTACAGGTTATGACATCTTGTTCTTCTGGGTTGTCCGCATGATGATGATGAGCACTTTTGCCATGGATGGTGTTCCACCATTTAAAACAATCATGTTGCACGGTTTAGTTCGTGATCAATTTGGCAAGAAGATGTCTAAGAGTCGTGGAAATGTGATTGACCCAATTGAGTTTATGGATAAGTATGGCGCAGACGCGTTGCGCTTTACCTTAGCTCGTGGAGCTAATCCTGGAACCGATCAAGCGTTAGCTGAAGATTGGATTGGCGGTTCTCGAAATTTTGCCACCAAGCTATGGAATGCAACGCGCTTTGCCATGATGAATGGTGCAACCGTTGAAGGTGAACTGCCTGCAGTTGCTTCACTGAATGCAGTTGATAAATGGATTCTTAGCCGACTAAGTCAAACAATTAGCGACGTCGACGCTCTACTTGAAAAATATGAATTTGCACGGGCATGTGAGATTTTGTATCACTTTGCTTGGGATGATTTATGTGACTGGTACTTAGAACTTTCTAAGGAAACCTTTGCTGGAACTAATGCAACAAATACCAAACGCGTGCTTGGTCATGTTTTGGATCAGCTCTTGCGTTTATTGCATCCAGTAATGCCATTTATTACTGAAGAGCTGTGGACCACATTTACTGGGGGAGAATCACTGGTTATTGCTCAGTGGCCAACATCTGATGCTTCCCATGAGGATAAGGCTTCAGAGAAGTTAGTTGCCGAGATGCAAGAGATTATTACTGATGTGCGCCGATTCCGTAACGATCAAGGAATCAAAACGTCACAGAAGATTCCTGCCAGATTTATAGCAAAGGGAGCAATCGCAGATTATGCAAGTGCGATGGCATTTGTGTTGCGCCTTGAACTTTCAGATATAACACCTAGTGCCAAGGTTGAGATTGGCTCGGTTCAAGTTGAATTCGATTTAACTGGTTCAATCGATGTTGTTGCAGAGCGTGCACGTCTTGAAAAAGATTTAGCCGCAGCTGTTAAAGATAAGCAAACCGCCGAAGTTAAATTAAATAACGATGGTTTCATGGCAAAGGCTCCCGAAAGTGTTGTTGTCGAAATTCGTGAACGTTTAGCCAAGACAAGTGCGGACATTGAACGAATTACTGCCCAACTTGCAACACTGCCACACGCATGATTATTTCCCCTGACGACCAAGAACGCATTGATGCCATTGAGCAAGCGTTATTAGCTAGATGGCCCGAAGTTCGTATTGATCCAACCACAGATCGAATTGCAGCACTAGTAGATATTTTGGGTTCTCCGCAGCTGACATATCCAACGATTCATGTGGGCGGAACTAACGGTAAGACCACTACAACTCGAATGATTGATTCGTTGTTGTTTGCCCATGGTTTGCGCACCGGGCGATTTACCAGCCCACACCTTGAAACGTATCTTGAACGTATTTCAATCAACTCTGAGCCAATTGATCCAAAAGAATTAATCTTTGCCTATAACGATATTGCTGCTTATTTAGATTTAATGGACACAAAGTTTGAACATCCCATCTCCTTCTTTGAAGCAATTACAGCTTTGGGTTTTGCCGCCTTTGCCGAGCATCCAGTTGATGTCGCAGTCATTGAAGTTGGTATGGGCGGACAATGGGATGCAACTAATGTTGTTGACGCTGATGTTTCAGTAATCATGCCAATTGGCTTAGATCACATGGAATATCTGGGTAATACGCTTCATGAAATTGCAGCTACTAAAGCCGGAATTATTAAAGAGGGTGGCTTTATTGTTTTGGCGCAACAAGAACCAGAAGCCGCAAAAGAATTAATTAGAAAAGCTGCTGAAGTTGGCGCCGATGTTGTTCGCGAAGGAATTGAATATTCTGTTGCTTCACGTGCTGTAGCCGTTGGCGGACAACTTCTTACGATTGCTGGGTTGCATGACACTTACGATGAGATTTTTTTACCGTTACATGGAAAACACCAGGCTGCCAACGCTGCAAGTGCCTTAGTTGCCGTTGAGGCTTTCTTTGGTGATCAACCATTGGACATCGAAGCAGTGCGAGCCGGTTTTGCTGCCGTTACTTCACCCGGACGTTGCGAAGTTGTTCATCGTGACCCAACCGTAATTTTAGATGCGGCTCATAATCCTCATGGCGCCAAAGCGCTTGCCGATACGTTAATGAGTGAGTTTAATTTTGATGAAATCGTGGCAGTGGTAGGAATCTTTGGCGATAAAGATGCCGAGGGTATTTTAAAAGAGTTAGAGCCAATTGTTGATCATGTCATCGTGACGCAGAGCAGTTCACCTCGGGCGATGTCTTCCTCAGACTTAGAAAAACTGGCAACAACAATCTTTGGTAATGACCGTGTTTTTGAAGTAGCCGATTTGCACAACGCACTTGACCGTGCCGTAGCCGATGCAGTCCGACCACTTAGTGAAGACACTGTTGGAATTATTGTGACCGGATCAGTAGTCACAGTCGGAGAAGCTCGTTCATACTTAAGAAGGAAGTTTTCAAAGTGAGAGTTTTAGGTGCGTCTGTCCTAGTCATGGAGAGCTTGACTTTAGGTTTTGCAATTTTGCTAGCCACCAAAAATCACTCCAATGCCGCACTTATATACGGTTCAATAATTTCACTGCTTCTTTTTCTTACCGCCGGAATGCTCAAGCGACGTTCAGGTTTCTATATTGGCTCAGGACTTCAGATCTTCATGATTGCATTTGGCTTTGTAGTCCCGTCCTATTTTCTTATCGGGGTGATTTTCATCGGGTTATGGGTCGCAGCCATCGTTGTGGGCCGAAAAGGGGAAGCAGCTCGTGCGGCCCTCATGGCGCAGGCAGGCGAAAACCCCTAATAGACTAGGCAGGTGAGCACTGAGAAAACCCTGATCCTCGTAAAGCCAGACGGCGTCCGTCGCGGCTTAGTTGGCGAAGTTATTTCACGTGTTGAAGCAAAGGGATATTCAATCGAAGCGCTGCGCATGCTTAACGCAGATCGTGCATTACTCGAACAACATTATGCAGAACATATTGGTAAGCCATTTTATGAACCACTTGTGGATTTCATGATGTCAGGACCAATTGTTGCGATGGTTGCATCTGGTAATCGTGTTATCGAAGGTTTTCGTTCCTTAGCTGGCGTTACTGATCCAACTGTTGCAGCACCTGGAACTATCCGTGGTGACTTAGCACGTGATCAAGGCACAAAAGTTGTTCAGAATATTGTGCATGGATCAGATTCACCAGAATCAGCTGCACGAGAAATCCAAATTTTCTTCCCTAAATAATCAAGGAGTACAGAAGTATGAGTTCACAAAGCAAAATGTCCTTTATCGGCCGTGACATGGCCGTAGACCTCGGTACTGCGAACACGCTTGTCTATGTTCGCGGGCGTGGAATTGTTTTGAATGAGCCATCAGTAGTTGCCGTCAACCAAGATACCGGTGGAATTTTGGCGGTGGGTCTTGAAGCTAAGAAGATGATTGGCCGTACTCCAGGAAATATTGTTGCTATTCGTCCACTCAAAGATGGCGTTATTGCAGACTTTGAGACAACCGAACGCATGCTCCGTTATTTTATTCAAAAGGTTCACCGTCGTCGTTACTTGGCTAAGCCTCGTATTGTGGTTTGTGTTCCATCAGGTATCACTGGTGTTGAACAGCGTGCAGTAAAAGATGCTGCATATGCTGCTGGCGCTCGCAAGGTTTATATCATTGAAGAACCAATGGCAGCGGCTATCGGTGCTGGACTTCCAATTCATGAGCCAACAGGAAACATGGTTGTAGATATAGGTGGCGGAACAACTGAGGTTGCAGTTATTTCATTGGGCGGAATAGTTTGTTCACTTTCGATTCGTGTTGGTGGAGATGAGCTCGATCAATCGATTATTAACTGGGTTAAGCGCGAATTCTCTCTACTTTTGGGAGAGCGCACAGCAGAAGAAATCAAGATGGCTATCGGTTCTGCTTATCCATTAGCCGGAGAGAACGATGCAGAAATTCGTGGCCGCGATTTAGCAACGGGTCTACCTAAGACAATCGTTGTGTCTGCAGCAGAAATTCGCAAAGCTCTTGAGGAGCCAGTAAATGCAATTGTTAATGCAGTAAAAAGTACGCTGGATAAGACTCCTCCTGAACTTGCATCAGATTTGATGGATCGTGGAATTGTTCTTACTGGTGGCGGTGCACTTCTTAAGGGTCTGGATGAACGTCTTCGTAAAGAAACTGGAATGCCTATTCATATTGCAGAACGTCCATTGGACGCTGTTGTTGAAGGCTCCGGAAAATGTATCGAAGAGTTTGAGGCTTTAGAGAAGGTCTTAATCTCCGAACCTCGTCGATAGGCTTAATAGAAGATGCGTTACGGCGGAGGGAGTCGTACCCGTCTTCTCTTAATCGTTTTGATTGTTACTTCGTTATTTTTCATCACATTAGATTTGCGTGGCGTTTCAATACTCAATGGCGCTCGCCAAGGCACACAGGCTTTTCTCTCACCTTTCCAAAAAGCTGGAAATGTAGTTCTTTCCCCATTTAAGAACTTCGTTTCGGATGTAACGCATTTGGGTCGTACAAGAAATCAGCTTGAAAAATTACGGGCAGATAATGCCAAGTTAAAAGCAAATCTTCTTAATCGTAAAAACGCTGACTCCCAACTAAATCAGTTAAAAGGCATTTTGGATTTAGCCGGAAAAGCTAGTTACAAAATTGTAAATGCGCGCGTTATTAGCCAAGGATCTAGTCAATCTTTTTCTCAGACTGTAACTATCGATGCTGGAAGCAACGCAGGAATTAAGAAAAATATGACGGTGCTATCACAGACCGGAATTGCTGGAGTAGTAAAAGATGTTTATCCGACATCGGCCTTAGTCATGCTAGCAACTGATCCGTCATTTAAAATCGGTGTGCGTATTGCTGGCACACAACAAATCGGTATTTTATCGGGCCGTGGATCGCGTTCAGGATCCCTTCAGCTACTTGATAATTTAACAACTGTTAAACCTGGCGATGTTTTACTAGCGCGCGGAAGTGTTGCCAATCGACCATTTGTACCGGGAGTACCAGTTGGTTATGTAACATCAATAGATAATTCTGCAGGAGAAATCGCACAAAATGGTGCCGTGCGTTACTACACAAATTTTTCAACGCTAGGCGTACTAGCTGTAGTCGTGGGTGGACCAGTAAATAACCCAGGTGATGCTCTGATTCCACCAAAACCAGTTCCAACTCCCATACCTACGGTTACGGTTTATGTAACACCGTCTCCATCTCCAACGAAATAAAACAATGTTAACCCGTCAGATTTCGCTGTCTGCGCCAATTATCATTTTCATCTATCTATTCCAAGAAGCAGTTGTGAACCAATTCAAACTTCCTGGTGGGGGATTTTCACTATTTATGATTTTTGCTTTGGTGTGGGCAGTTATCAGTGCACCTGAAATTGCGGCACTCACTGGTTTTGCTGCAGGATTTTTAATGGATTTGTCACAAAGTTCAAGTGGACCAGTTGGCCAATGGACTTTGATTATGATCCTGGTTTGTTACGGTGTTTCTTTTCTGGGTTATGGTGATGGAAGTATCAATGGAAATCCATTAGTTGTTATCTTCTTTGTAGTTATTGCCAGCATAAGCGCTGAGATATTCTTTGTTACAAGCGGTGCATTGTTGGGGGTTGCAACAGGAAGTTTTGGCCAAATCTTTCTTACCCTTATTGGTAACACGCTCTGGACCGTAGTTATTACTCCTATTGTTCTTCCGGTGTTTTCATTTCTTCATAAATTAGTTTTTGAAACGCGATCATAATTATGAACCAACGCTCCCGTTTAAGTTTGCTTGTAGTGCAGATCCTTATAGTTTCTTTACTTGCCGCCCTCTTTGGTCGCTTGTTTTATCTTCAAATTGCAGCTGGACCAAAGTATCGAAATGCAGCGCTTAGTATTCAAAGTCGAGATGTTATAGCCCCCGCCACGCGGGGATTAATCGTGGATGATTACGGCGTTCCGCTAGCTCTCAATAAGGTGGGATTGGCTATTACGATTGATCGAATCGCCATAGATAAGCAGCCAGATAAAGGTGTTGCCGTAATGCAACGCGTTGCAAAACTTCTAAATCTCAATTACAGCGATGTCTATACAAACACACGCTTATGCGGAGAACTGCCAAAGGGTCAACGCGCCGGATGCTGGACTGGATCTAGATACCAGCCAATTCCTATTACTAAAGAAGCAGATCCCAATATTGCGTTGCAAATTGTTGAACGCTCAGATCAATTTCCTGGCGTAAATGCCCAACCTATTGCTATTCGTAATTATCCGGGCATTGTTGGTGTCAATGGCGCACATATTTTGGGTTATGTAGGACCGTTAACAGACACTGATTTAGCTAAAGGAAATGGCAAGCAGTATTTTAAAAGCGAAACTATTGGTAAATCTGGCTTAGAGATTCAATATGATTCATTCTTGCGCGGCACCCCAGGCATACGCACAGTGATTGTTGACCGTAAAGAAGCAATTACTCGCGAGAGTCAAAACACAAAACCAATTGCGGGAGATCACTTAATCACAAGTCTAGATGCCCGCCTGCAGGCCGCAACAGAAAAGGCTTTAGCCGATGCAGTCAAACGTGGTCGTGCAAATGGTTACACCTCTGATTCAGGGGCTGCAGTAGTGATGGATGTAAGGACTGGACGAATCCTCGCGCTGGCTTCGTATCCAACCTATGACCCCAATGCTTTTGAAAAAGGTTTAACCGTTCAAGAAGCTTCAGATCTTTTTAGTGAGAAAAAGTCTGTGCCTGCACTTAACCGTGCGCTGCAGGGCTTGTTTGCCCCTGCGTCAACTTTTAAAATTGTTTCAACCGTTGCAGCGGCGTCGGCAGGTTATGACCTCAATGCTAATTATGACTGTCCATCAGAAGTTCAAATTGGTAACCGTGCCTTTCAAAACTATGACAGTAAAGACCAGGGCCGCATGAACTTGAAGAAAGCTATTGCGCTCTCATGTGACACCGTCTGGTACAAAATTGCCTTTGATGAGTGGCTGCGGGACGGAGGAATGCACCCAAAATCTAGTCCGAATGACTATTTCTTTAAAGCTGCACAAAGCTTTCATATTCCTCAAAAAGTAGGAATTGATCTACCCTCTGAATCAACTTCACGTTTAGCTGATCGAGCATATAAAAAGAGCTGGTTTGAGCAGAATAAAGATTTCTATTGCAATTACAAAACACGCGCCACTAAGGCCCAGCAGACACCGTTTCTTATTCAATTGGCTGCGGAAAATTGTGTAAGCGGTGACAAGATACGCGCAGGAGATGCAGTTAACTTTTCCATTGGTCAAGGTGACACAGTTGTTACACCACTAAAGTTAACCCAGATGTATGCCGCAATTGCCAATGGGGGGACTATTTGGCAGGCAACCGTGGGTAAAGCAATCGTAAAGACTGATGGAACCGTAGTTAAAACTATTACGCCACAGAAATTGGGAACACTTTCTGCAGCACCATCCACGATTAAATTCTTACAAGGTGCGCTGCGAGAAGTTGTTGTAAGCGGTACCGGCAGAGGAGTATTTGCTGGTTTCCCAATTGAAGTGAGTGCAAAAACTGGAACTGGCCAAGTCTTTGGTCGAAATGCAAATGGATCACTTAAAGATGACACTTCGTGGTTTGCCTCATTTGCTCCAAGTAATAATCCCCAATATGCCGTTGTCTTAATGGTGGGCCAAGGCGGATTTGGTGGTGCAACTTCTGGAGTAAGTGTGCGCCAGATTTACGACACGATTTTTGGTGTGAAAGGTAATAAAATTATTGCCGGTACAGCGCTTTTCCCTAATGGCAAACCTCCTACAACTTTGCCAAAGATTTCACCGGCCACAAAGCCTAAGGAGACGAAATGAGCCAGATAGCTGCGCGTCAACGTCTTTATCGTCGAAGTAGATCCTCAATTTTTCATGGCTTTGATCCTGTATTAACTGCGGCCGTTGGTCTACTTTTATTTATAGGCACCTTGCTGGTCTATGCCGCAACGCGTGATTGGTATGCCCATAATGGTTTAGACCCTCAGTATTACCTTAAGCGCCATGTAGTTAATATCGCCATCGGTGCTTTGTTAGCGTACGGAACAACGGTTATTGACTATCGATTACTGCGGGCTTATACGCCAGTTGTTTGGGGCTTAGGTGTTATCGGTTTAATCATTGTATTAATTCCAGGACTTGGCAGTGAAGTAAATGGTGCGAAAGCTTGGATAGCACTACCTGGTGGTTTTCAAATTCAACCGGCAGAGCTTGCAAAGATTTCAATCATCATCGGAATGTCAATGATTTTATCGGAACGCTCTCACGATAGCGATGAACCAACATCTCGTGACGTCTTGCAAGCCTTAGTTATTGCGGGTTTACCTGTGCTTTTAATTTTGCTGCAACCCGATATGGGAACGGTTTTTATTATCTCTGCCTCAGTTGTAACAATCATCGCCGTGTCTGGTTCATCCACAAAGTGGGTAGTCGGCTTATTGCTAGTGGCCGTACTTGGCGCCTTTGTAGCAACTAAATCAGGAGTCATTAGCGACTACCAAATTAAGCGCTTGCAAACTTTTGTTGATCCAACTGCAGATACCCAAGGCACTGGTTATCAATTACGTCAGGCTCGTATCACTGTTGGTTCTGGGGGATTAATTGGAACTGGTTTATTTAATGGCCCACAAACTAATGGCCGCTTTGTTCCAGAACAACAGACTGACTTTATTTTTACTGTTGCTGGTGAAGAGCTAGGTTTTCTTGGTAGCGGTTTAATTGTGTTGTTGTATTTAATTATTTTGATGCGTTCTTTTGCTATAGCCAGACGAACTAATGACCCCTTTGGGCGATTAGTAACAACTGGTGTGATTGCTTGGTATGCATTTCAACTATTTGAAAATATTGGTATGACCTTAGGGCTCATGCCAATGACAGGAGTTCCACTTCCCTTTGTCTCCTATGGCGGATCATCGATGTTTGCCACTTTGATCGGATTTGGACTGCTACAGAACGTTCACGCTCGCTCTAGGGGCTAATAGTTCAGGAATGCCCTTAGTAGGCAAATAGGCCCTTATCTGTCATACTTACACCACATAGTTCAGCGCGGCCCGCGAATCCATCGCGATAAAAGCCCGGCGCGAACAGGTAAGAAAAACCTAAAACAGGGATTTTTTAACGAGATAAGCGTTGTAAAAGACGCATAGAGGATTTGGTGCCATGGCGATTGAGCCTAAAACACCGCGCAAGCGTGCGGTTAAGAAAGCAAGTGCAAAAGATAGCGCTGTGCAAGTAGCTACTGAAGAACCCAAAAAGGCAATGCGCAAAAAAGCCGCTGTCCCGGTTCCTATTTTTCAAGCTGCTCCAGACAAACCTGTTGCTAAAGCTGTCCGTAAAAAGGCAGAGAGCGCGCAAGCCCCTAAGGCAGATTCACCTGCAGCCCACAGTGAGAGTGAAGGCGGAGATCGTCCTGATCGCAATCGTCGTCGCCGTCGTGGTGGGCGCGGTCGCCGCAAGCCAGGTAGTGATGGAGCAACCAATGAAGAAACTACCGTTGAGAGTGAAGAAGAAAGTACTGATAGCGAAGGCATAACACATCGCCGCCGTCGCCGTCGCCGTGCAGCAGGAGATGCTGAAGGTGTAACTCCAGGTGAAGTTATTGATGAAGATGGTGTTGTAACAGTTGTTAAGGTGCGCGAAGTTCGCGAACGTCCAGCACGACCTGCAAGAACTGAACGCCCAGATCGCAATGACCGCCGTGGTGGACGTCGTGATCGCAACGATCGCAATGACCGTGGCGCTCGCTCTGAATACCGCGAGCCATATCGCAAGCGTTCAACTGTCATCACTGATGGAGAATTCTTAGCACGCCGCGAAAACGTTGATCGTGAAATGTTAGTTCGCCAGATTGCAGACCGTACACAGATTGCTGTCATCGAAGATGGCGTAATGGTCGAGCACTATGTAAACCGCAATAGCAACGTGTCATACGTTGGAAACGTTTATTTAGGCCGCGTACAAAACGTTCTACCTTCTATGGAAGCTGCATTCGTTGATATTGGCAAAGGCCGTAACGCTGTGTTGTATGCCGGTGAAGTTAACTGGGATGCGGCAGGAATTTCAGAGTCTGAACCGCGTAAAATTGAAACAGTTTTAAAGACTGGACAGCCAGTATTGGTTCAAGTTACTAAAGATCCAATTGGCCAAAAAGGTGCGCGCTTAACTAGCCAGATTTCATTGCCAGGACGCTATGTTGTCTATGTTCCTGGCGGCGGCATGTCAGGTATTTCAAAGCGTTTGCCAGAAACAGAACGCACGCGTCTTAAGGCAATTTTGAAAAACTTAATTCCAGAAGAAGCTGGCGTCATTGTGCGTACAGCAGCTGAAGGCGTAAGCGAAGAAGATCTAACAAGTGATGTGGCCCGCTTAAAAGCGCAGTGGGATGACATTTATGCCAAGACCCAGAACACAAATTTCAATCCACCTGTGGCCCTTTATCAGGAGCCTGATCTAGCTGTTCGAGTTATCCGCGATATCTTCAATGAAGATTTCCGCAAGCTAACTGTTCAAGGTGCTACTGCTTGGGATGAAGTAACTAGCTATCTCGGGTTTATTGCACCTGAACTAACAACAAAGATTGAAAAGTACACAGGTACTGGCGATCTTTTTGCAGACTTTAGAGTTGAAGAGCAGTTAGCTAAGGCTTTTGATCGCAAGGTTTACTTGCCTTCAGGTGGTTCACTTGTTATCGACCGCACTGAAGCGATGATTGTTATCGACGTCAACACCGGAAAGTTCATCGGTAAGGGCGGAAACCTTGAAGAAACTGTTACTAAAAATAACTTAGAAGCCGCCGAAGAAATTGCGCGCCAACTTCGTCTTCGTGACCTTGGTGGAATCGTAGTTATCGACTTCATCGATATGATTTTGGAATCAAACCGCGAGATGGTTTTGCGACGTCTCGTTGAATGTTTGGGCCGCGATCGCACTAAGCATCAGGTGGCCGAAGTTACTTCTCTTGGCCTTGTTCAAATGACACGTAAACGTGTTGGTCAGGGATTGATCGAAGCTTTCTCAACTACATGTGATGCATGTAGTGGACGTGGAATTCATATTCACATGGAACCAGTCAAGATGAAGGCACCAATGCCACAACTTGATGTTCCATCATCAAAGCATGAAGATGCAGAGGAAACAGATGCCACCGAGCATGAGTTCCATGAATCTCTCAATGCAACTGAAGAGAAAGCCCCAGAAGAGCCTCATCAAGAGAGCAAGTCAGCTGGCGGGCGAAAGCGCCGTCGAGCAGCCTCCTCAGGCATAATTACGGCTTGATTTGAGCCTTCGGGCGCTAACAGGTAACCTTTACCCCTTAACTACACCTAGAAGTTCGGAGTACTACAGCGTGGCAAATATCAAGTCTCAGATTAAGCGCATTAAGACAAACGAGAAGGCACGCCTTCGCAACAAGTCTGTGGGCTCATCTATCAAGACCGCTGTCCGTAAATTCAAGGATGCAGTTACTGCAGGAGATTCATCTGCAATCACAACTGAACTTCGCACTGCTTCAAAGGCTCTTGATGTCGCTGTTCAAAAGGGTGTTTTACACAAGAACACTGCAGCAAACAAGAAGTCATCAATGGCTAAGGCAGCTGCCAAAGCCGGCGCACGTTAATTTTTCTTCGATCTTAAAGCGAGGCTAGGTTCATGCCTGCAATTTCACTTGCTAAGGCGCCGCAACCAGCAGCAACTAATCCGGCGCAGATACGTAACTTCTGCATCATTGCCCATATCGATCACGGTAAATCAACTCTTGCCGACCGAATGTTGGGTATTACCGAAGTAGTCGAAGCACGCAATATGCGCGCACAGTATCTAGATCGTATGGATATCGAACGCGAGCGCGGAATCACTATTAAATCTCAGGCAGTTCGTTTGCCATGGCGCAGCGGAATCGATGGGCAGGAATACATCCTGAACATGATCGATACACCTGGTCACGTTGACTTTACTTACGAAGTTTCGCGCTCGCTAGCTGCTTGCGAAGGCGCGGTTCTTCTTGTTGATTGTGCCCAAGGAATTGAAGCGCAGACACTTGCAAACCTTTACTTGGCGATGGAAAACAATTTAACAATTATTCCTGTGCTCAATAAAATCGATTTACCAAATGCACAACCAGAAAAGTTTGCGGCCGAACTTGCAAAGTTAATCGGTTGCCAACCTGAAGATTGTTTGCGAGTTTCAGGTAAAACCGGTGATGGTGTTGCCGAACTCTTGGATCAAATCATTGCTCAGATACCTGCGCCAAAAGGTGATGCTGATGCACCTGCTCGCGCATTAATCTTTGACTC
>CANFUR010000026.1 GCA_947450175.1 Actinomycetota bacterium | reverse complement strand
GATTGATCTGATTGAAAAACGCACAACGTTTGTAGTTTTCATTCAATATATTGTGGCGCAAATTGCAGGTGCAATTTCTGGAGCCGCACTAGCAAATGCGATGTTTAGCCATCCACTCCTTGAAACTGCCGCCCGGGTACGTTCTGGCGGCAATCTTTATATTGGAGAAGTTGTTGCTACCGCAGGTTTAATCATGATTATTAGCTTGCTGATCGCCCAGGAAAAATTGACGATGGTTCCAATTATTGTTGCTTCATGGATTGGCAGTGCCTACTTTTTTACTAGTTCAACTTCCTTTGCAAATCCTGCGGTTACAATCGGACGTGCCTTTTCTGATTCATTTGCCGGTATAGCTCCAGGTTGTCTCTCAAAGTTCATTGCTGCTCAAACGCTCGGTGCATTAATCGGCCTGGGCCTAACAAAGGTGCTCACATATGACAAATAAACTAACCGTACTTTTTGTTTGTGTACATAATGCTGGCCGATCACAAATGGCTGCAGGCTTTATGAAATCACTTGGTGGGGATAAAGTAGAAGTTCTATCTGCAGGTTCAGCTCCGAAAGATTCAATAAATCCTGTAGCAATAGAAGCAATGGCAGAACTAGGAATTGATATTGCAAATAACGTTCCAAAAGTTTTAACTCCTGAAGCGGTTCAAGCATCTGATGCAGTAATAACAATGGGCTGTGGAGATGCTTGCCCCTTTTATCCTGGCAAACGCTACGAAGATTGGGTGTTAGAGGATCCAGCAGGGCAAGGAATCGAATCTGTTCGAGTTATACGTGATGAAATTAAAGTACGTGTAGAAACGTTACTCACGGAGTTACTTCACGCTTAATTTAGTTCCGTGAGAGTGTTAGCACTCACTAACCTCGTAAGTGAATTTCCTTAACAGTCTATCGTGACCTTAACGAATTCGAGAGCACTCGATTCGAACGAATGGACACTTAATGACAGGCTGGATTTCAGATTTTATGAATCATCCTGCAACTTATCTCAAATCAGGTTGGCTGCAGATATCAGTATCAAATTTGATTGTAATCATTTTGATGCTAACTATTTTCGCTCTTGCAGTCTTTGTCCCTTTTCCTAAAGACAAAGAGGATCACAAATGAGTGAAATGTGGACAGCCAAACTTCGCAATAAGTGGCAAAAGGATCTTCCAATTGAAAAACTTCTTCCAGATGATCAACCTGCATACGTTGTTTCCTGGATTTATGTATTTGGTGTTTTAACTTTAGCTGCCTTAGCCATGATTATTTTTTCAGGAGTTATCTTGGCTTTTGAAGGCCCTGCTTGGTATCACATTTCAGATACGGGACTCTTTATTAATAGTTTGCATTTTTGGTCAGTACAAATGTTCTTTGTCTTTATGGTGGTTCATCTATGGGGTAAGTATTGGATGGCAGCATGGCGAGGTAACCGTTTTAGAACATGGGCAACTGGCGCAATTGCATTCGTTGCATCCATCGCCACAGCTTTTACTGGCTACTTAGTTCAAACAAATTTCGATTCACAGTGGATATCTTTTGAAGCCAAAGATGGGTTTAACGCCATGGGAATTGGTGCATTTTTTAATGTAACCAACTTAGGGCAGATGCTGCTGCTTCATGTGGCATTCCTTCCACTTCTTTTAGGTGTCATTACCGTTATTCACGTACTAATGGTGCGCCGTCGTGGGGTTGTCCCACCGATTGATGCTGAACCTTCATTGAATGGAGTTGAGCGATGACTCTTTCAAAGCAAGCTAAGAACGCATTTGATGCTGCCCCTTGGACCGGAAAAACAAAGAAATATGACATCGTAAAAGAGGGAAGCATTGCCGTTGCTTTTGTTGCCATTGCAGCAATAGTTCTTTCCTTGGTTATGGGATCTCCTGATGAGAAACCTTTAACATTTAAAGGATGGGCGGTTAGTAACGCTGACAATTTTTATGTAACTGCAGTTCAAGAGATTGCTGGCACAAGTGGATCTGCAACCTACGGTGGGCCATATAACAAAGCCTCGGATGGCTTGAACGTTGGACCTTTCTGGCTGCAAAAGTGGGCGGGAATTACACACCCGATAGATACCGTTAATGAGTTTGTCATTGCACCGTTGAGTACCCAAGTGATGTCGACTGAAATAGCCAGTGCTTTGGCAACCTGGAAGGCAGCAAGTGATTCACAAAAGCAGAATTGGGCAACTTCATACGATGATGCAATTACAAAAGTTGATGGAAAATTAGCCGACGTTGCTGCAGGTGCATATGGTCCCGTTCCAGCGCTAGCACAAGGCTTAACCGATATGGCAAAAGGTGGAGCTCTGGATGCTGCACTCTTGTCGCAAGGTGGATTCTTTCAAACTGATAACACCAAGCAGGTTTTATTCTTTGGTGATGGTGCGTATCTAGATGATGCCGGTACTACTGCTAATTTGCAGGGTGGTACTTGGGGAATGATGAATGAAACTGGCCGTTATCCGGGACAAGCGTGGTTATGGTTGTATTCATTCTGGTATCAAATTCCGCCATTTAATAATGAAGAATCAAAGCCAATTGGTGCAAATGCCGATGCCTACATCATGTTCATCATGGGCGCGCTTTCATTGGGATTAATTTTGATTCCTGTAATTCCCGGAATTAAATCGCTACCTATGCGTATTCCGATTCACCGGGGAATTTGGCGCCAGTATTACGAGGCAAATGGAATCAAACGCCGCAAGAAGTAGTTAAGGACAAAATAGGCCCTCCCGATTTTCCCGACGGGAGGGTTTATTTATGCCAGAAGGAATTTGGCTCCTGCAATAAGTAAAACAAAGCCCAGTGCGCGTTTAACTCCGACCGATGAAAATCTCGTGATTCCAAACCGGGTTCCTATAAATGCACCTAGAAGTACTGCTACTAAGAACACTGGAAGCTCATTTGGCAACGAAGAAGTTGATTGTAGATTTCCAAGTAGTCCAGCCGTAGAGTTCACAAAGATAAAAGCCGCAACGGTGCCACTTGCTTGCTTAACACTTACCCAGCCCAACCAAATAATTAATGGTGATAGGAAGATGCCGCCCCCAGTACCGGTAATTCCTGAAAGTAAACCTACGCAAGCACCAATAAATATGGCCAGTCCTCTATTTACTTTGCGGTGTGCTTTATCCGTTTGCATCGCTTGAACAAGAAAGCGCATGCCAGAAAGCAACAAGAGCACGCCAATGATTGGCTTATAAATATGGCTGGGTAGGTTGATGTGACCGCCGATGTAAGCGGCCGGTACAGATCCAATGCTCAGAAAAAGAAAGAGGGTTCTATTAAAGAAATTACTTTTGATATAACGAAAGGATGTGTAGGAAGAGACGAAAATATTTAAGGTAAGCGCCGTTGGCTTTATAACTAGCGGAGGTAGATCAAAGAGAGTCATAACGGCTATATATGCCGAAGCACCAGCATGGCCAACAGATGTATAAAGAATTGCACCAGCAAACAAACAACCCGCAATTAAAAGCGTATGGACTTCAAACACTACTGAACTGCTTTAACAATCTGCTCGCTAAGCCATTTACGGAGAATGTAAGCATCTTCGACCATAAAACCGTGGCCAAAAAATCCATGAATCATTCCTGGATACTCTTTCAAAACTACCGGGATACCTGCTTTTTCCAAAGCACCTGCATAGTTTGCTCCGTCATCGCGCAACACATCATGCTCGGCAAGGGCAATGATTGCGGGAGCAACATTTTTAAAAGTTGTAGCACGTGCAGGCACGGCATATTTATTACTTAGGTGCGCTTCAGGAACATATTGCCCCCAACACCATTGCATCCCAACACTTTCTAATCCAAAGCCAGTTTCGTGGGCAAGGTAGGACTGTGATTTAAAATCAATATCTAAACAAGGATAAATAAGCATTTGATAGGCCAACTTCACATCCTGGGTGTCGGCAGCTTTGAGTGCCACTGCAGCAGCTAAATTTCCTCCTGCGCTATCGCCACCCACACCGATTTTTGCTGGATCGATGCCAAAGCGCTCGGCATTTTTTGCGACCCATAGTAGGCCTGCATAACAATCATCAAAAGGTGTTGGGAATGGATGTTCTGGGGCTTTTTGATAATTAATACCAATAACAACAAAGCCAGTTTCCGCTGCAATATTGCTCATTTGCGCTGCATATCGAAGCGTCCAACTAAATACCCAGCCACCACCATGAAAATAAACTAGTGCTGGAGCCTTTGGCTTAACCTTCTTTGGACGATACATCACGGCATGAAGATCTGCTGTGGGTGAAGTGAAATATGTATGTTCAGTGTTCACATCTTGCGATAGAGGGCCGGCATATTTTAAATAATCGGCCGCATCCGCCCGAAGATCTTCAAGGGTTGGATTATCTGGCAGAACATTGTGCTTCGCGGTGTAGTCCAAGAAGGCTTGAGCTTGAAGGTGCATTGTCATAAGAGGAAGAATAATCAAAAAATAGGATGAAGTGTCCCTAAAATCAATGAAATTCTGTAAAAGTTATACATTCTTCATGGCATCAAGAGCGTTTTTGATTTCTTCAACAAGAATATCAATATTACTTACTGAGTTTTTAATAACTATTCGACTTCCGCTTGGTAGCTCAGCTAACCTGATTTCAAGGTGCGAAGGATCTACGAAAGCAGTTAAAAGGATTATTGCCAAAGATGGCTGGACTTTACGTAGTTCGTTAGCTAAATCAATCCCGTTTGGACCCTAAATCTGCGTTTTGACGACCCATACTCGCAAGCTCGCAGTTGTTTTGGCTATTGTGCTACTAGAGAAAATCCATCACGGGGTGCTGAATCTACGGAGAGGTAGATTTTTATGCGTAAGTTTCTTTTCTTAATCCTTTTTTCATTTCTTGCCTCAACCATAACTTCACCGTCTGCGAACGCTGCAAAGATTCATATTTCTTTCGTGATGATGAATCCATCAACCCACGCAAATGTTGGAGCTGGACAACGAATTAGTTTGTCGCTTGTTAATCGCGGTCAAAACTTAGAAACCACAACAGACTCAAATGGCGTCGTAAGTTTTGATATTGACCCCTTGGACTATGTGCTCTCCTCACAGTTAAATTCTTGTTGTGGAGATTTTCCATCGACACAGGGGACTCAGTACTTAATTTCGCCCCAACAAGATGGAAGCGTAAAAGTATTTTCTGCTGCTGATGAAGTTATGACACAAGATAGTGCTGGTAACTGGATTATTAGTATTATTTTAAAGAGAACTGTTATTGGTGAAGATCCATGGCAACTTATGAATAACAAACCTAAGAGTGATGGCAGCCCCGAACACATGTATCTGATGACGAATGGAAAAGTTTTAATTCAAACACGTAGTGGTCAAGGTTTCGAGCAGTGGTGGTTACTTACGTCTGATTCTAAGGGCAGTTACCTAAATGGAACTTGGTCTAGAGCGGCTCAACCTCCAGCAAATTACAATCCCCAGAATGTAAATGCTGCAGTGCTGCACAGTGGTAATTTCATGATTGTCGGCGGCGAGCAAAATGTAAATGCTGCAGGGGTGATGGAAGATAATTCAAATCAAAGTTACCTATATGACGTTGTTAAAGACACTTGGACATTCGTTACCCCGCCAAATAACGGCGAAGGAGATTGGACTGGAATTGGTGCTGCACCCTTTATCGAACTCCCCAATGGTCAAATCATGGTGGGTTGGAACGGCGGCAGAAATACTGCTGGTTTGTATGCAATGCTTTTTGATCCAACCACATCGACTTGGACAGCAACTGGAACTAACAAGCGCACTTCAAACGGTGAACAGGGTTACACGTTATTATCAAACGATAAAGTTCTAAATATTTGGAATGGTAACGATTCTCAAGAACTTGTTGGCTATTCCGAGATTTTCGATCCGAAAACTGGACTATGGACACCTGCGGCAAGAATTGGTTACGACTTGGGTCATTCTGAAATTGGGCCAGCATTAACTCTTCCAAATGGAAAAGTTCTAGCGATGGGTGCAACTGGACGTAACGCTCTCTACGATCCTGTATTGAATTCTTGGACTTCGGTTCCAGATTTTCCTAAGTTGAAAAACGGGCTTCACCCAGTCGCAGCAGATAATCCAGCGGCAGTTCTGCCCAATGGCAACGTTCTTGTTCAAACAAGTGTTTTCACTTGCTCGACCCAAAATTGCTATTGGATGGGTCCGGCACTTTGGTATGAGTACGACATGATCTCAAATGCCTGGATAGCACTTCCAGATGATCAAGCTGTTCCTGCAGCAAGTCACCTTGCTAATGGAACAAATATGTTGGTTTTACCAAATGGGCAAGTGATGGTTACCACAAATGGGGTTTTGGAGTTGTACACATCAAAAGGTAGTCCTAACTCATCATGGCTACCGAAAATCGAAACAGTTTCTTCTTTAGCTCTCACTCCGGATAAGAGTTATCTGATATCTGGTAAGCAGCTATCTGGATTAACTCAAGGAACATTTTGGGGAGATGAACAACAAAACTGTACTAATTATGGTCTAGTGCAAATTACAAATAAAGCTTCAAAGCATGTTTTCTACGCTAGATCAGTAGATTTTTCAAATACATCTATTGCGCCGGATTCCCCATCCACTCTCTCATTTACATTTAATAAGGATGTTGAAGATGGTCCATCATTTTTGCGAGTTATTGCTAGCGGTGTTGCCTCAGAACCTTTTGATGTAACAATTTCAGGTGGATATGACAAGGTTGGAGCCGACAAAGTGGTCTCTGATAAAGCTGCCGCAGAACTCAAAGTTAAGCAAGAATTAGAGGCTAAAACTGCAGCTGAGTTGAAAGCAAAGCAAGATGCCGAAGCTAAGGCGACGGCGGATAAAGCCGTGGCTCCAAAAAAGATAACCATCACTTGCGTTAAAGGGAAAAATATCAAGAAGGTAACTTCCCTTAAACCTGTTTGTCCGAGTGGATACAAAAAGAAATGACTTACTGATTCATACTCACCAAGTCATCGACTTGAAATGAACTACTTCTCAGGCACACTCACGCTTGTAAGTGGGTGGTGAGGGACTCGAACCCCCGACCCGGTGATTAAGAGTCACCTGCTCTACCAACTGAGCTAACCACCCGAAGCATCCAGGCGCCGGAAACGCTTGAATGCAGGTGGAAACCTATCAGCATCTACGCCCTTGTCGCACACGCCCGACACTGCCAAAATAGTCGCATGAGTCACTGGGAAATAAGGATTGCCCTAGTGCTGACCCTGTTTTTAGCAGGGTTTCCAGAGGTTTCGAGTGGGGCGGCACCAACGGTTACTGACTTGATTGCAACGTTGGCGGTAAAGGGCCGTGCGCCAAAAACTGGATATACAAGGGAACAATTTGGACCTGCTTGGAAAGATGTGGATGGCAATAGTTGCGATACCCGTAACGATATTTTAAAGCGCGACTTACTAGCTCAAGTGTTTAAAGATCGTTGCGTCATTATTTCGGGAACTTTACCTGATCCATACTCTGGAGAAAATATTGAATTTGTTAGGGGAGTGGGCACTAGCAATGCCGTGCAGATTGATCACGTTGTTGCCCTTTCAAATGCATGGCAGACCGGGGCATTTAAATTAACGGTTGAAAAGCGAACAGCTTTTGCAAATGACCCGCTGAACTTATTAGCAGTTAAAGGTGTATTGAACTCGCAAAAGGGTGATGGAGATGCTGCAACTTGGTTACCGCCAAAGAAGAGTTATCGGTGTGCCTATGTGGCCCGCCAAGTAGCTGTCAAAGCTAAATATGGCTTGTGGTTAACGTCGCCTGAAAAGGTTGCAATTCAAAAGATTATTACAAAGTGCCCAAAGCAGTTAATTCCGATTTCTTAAAGTGCATCTTCTCCGCGCTCGCCAGTGCGAACTCGAACTACAGTTTCAACATGTGTTACCCAAACCTTTCCATCACCAATTGATCCTGTATTGGCGGTATCAATAAATAAATTAAGAATCTCATTTGCATCGAAGTCATCGGTTAGAACTTCGATGCGCACCTTAGGAATGAAATCCACGGTGTATTCAGCTCCACGATAAATCTCGGTATGACCCTTTTGGCGTCCATAGCCATGGGTTTCAGAGACTGTCATGCCGTGCACGCCAGCTGCTTGCAGCGCTTTTTTAATATCATCGACTTTTGCTGGCTTAACGATTGCAGTAATTAGTTTCATTGTTTTTGCCTCTCGTTAGTACCTATTGGAATTACCGGTGATGTCGTATGCAGATTCAGCGTGATACGTAGTGTCTAAACCAGTTAGTTCATCTTCTTTAAAGGCCCTAAAACCAACAGTTGCGCTAATTGCCTTTGCAATAAGCCATGTGGCACAGAACGAGAAGAGCGCTACTGCCACGATTGCCACTACTTGGTGGAACATTAAAACAGTACCACCACCAGCAACTAGGCCATCTTTGCCCGCAGCGTTAACAGTCACGGTCGCCAAGACCCCAATTCCTAGCATTCCGATAATTCCCGAAACACCGTGAACACCAACAACATCGAGTGAATCGTCATAACCAAATTTATATTTTCGAGAGACAGCATATGAAGCAGTCATTCCGGCGATCAGGCCAAGGATCAATGCACCGATGGGATTAATAAATCCACAAGCTGGAGTAATAACAACAGCACCTGCAATTGCACCAGATGCAACGCCTAACGTTGTGGCTTTTCCATCACGGCGCTTTTCATAGAGAACCCATGACATAGAAGCCGCAGCTGATGCAATCTGAGTATTAATCATTGCTGTTGCTGCAAGGGATCCTGCAGAGAGTGCGCTTCCTGCATTAAAACCAAACCATCCAAACCAGAGCATTCCGGCACCTAAAAGAACTAATGGCATATTGTGTGGGCGCATTGGGTCTTTTCTAAATCCATCGCGCTTACCTAAAACAATTGCCAGCGCAAGAGCTGCAGCTCCAGAGTTAATTTCGACAACTGTTCCACCCGCAAAATCAAGTGCACCTAACTTGTCAACAATCCAACCACCAGTTCCGCTTTGTGAAGCAAATGCCCAGTGAGCAACAGGTATGTAAACCAGGGTTATCCAGACTGCTACGAATAAGACCCAAGAGCCGTATTTAGCACGATCTGCAATTGCGCCAGACAAAAGCGCCACAGTTATAACTGCAAAAGTTAACTGGAACATTGCAAATGCAAGGGTTGGAATTTGATGTCCGTTAGGGCCAACAGTTGCATTAAGAGTTTTAGCTAATCCAATATTTTCAAATCCACCAATGAGTCCGTTGTGTGATTTACCAAAAGCTAGAGAGTAACCGTAGAGAACCCAGATAATTGTTGTTACGCCAATTGCAGCAAATGACATCATCATCATATTCAGAGCGCTCTTGGCTCGAACCATGCCGCCATAGAAGATTGCAAGACCAGGGGTCATAAATAAAACTAGTGCACCGCTTGCTAGCACCCATGCTGTATCACCGCTATTGATCACTTAGCTCTCCCTAAGTTGTTGAGATTTATAACTTAATGTGAACCGTTATAGCGGTTATATGAATTTTTGATTTCTTCTTCTGCGGCTTCATGGCCAACCCATGATCCGCCATGAACTTCTTTGCCTGGTTCTAGCGTTTTATAAACCTCAAAGAAGTGCTTGATTTCATCGAGTTCATAACTCGGTACATTTTCAATGTCTTGCAGGTTTGCTTTGCGAATATCACCAGCAGGAACGCACAAAAGCTTGTCATCTCCGCCTTTTTCATCGGTCATACGGAACATGCCAATTACGCGGCATGAAACTACGCAACCTGGAAAAGTTGGTTCATCAAGCATCACAAGTGCATCGAGTGGATCGCCATCAAGTGAAAGCGTGTTTTTAACAAAGCCATAGTCATGCGGAAAACGTGTTGCTGTAAAGAGCATGCGGTCTAATCGAACTTCACCAGTGTTGTGATCGATTTCGTATTTGTTTCTAGAGCCAGCTGGAATTTCTACGACTACGTCAAAAATCATTTTTTGACCAACTCTCTAGTTTGTCGTGCAGTAAAAGTGGGGTGAGCGACGGGGCTCGAACCCGCGACATCTCGGACCACAACCGAGTGCTCTACCAGCTGAGCTACGCCCACCATGAGTGGCAAAGTCTACCCGTTACACCGATGTGCCCGGAACAAATACTGCGCTGCGGTAATACGCTAATTCGGCAATTGAATCTTGAATATCGCCTAAGGCGCGGTGATTGCCTGTTTTAGCAGGGGCGTTGAAGTAGGCCTTGGGATACCAGCGACGGGCCAACTCTTTTATAGATGAGACATCAATAGTTCGGTAATGCAGGTATTCATTGAGTCGTGGCATATCGCGTGCAATAAAAGAGCGATCAACAGAGACAGAGTTACCAGCCAACGGTGATTTTCCGGGCACAGTATTAGCGCTTTCTAGATATTTAATAATCGCATCTTCTGCCGCAGAGACTGAAACACCGTTTGGAATCTCGGTAATTAATCCTGAAGCGGTGTGCATCGCTGTCACGAATTCATTCATGCCAGATAACTGCTCGGCGCTGGCATTAATAACAACGTCGACACCTTCGCCTATGACGTTGAGTTCAGAGTCAGTTACAAGGACGGCGATTTCGACGAGGACATCTTTCTCAAGAGAAAGCCCCGTCATTTCGCAGTCGATCCAGATCAGGTTCGGTTGTTCATTGGCCATGCGCGCCTGGCAGGAATCGAACCTGCGACAACCCGCTTAGAAGGCGGGTGCTCTATCCGACTGAGCTACAGGCGCCTGTAGGGTCGTGAATGCTAAGTCTACCGACACATAACGATAAGGTTTCGTCTCATGGCTGAGTTCATTTATACGATGAAGAAGGCGCGTAAAGCGCATGGCGACAAGGTCATCCTTGATGACGTCACGATTATGTTTTATCCGGGCGCCAAGATCGGCGTGGTCGGTCCAAATGGTGCCGGTAAGTCCACGGTCTTGCAGATCATGGCTGGATTACAACAACCTTCAAATGGCGAGGCATATCTAACTCCTGGCTACACCGTCGGAATTTTGATGCAGGAACCAGTTTTAAATGAAAGCAAAAATGTTATTGATAACGTTAAAGAAGGCGTAGCCGAAACTGTTGCGATGCTTGATCGCTTTAATGCAATCAGCGATGAAATGGCTAATCCAGATGCTGACTACGACAAGTTATTAGCAGAAATGGGCGAACTCCAAGAGCAGTTAGATCACCGCAATGCGTGGGAATTAGATTCACAACTTGAACAAGCAATGGATGCACTTCGTTGCCCACCTGCTGATGCCGATGTTTCAGTTTTATCTGGAGGCGAAAAGCGCCGCGTTGCTTTGTGTAAATTGCTGCTTCAGGCACCTGACCTATTACTTCTCGATGAACCAACAAACCACTTAGATGCTGAATCAGTTTTGTGGTTAGAACAACATTTAAATAAATATGCTGGCGCGGTTGTTGCAATCACGCACGACAGATATTTCTTGGACAACGTTGCACAATGGATTCTCGAACTTGACCGTGGACGTGCTTATCCTTACGAAGGTAACTACACAACATATCTTGAAACAAAATCTGCGCGCCTAAAGATTGAAGGCCAAAAAGATGCCAAGCGCGCCAAGCGATTAACTGAAGAACTCGAATGGGTTCGCCAAAACGCTAAGGGCCGCCAAACTAAATCTAAGGCTCGTCTTGCACGTTATGAAGAAATGGCAGCAGAGGCCGACAAGATGCGTAAGTTGGACTTTGAAGAAATTCAGATTCCACCTGGGCCACGTTTAGGAAATGTTGTAATTGAAGTTGATCACTTAACAAAAGGTTTTGGCGATCGCGTACTAATTGATGATCTCTCCTTTACGCTGCCGCGTAATGGAATTGTTGGAGTTATTGGGCCAAACGGTGCAGGTAAAACCACTTTGTTTAAAACTTTGCTTGGCTTTGAAACACCAGATTCTGGAAACGTAAAGATTGGTGAAACTGTAAAGATTTCATACGTTGATCAATCACGTGGTGGCATTGATCCTAAGAAAACTTTATGGGAAGTTGTTTCTGATGGTCTTGATTTCATAAAGGTCGGCCAAGTCGAGATGCCTTCACGGGCCTATGTTTCTTGCTTCGGATTTAAAGGTCCAGATCAGCAAAAACCTGCAGGAATTTTATCGGGCGGTGAACGTAACCGTTTGAACTTGGCTCTAACTCTCAAGCAGGGTGGCAACTTACTTTTACTCGATGAGCCAACAAATGACTTAGATGTTGAAACGTTAGGTTCACTTGAAAACGCACTTCTTGAATTTCCTGGTTGCGCCGTAGTGATTTCCCACGATCGTTGGTTCCTTGACCGCGTAGCCACGCATATCTTGGCTTACGAGGGTGATTCAAAGTGGTTCTGGTTTGAAGGAAACTTTGAATCCTATGAAGCTAATAAAATCCAAAGACTTGGAGCAGATGCAGCACGTCCACACCGAGTCACTTATAGAAAGCTCACTCGTTAAATGCGATATCAAAGTAAGCAATATGTGCGCTGGGATGATTTAGATGCTTTTGGTCATGTTAATAATGCTAAGTATTTAACGTATGCCCAAGAAGCGCGCTTTGCTTGGTCCGGTATTTTAGAAATGGTTGTTGCTCGGGCTGAAGTAGATTTCATTGCTCCTATTTACGATGGCGATACTTTTCTAGATATCGAATTATGGGTTAGTGCCATAGGAACTTCGTCTTTCACTTTGACGTATGAAATCAACCTCAAAGGTGAACTTGTAGCTCGCATCAAAACTGTTCAAGTCACCGTAGATATGGCTACAAAGAAGTCTCACCCCATTGATGATGAACAACGTGGATTCTTAACTAAATACCTTGAGACGGAGTAAATAATGGCCCATTTAGCATCTCGTAAAGAGCGCCCTTGGTGGCGTGACGCAGTTACTTACCAAATTTATCCTCGCTCATATGCTGATTCAAATGGCGATGGAATCGGTGATGTTGAAGGAATTCGCTCCCGTCTTCCTTATTTAAAATCTCTCGGAATTGATGCAATTTGGATTTCTCCTTGGTATCCATCACCTCAGCACGATCATGGTTACGATGTTTCTGACTACATGGATATCGAACCTGATTATGGAACTTTGGCCCAAGCCGAACAGTTAATTAAAGAAGCCCTAGATTTTGGGATTCGATTAATCGTTGACATTGTTCCTAACCACACTTCTAGTGATCACAAATGGTTCCAAGCTGCTCTTAAAGCTGGACCAGGTTCACCAGAACGTGATCGTTTTATATTCCGCGAAGGAAAAGGCCCTAATGGTGACCTGCCACCTAATAACTGGGAAGCAGTTTTTGGTGGACCTGCATGGGAACGAGTAATCGAAGCTGATGGAAAACCAGGACAGTGGTATTTGCATTTATTCGCCGTAGAACAACCTGACGTCAACTGGGAAAATCCAGAAGTTGTTGGGCACTTTGAAGAAGTTTTGAAGTTTTGGCTCGATCGGGGTGTTGCAGGTTTTCGAATCGATGTTGCGCATGGAATGTTTAAGGAAGCAGGCTTGCCAGATATTCGCAAAGATCCAGCTGCGTCAATGCTTGGTACAGAACACAAACCTTTCTGGGATCAAGAAGGCGTGCATGATGTATATCGCGCTTGGCGCAAGATTTTGGATTCGTATCCAGGTGATCGCATGGCAGTTGCGGAAGCATGGGTTAGCCCATCTGAACGAATTGCTAGATACGTACGCCCAGATGAACTACAAAACTCATTTAACTTTGAGATGCTCACAACTTTATGGGATGCGCAACAGATTAAGACCAAGATTAATAACTCAATCGATGCATTAGAAGAAGTTGGTGCACCAACATCGTGGGTTTTTAATAACCATGACGTTGTACGGTCAGTTGATCGACTTGATTTAGGTCTTACTAACCACGGCGATACAACGCTGTCGCGCCAAGGAGATCCGAAAAAACTCAATATTGCTCGTGGCACATTGCGTGCGCGAAGTGCTGCATTAATGACGCTTGCACTTCCTGGTGGAACATATTTGTATCAAGGTGAAGAGTTGGCTGTTCCAGAAGTTCGCGATATTCCAGAAGATCGTTTAACTGATCCACGTTGGAAGATGAGTGGTTATCTAGATCGCGGTCGCGATGGTTGCCGTGTTCCAATTCCATGGTCATCATCTTCAGCTGGCGCTTATGGTTTTTCAACTAATGATGCGCTAACTCCTGATCAAGCATGGTTGCCACAACCTTCATGGTGGGGTCAATATGCAGTTGATGTGCAAGATGGAGTTGAAAATTCAACACTTACTATGTATCGACAAGCTTTAGCAATTCGCAAAGATGAAGAAGGTTTAGGCGATGGCCCAATGGAATGGATTGAAGCTGGCAAAGAAGTTGTCGCATTCGAACGTCCTGGTGACTTTGCGTGCTACATCAACTTTGGCGCACCAATTCAACTTCCCTCTAACTCACAGGTTTTAGTTGCTAGTGGACCAATAACGGGTCACACATTGCCAACTGATACCGCTGTGTGGTTGCGTCTAATTCCTTAATGCCTAACACAACACTGCAACATAAAGTTGTTCGCACTCTTGCAACGGCCCAAGTCTTAAATGGCGTAGGTGTTGCAGGAACTGTTGCTGCGGGTTCTTTATTAGTTTCATCTATTACAGACTCTGAAACGTTGGCGGGCCTTGCACAAACTTT
>CANFUR010000025.1 GCA_947450175.1 Actinomycetota bacterium | reverse complement strand
GCATCGAGTGCGGTGCGAGCTGAGTCAGAGAGAATTATTACTTCACCAGAACAACCCAACTCTTTGAGCAGGTTTGTAACACGGATAACTGAAGGGTTATTAAGAACTTCTTCCACTATCTATGCAACACGACTTTCAAGCTTTAGAGCTGACATAAATGCATCCACGACTTCTTGCTTGCTCCATGGCTTTGGAGCTTGCGTAATAAAGAAGTCTTTAAGTGCGATTTCAGCTAACTCATCAATGTCGCCTTCAACGAATCCAAGGGAAGAAAGCACAGGAAATTGCAGCTCTGCGAGGATCTTTCTTACTGCGTTAACGCAACGAGATCCATCTTTAGTGCCATCTTGTGGCACTCCCATCGCATCGGCAACGCGCTCCATTTTTTCAGGAACAATTTTGGCTTCGCGTGTGAGAGTTTCAACTAGAACTAAACCAATTGTTAGACCGTGGGGAACATGCTTTAAGCCACCAATTGCCTGGCCTAATGAGTGTTCGGCTGTGCAGTCAGAGATATTCATTGTCAGACCAGCCATCATGCTGCCTGATGCCATACCGGCGCGCGCAACTTTGTCATTGCCATCTTTAAAGGCAGCAACTAACGCTGGAGTCATCATGCGCACTGCTTCATAACCAATTGCATCACCAATAGGTGTTGAACATTTCGCAATAATTCCTGCGATTGCTTGAGCAAGTGCATCAATTCCAGTGTTGGCTGTCATTGAAGGTGGCATTGAATATGTAAGTACAGGGTCAACGAGTGCAACTTGTGCACGAAGATTTCCATTGGCAATACCTGCTTTGCGACCAGCTTCAGGATCTGAAATCACAGATCCACCAGATACTTCAGAGCCTGTTCCTGCAGATGTTGGAAGTGCAACAAGTGGAAGCGTTGGAGCTGGATAAACAGGTGGCTTGGATTGGAACTCACGGAATGTGCAGTTCAGTTGTGCGCAAAGTCGCGCAGCTTTAGCAGTATCGATAACTGAGCCACCACCAAGTGCCACAACAACATCAGAGCCTGCAGCCTTAAGAGCTGCGATTGAATCATCAACCATTTGAATAGTTGGTTCACCCGCTGGCTTTTCAAAGACAGTGACGGTGATGCCAGGGGCTGCCTTCATTTGGTCAATAAGCTTTGCTGCCGCTGGATTGAATTTTTCAATATCTTTATCAACCATCAAAAAGACTTTGCTTGCACCAAGTTCTGCGACAACTGCCGACAAAGTTTCTGCCACACCTTCTCCAAAGCGAACCTTGACTGGAAGATGGTTATTAAATGCAGTGATGTTGTCCACGGAATGCTCCTTGTTGAGTTGGTATGGGTTTGATTCTATATCTCATTGGGCTTTTTAGAGTAGTGGGCCAAGATCATATGCAAGGCAATGCCAATTGCCATGCCCCAGATTAAATCAATTGCAACAGTACTAATTGCAGTTACAACCAAAGCTGAAGCCTCAGCCTTTGTTGTGCGCAGCGACTCCATTATGGATAAGGGATTAAGAATTCGGTAGCTAGTACCAAGTAAAAGTCCTGCAATAACTGCTGTCGGTATGGCACTTACAAGAGGGGCGGCAATGAGTGCGATTACAAGTAGAACTAGTGCATGAAAAACTGATGCCAGGCGAGATTGTGCGTGGGATCTAACGTTCACGCTTGTTCGAGCAATTGCACCAGTTGCCGGCATTCCACCAAAGAGAGATGCAGCAAGAGTTGCAAGGCCTTGTCCAAATAATTCACGATTAGGTTCGAAATGATCTTTATTATGTGCAAGACCATCGGCAACTCGAGCAGAAAGCAAAGACTCAACGGCTGCAAGCAATGCAATCCATAAGGCAGGTATTAATAGGGACGTTAAATTTTCAAAGATGGGTTTTTGATAGGTGCCAAGGGACCGTGGAATATTGCCGATAGTTGCAACATCAATGGCAAAAGCCTTAACAAGTAACGTGACAAGCAGTAGAGCAACAAAGCTGGCAGGTATATGAAATTTCCATTTTAAGCGATGAACAAGGTGCGGCCACGAAAATTTAATCAAGAGCGTTATTAGGACTACAAGGAGTGAATAGTAATTAAGCCCCGCATGGAGTGCATTGATAAGAGTGTTCCAAGCAACGATGTAGCTTTTCTCACCAGCCCCCTTAGGTATTCCAAAGGCCAAAGGAATTTGCTGGAGCGAAATAATTAAAGCAATACCAACGGTAAAACCTTCAACAACTGTCCAGGGAACTCGGTTAATAACTGCACCAAGTTTAAAGATTGCCATCAGGATCACCATGGCACCAGCCAACAGACCAAGGGCCGGAACTGCAGAAACACCATAGTTATGAATTACGGGAATCAGAATTACTGTCATGGCACCAGTTGGACCGCTGACTTGGTATTTAGATCCACCAAAAATAGCTGCTAAAAAGCCTGCAATTATCGCTGTTGTAAGTCCGGCAGCTGCTGACATGCCCGATGTGATTCCAAAGCCGATGGCTAATGGAAGGGCAACGATTGCAACAGTTAATCCTGCAATTAAGTCGGTGATCAAATCATCGCGGTTCGTGGAAAACTCACTTCGGTGCGGCCAGAAGGAGAAGAACATACGTGAGTGAAGCAGATAATTCGGGCGATGTCAGTTACCGTTATCACCTTATGAACACGGATTTATTAGCCGCGGCAAATCGTGCGCGCAAAGGGTTGTTGGCAACTTTTTTCTTCATGGGTTTTGTCTCCATGGCTTGGGTTGCTCGCATCCCGGAGATCCGCGATGCGAATGGTTTAAATAACGGGCAGCTGGGTTTAATTCTTATTTCAAGCACAGTTGGAGCAATCATTGGTGCTCAATTAACTGGACGTTTAGTGCACTCCTATGGCACCAAAGCTGTTATTCGAGTTTCGATCGTCATTATGCCTATTGGTTTGATCTTGATGGGTTTTTCAACTTCACCGCTAACTTTAATTTTCGGGCTATTTATCATGGGTCTTGGTTATTCCAGTATGGATATCGCATCTAATACGCAAGGTGTTGTAATTGAAAAACATTTAGGACGGCGAGTGATGTCTTCTTTTCACGCAATGTGGTCATCAGGCGCTTTTGTAACAACAGTTTTAGCCGGATCAATTGCTAAACATATTTCACCTCGCGATAATTTAGTGGGTGTTGGAATTGCCTGCTTCTTTTTATTCATTCCGGCTATGCGGATGCTTCTTTCAGCAGATTTAGATGAACATAACGGTGGGGAAGAAGAAACCCTGGCAAAGATTCCGTTTTTTGGTAAATCAGTTCTGCCATTGTGGGGGATGGGTATTGGCTTACTTGGTGGCCTTATTGCAGAAGGTGCAGCAAGTGATTGGGGTGCAATTTTGCTTCGCGATGACATGGGCTTTGGAATTGGTGTGAACGCCTCTGCTTTCGCAGTTTTTTCATTAGCGATGATCACTGCTCGCTTTATGGGCGATAAAGCCTTAGATCACTTTGGTCCACGAAAGACAGTGCTGTATGGAGGTTATTTAGGTGGCCTCGGTTTAGGAGCGGGTATTGGCATTGGTGTTCCTCTTTCTGATTCGCATCCAATCCTGGCTTTAGTGATTGTAAATCTGGGCTTTGCATGTGCAGGATTTGGAATTGGCCCGATGTTTCCTGCATATATTTTGGCGGCTTCTGAAGTTCCAGGAATTGCATCTTCAGTTGCAATTGCCCGCGTCGGCGTTATTGGTTTAGCAGGTTATTTTATCGGACCTTCTGTAACAGGCGCGCTTGCTCAAATAACATCACTTCCAGTTGCAATGATGTATCCAGTACTCATGCTCTTACTTGCTGGATATCAATCGCACATCATCAAAAAATAAAGCCCCCACAGATTTCTCTGCAGGGGCTTTACTGAATAACTGTTTATAGGTTAAAGAACGCGCTTGTAATACTTGGACCAAAATCTGCACCAGAACCAACTAGTACGAAGATGATCAATGCTGCGCCAGCAAGTGAGAGATCTTTAAAGAACCCAATTGATTCATTTTGCTTTGCAGTTGCATCAGTTTCTTTCCAGAATGCATGCATCATGAATGCTGCTGGGATTAAGAAGATTGCGATAAGTAGTGCGCCAAGATCTGCATAGACACCAAATGCGATGTAAAGGCCGCCAACAAGAATCATCAGACCTGAGACGATCACGCTGAGCTTTGCTGCTGGAACTTTTTTGTATTGGGCATAGCCAGTCATTGCATCAAGCTTGGTGAGGTGACTGATTCCTGATGTGATGAAGATGCCAGCAAACAAGATGCGAGCGATTACGAGTACTGCGTTCATGGAGCTCCTTAGATTGGTGAATACGAACAGGGCCAATAGTAGTTGAACTTTCAACTACTCAACGCCTCGACACGCCTGCGCGCTTGCTATTTGTCAGTCCAGGGGTCTATTTTTCGAACATCTGTTCGAATACCAGAAAGGCGCCAGACTCATGACGCAGGTCAATCCCGCCCACGATGTCACCATCGATGGCGCCACAACGCCTATCGAATTCACTTTCAAGGGTCGACGCTTTCGCATTCATGCAGTGTTGTCCAGGTGGTGTGAAGCCGGTGGTTGGTGGAATCGCATTAGCGATGGCAAGTACAGACCTGATGATCAAGCACGTGCTTTGTGGCGCGTGGAGGCGGCACCTATTGGTGCGTTAACAACATTTGAACTAGAGCGCGATGAACTCAGCGGTCAATGGATTATCCGTAACGTATGAGCTTTATTCATTTAAACGTTGCTAGTGCTTATTCACTTAAATACGGCACAACACAACCGGGGGATTTGGTAGAACGGGCTGCGCAGTTTGAAATGCCGGCGCTAGCGTTAACTGATCGCGATGGTTTAGCTGGCGCAATTCGCTTTGCGCAAAGCTGTGTTGATTTTGGTATCGCTCCCATCATTGGCGTCAATCTGGCAGTTGATATGGGAGGTGCCAATAATCGTTTAACGTTAATGGCACATAGTGACGGGGGATGGCGCTCGCTGTGCCGGTTACTGACATCTCTTGCAATGACAAGTGATAGCCGTAATCCAGTTCTGACTTTTGATTTCTTACAACGCTTTAGCCATTACAGCACCAACGTTTATGCCTTGCATGGTCCACACTCCTTAGTAGGTTCATTGATTACCGATAATCGCATCGATGCTGCCTATGCCGCCTTTAACCGAAGCCGTGATTTATTTGCTGATAACGCTATCGAATGTGTTTCACACTTAGTTGCTGGCAAAGGTCCGCGTTCCACATCCCATGCAGCAAAGTCCTTAATTTTCGCTCGTGATCACGATATTGATGCTGTAATTACTAACGCTGTACGGATGCGAGATCGTGCCGATGGGCCAGTGGCCGATGTCTTAGATTGCGCTCGCCAGTTAGTACCCCTGCATCCGCGCCATATCGAACGGCGCAATGCTGAAGGTTTTTTAAAATCGAGTGATGAAATGATTTCATTGGCGAGTGAAATTGCACGAGCGGCAGGAGAACGAACTCCGCGCCAGTTACTAGCAACAACGCGCGCATGGGCAGAGCGTTCATTGTTATCACCACAACGCGATATTGGTTTAGGCGGCGCGCATTTACCCGAAGCTCATGTAGTGGGCGCAGATTCAGCCCATGAAATGCGGGTATTGCTACGCACGCGCAGTGAATCAGCAATCAACTGGCGCTATAGCGATAGTGCAACAATTAAAAAAGTGCGCACACGTTTAGATGATGAACTATCAACAGTTGCAACTCTTGGCTTTGAATCATATTTTTTAACCGTTGCAGATATCTGCGATATGGCGCGCGGTGCAGGTATCCGTGTTGCAGCACGGGGTAGCGGTGCAGGTTCATTGATCTGTCATTTACTTGGAATATCTGGCGTTGATCCATTGCAGCATGGATTATTGATGGAGCGCTTTTGTTCACCATTGCGCAGAGCTTTGCCGGATATCGATATTGACGTTGAATCACATCGCCGACTTGAAATCTATGACATGGTTTTTAAACGCTATGGCAACACCGATTGGGATACACCCGGTAACCAATCACGATGTGCAACTGTTGCCATGGTTGATACATACCGTGCACGTCATGCAATCCGTGATGCAGGAGCGGCGCTGGGGCTGCCCGGTATGGAGATTGATATGTTGGCAAAGTCCATGCCCCATGTGCGGGCACGTAATATCTCTAAGTCGCTAGAAAATCTGCCCGAACTTCGCTCACTTAATATCTCCGCTCCGCTCACTGCAATGACAATTGCTTTGGCCGAACGCCTTGATGGTCTGCCACGACATTTATCGATGCATCCATGTGCCATTGTTTTATCTGATGGCGGATTACTTGATCGCACACCACTTCTATCTAATGCCAGTGGCTATCCCATGGTTGTTTTTGATAAAGATGATGTTGAAGCTATTGGTTTATTAAAGCTCGACGTTTTGGGTGTGCGCATGCAGTCAGCTATTTCTTTTGCACTAACTGAGATAGAGCGCACGCAAGAAAAGAGCGTTGATATCGATTCGGTGCCCTTGGATGATCCCGATACTTATGCCCTCATTCAATCCACAAATACTTTAGGTTTATTTCAAATTGAATCCCCGGGACAGCGCGAACTTGTTGGAAAGTTAGAACCTAAAACATTTACTGATTTGATTATTGATATCTCACTCTTTCGCCCTGGGCCAGTAAAATCGGACATGATTACGCCGTTTTTAAAGGCGCGTCATGGCTGGGCCAAAGCCCAAATCATTCACCCAGATCTCTATGAGATTTTGCGCGATACCGAAGGTGTTGTTGTTTTTCATGAACAAGTTATTGAAATCATTGCAACGATGACCGGGGTTTCACTAGCTAGCGCCGATGAAAAGCGACGGGCATTGGGGGACAAGGTCGGACAACAAGAGGTATGTGATTGGTTTTTTCCTGCAGCAACGGCCAAGGGTTATGAACTACCTATCGTTAACGAGATCTGGGAAGTTCTGCGTGCCTTTGCATCCTTTGGTTTTTGTAAAGCACATGCAGCAGCTTTTGCACTGCCTACCTATCAATCGGCCTGGCTTAAAACCCATTACCCAGCAGCGTTTTTGGCCGGAGTCCTTACACATGATCCCGGAATGTATCCCAAACGTTTAATTGTTGATGAAGTCAGACAGATGGGATTAAAAGTTGCGCCCCTTGATATTAATCAATCTGATGCGGTGTATAGAGTTGAAGATAATGGCAGTGCAGTTCGCATCGCACTGTCAACTATCGCCAAGATTAGCGATGGTGAGGTCGCGTCAATTATCGCCGGACGTCCCTATATAGATTTAACAGATTTTGTACGCAGATCTGGTTGTAGTACACCGGTTACTGAAAGTGCAATTTTGACTGGAGCTTTTGATCGCTTGCACACCGATGTTAATCGCCGCGATTTGCTGTTGCATTTTTCTGATCTACAGAAATCACCTAACGCTGGCGTGAGCGGTGCGCAGATGAATTTAGCTTTTGCATCTCCAGCATTAATTAGCAGCGGACTACCTGATATGAGTCCAGCTGAAATAGTTGAGCATGAAATCCAACGTTTAGGTATCGATATGTCAGAGCACTTAGTGAGCTTCTATAGCGATTTTCTTAACGCTATTGGTGCGGTGCGATCCTCGGATTTATTGGCACAACGTTCACGTTCGTCAGTATTAGTTGCAGGTATCAAAGTTGCGATGCAAACACCGCCAGTGCGCAGTGGCAAGCGCGTTATATTTGTAACTCTTGATGATGGGTATGGCTGTAGCGATTCAACTTTCTTTACCGATACTCAAGCCGACTATGCCAGCACCCTATATTCCACATCCCTGCTACTGATTCGCGGCGTTACTCGGCGCACAGGGGCACGCGGTATTTCACTGCGCGCAACTGGGGCGTGGGACTTACGCGCGGCCTATGAATCCTGGCGCACAAAAGAAAGTACGCTGGCAATATGAGTGAAGAAACCGGTACGCAGGCCACGATTCTTCACGTAGATATGGATGCCTTCTTTGCATCCGTTGCAGAGCGCGATAACCCCGAACTTAAAGGTAAGGCCGTTGTAATCGGCATGGGTGCGCGTGGTGTTGTATCTGCTGCAAACTATGAAGCCCGCAAGTTTGGAATTCATTCTGCAATGCCTGTGGGACGTGCCCGCCGCTTAGCACCGCACGCAATCTTTTTACCGGTAGATATGGCCCGCTATCAAGAAGTTTCCGAACACGTAATGGAAATCTTTCATAGCTTCACGCCATGGGTGGAACCGATTTCACTGGATGAAGCATTTCTAGATGTTACGGGTTCCCAAAAACTTTTAGGTACTGGACGCGACATCGCAGTTGCTATCCGTAAAAAAGTTGAAGAACAAGAAGGCATCACATGTTCAGTAGGAATCGCACCATCTAAGTTCATTGCCAAGTTAGCTTCGGCGCATTGCAAACCCAATGGAATGTTAGAGATAACTTCGGATCGCATACTTACTTTTTTGCATCCATTGCCGATTCAAGCAATGTGGGGAGTCGGACCAAAAACCGCCGAAGTACTAGAGCGCTTAGGTCTTCGCACTATTGAAGATATTGCAAAGCTGCCGCGAGCCACACTTATTCGAGCCCTTGGTGAGGCTAACGGGGCATCGTTATATGAACTTGCATGGGGCCGTGATTACCGAGATGTAACTCCTGAAGAACCTGATCGCAGCATCAGCGCAGCAGAAACCTTCCCGCAGGATTTAGATAACCCGGAAGAAATCTTGACTGAGTTCTTGCGATTAACTGAACGGGCAACTGCCAGATTGCGCGACCGAGAATTATTTGCAAAGACAATAAGTATCAAAGTGCGCTTTGCAGATTTTTCAACGATTAATCGCAGTAAGACTTTGCCGCTACCAATTGATAGCACCCATGACGTATATGAGGTAGTGAAGGGGCTGTATCAAGCACTTCGTATCGAAAGGGCCCGATTGCGCTTAGTGGGAGTCTCGCTGGAGAACTTAAGTGAAAGCGCACCTCATCAAATGATGCTGGGCGAGCGCGAAGTTGGTTGGCGCCAAGCCGAGGGAGCGATGGACCAAGCCCGTGCCCGTTTTGGCAAGGGTTCAGTGCGTCCAGCCCGTCTGATAAAGGCCGGTGAAGATAATGAGGATTAATTTTTAAGTAGCCACAGCCCGCATCTGTGTTCTATTATTGATCTATGCCTTTATCTGATCACGAGAAGCGGATGCTCCAAGAGATGGAAGCTGCCCTCATGACTGAGGATCCACGCTTAGTTTCAGCTTTAACAGGTGATGCCAAGCCCGTCGGCAGAAACCGTGTTCTTGTAGGTCTTGGTCTGGTAACCCTTGGGATTGTGGTTCTTTTCGGCGGCCTTATCGCAAAGCTGACCCCCGTAGGAGTTCTCGGATTCATCATCGCGCTCAGTGGGGTTATCTCAGCAATTTCATCGATTGGACGCCCATCTCTTCCTAAGAGCCCTCGCACATCATCGCTCAGCGCTCGCCTGGAACAACGGTGGGATAAGCGCAATAACCAGTAAATAACAGATTTTTTGATCCAAGGGCTCCCATCAGGGGGCCCTTTTTGCATTGCTGGGCAGTGGAGGGAAATGGCATCAAAGTGGCGAAAGGTGGTTGAAAAAGGAGGAAAGTGGAGTAAAGTGGGGAATTAAGCGCAGAAAGTAAGCGCAGCGAACCTGGGGAAGGGGGCGCTACAAATGTTTCTTGGCACCCACGAGCCACGCCTTGATGAAAAGGGCCGTTTAATTTTGCCCGCGAAATTTCGCGAAGAACTTTCTTCAGGTTTAGTAATTACAAAAGGGCAAGAGCGTTGTCTTTATGTTTTTCCTTCTGCAGAGTTTTCAGTAATTACAGAAACGCTAAAACAAGCACCAGTCACTGCAAAATCAGCTCGCGATTACATGCGTGTGATGTTTGCAGGTGCACACGATGAAATTCCTGATCGCCAAGGTCGCGTAACTATTCCTCAAGGACTTCGCACATATGCAGGCCTTGAAAAAGATTGCGTAGTGATTGGCGCAAATACACGCGTTGAAATTTGGGATGCAACTTCTTGGAATGAATATCTAGCAGATCGTGAAAAGGGATTTGCTGATGTTTCAGAGGAGGTATTCCCAGGTCTGTTCTAACTCTCTCATTTGTGGCCACCGCCGACCCTTCGAAAATAACGGCGCCCCTTCCCCGGCGCCGTTATCACATAGATCCGTCGGCCGGCGGTGACCAGGGATGAGAGCGCTGCAGTAAAGAAGAAAACACTATCGATGAGTTAGGGGGAGAAGATGAATGAAAATATCGCTCACGTATCTGTAATGCGCGATCGTTGTATCGATCTACTGACCCCTGCAATTGCAGCAAGTGAGCACCCAGTGGTTGTTGATGCAACCCTTGGATTTGGTGGACACACACTTGCGCTACTTTCAAAGTTTCCACATTTAACGGTTATTGGAATCGATCGCGATACTGATGCGATTAATGCTGCGACACAACGTCTTGCTCCATTTGCTGATCGCCTTCGCACTTCGCATGCAACTTTTGATCAAATTTCAGATGTAGTTGCTTCTCATGGATTTTCAAAAATAGATGGGGCGTTATTTGATTTAGGAGTTTCATCCATGCAACTAGATCAAAGCGAACGAGGTTTCTCCTATTCTCAAGATGCCCCACTAGATATGCGCATGGACCGCACACAGTCATTGACTGCTTCAGAGATTGTTAATACATACGAACCTGGACATTTAGTAAAAATTCTGCGCACATACGGTGAAGAAAAGTTTGCAACTCGTGTTGTAGAAAGAATCGTCAAAGCTCGTGCAATCGCTCCATTAAATTCAACTTCTCAGCTCGCTGATTTAGTTAAAGAGGCGATTCCAGCGGCGACACGTCGCACCGGTGGCAACCCAGCAAAACGCACTTTTCAAGCACTTCGTATTGAAACAAATGATGAACTTGGCGCAATTACGCGCGCACTTCCAGCAGCCCTTGGTTTACTCAATATCGGGGCACGCCTAGTTGTTATGTCTTTTCAATCTCTTGAAGATCGCATTGTTAAAGAGTTATTTGTAGCCTCGACAACTTCTGGAACTCCGCGCAATCTTCCCTTTGACCTTCCCGAATTTGCTGCCAAATTTTCACTTGTAATCCGCGGAAGTGAAACTCCTAACGAGCAAGAACTCAACGAAAACCCACGCTCGGCTTCAGTTCGTATGCGTGCAATCGAAAGGGTGGCCGCGTAATGGCAATGACAGCATTTGCACCAGCAATTACACGTTCTCGTGAAATCATCGCAACTAAGACTGCAGAAGTTGCTCTCAAACTTGTCCCAGATGCTTCAGCGCAAAGCCAAGAAAATCGTAAGTACTTTGCTAAGTTCGTATCAGTTATAGGTGCTTGTGCATTGATGTTCCTTCTCTTCATCAATACCCTGCTTGCACAAGATGCATTCACTTTAAGTCATCTCAAACTAGAAGCAAAAATGGTTAGCGATCAACGTGAAGCAATTGCACGTCAGATCGATTCAATGTCTTCCCCAGAAAATCTTGCCAAAGCTGCAACTGCACTTGGTATGAAGCCATCTGAGTCGCCAGTTTTCTTAATTTTAAATGTACCCGTTGTCCCACAAGACGGCACAAATAATGGGTAATTTTTCATTAGCTCATAATCGAATTAGGGTTCTCATTTTTATTGTGGCCTTGGCGATGTTCCTATTTGGATTGCGATTAGTTCAGGTGCAGGCAGTTCAAGCCGGGGACTATCGCAGTCGTGCAGTCAATGAAATGGAAAATACTAAATCGCTTCAAGCGCCCCGCGGTGAAATTACCGATGTAAATGGTGTCCCTTTTGCCAGAAGCGTTGCAGCTACGAGCATTGTTGTAGATCAAACGCAAATATTAAACCCAGCACGAGTAGCAAATTTTATTGCACCGATACTTGAGCTACCAGTGGCCCAAGTTCAAGCCAGTATTACTGGTAAGCGCAAATGGAACATGGTTTATCAAAATGCTGAACCTGCACTATGGCAGAAATTAACTCAATCAATATCTCAATTTAATTCGCAATACCCGGCCATGAGTCCAGATCGCATCATCGGCTTTTTCCCAGAGCGGGGATACGTTCGCGAATATCCATCTGGCTCACTTGTTGCCTCGCTCGTAGGTTTTGTCAATCATGCCGGTATTGGTGCAACTGGCATTGAATCAAGCATGAACTCAAAGATTTCAGGAGTCGATGGCAAATATTCATTTGCTAATGGCTATGGCGCTGAGATTCCAGGATCTCAATCAGAAATTGTCCCGGCGCAAACAGGTACAACTGTTCGCTTAACTATTGATCGAGATATTCAGTGGGTTGCATCAAAAGCAATTTCAGAAGCAGTTAAAGCATCTCATGCAATAAGTGGAACCGTAATTGTTATGGATCCAAAGACAGGTGAAATCCTGGCGCATGCAACTGCTCCGACATTCAACCCAAATGACACTACCAAAGTTTCACTCGTTGCTATGCGAAATCCTTCAGTAGAAGATGTTTATGAACCTGGTTCAACTGGCAAAATCATGACAATGGCTGCTGCTCTTGAAGAAAAAAAAGTAACGCCTGAAACTGTCTTTACTGTGCCGTATGCCCTTAAGCGTTCCGATAAGGTTTTCCATGACCACGATAAGCATGCAACGTTACGCTTAACAACTACTGGGATATTGGCGGTATCAAGCAACACTGGCGCCATTCAAGTTGAAGAACTTTTATCTCATAAAACTTTTTATGATTACTTAACTAAATTTGGTGTTGGATCCAAAACTGGCTCAGGTTTGCCAGGTGAATCACGTGGAATCTTGCCAAAAATAGCTGATTGGTCAGGAACATCAGCACCAACAATGGCCTTTGGACAAGGGTATTCAGTAACGGCAATGCAAGCTACAAGTATTTTTGCAACAATTGCTAATGATGGTGTGCGAGTCTCACCGACGGTTATCGCAGGAACAAGTGATGCAAGCGGAAACTTCACTCCAGCACCTGGTCGAACAAGCCAGCGTGTAGTTAGTTCAGAGACTGCGCAAAAAGTGCGCTTGATGATGGAGAGTGTTGTTTCTGCAGGTGGAACTGCGCCATCTGCAGCAATTGCGGGTTATCGCGTTGCAGGTAAAACTGCTACTGCCCAGCGAATTGATGACACGTGTGGTTGCTACCGTGGTTATACGGCTTCTTTTATTGGATTTGCACCAGCAGATAAACCAGCATATGTAATTAGCGTGACCATCCAAGATCCACAAGGTATGCACTGGGGTGGCGTCTTGGGTGGGCCAGTATTTAAGAAGGTAATGTCATTTGTTTTGCAAAGTCGCCATATTGCTCCTACTAATACAACATTTGCCCCCGTACCACTTAACGAAAAAGCATTAGCGATGAAGAGGGTCCAGGATGCAACGACCTCTAACTAATCCCGCCAAAAAACTCTCTGCGCTTTGCGCAATAGTTGGAGCCGAGTCCACTTCGCAAGAATTAGAACTAATTGAAGTTAGTGGAATTGCCCAAGCTAGTAATTTAGTTTTACCAGGAGATCTTTTTATTGCCTTGCCTGGCGAAAAATTCCATGGTGCCCAGTTTGCTAGCGATGCAATTGCACGTGGGGCAGTAGCGGTACTCACAGATGCTCAAGGTGCAAAAACTATTAAGGATGTTCCTGTTCTGATTTCATCAAATCCAAGAAGAGCTGCTGGCATTGCAAGTGCTTGGTTTTATTCCGAACCAATGCGCGATCTCTATAGCATCGGTGTTACTGGTACAAATGGAAAAACCACAGTAACAACTTTACTTCATCAAATAATGATGGCTGCCGGTCGAGACAGTGGATTAATAGGTACGGTTGAAACTCGTATCGGAGTTGAGAGCATAACTAGCAAGCGAACCACCCCTGAAAGCTCAGATATGCAGGCTTTATCAGCGGTTATGCGTGAACGCCATATGCGCAATCTCATCATGGAAGTCTCAAGTCATGCGATTACTCTAGAGCGCATTCGTGGGAGTCATTTTGCTGTCGTAGGTTTCACAAATCTTTCCCAAGATCATTTAGATTTTCATAAGGACATGGAAGATTATTTTCAGGCTAAAGCTAAATTATTTACCTTTGAGTATGCAGATTTAGCAGTAATTAATATTGATGATTCATACGGAATGCGCTTGACAACACAAACTCAGTTACCGGTTGTCACCTTATCTAGATTTAATAGCACTGCCACCTGGCACTATGTCTCAATAACTTCCGATTATGTTGGTGCTTCACTTTCGATTCGTGGCAGTGGTGGAATCTTGATTGAGGGTAAAACATCACTTCATGGTGGCTATAACTATGACAATCTTTTGATGGCAGTTGCAATTGCAGTTGAAAGCGGAGTTGATCCAATTGATATCGCGGCAATACTTCCCACCCTTACAGGTGCAGTAGGTCGATTAGAAGCTGTGCGGCTTGGGCAAAATTTCACTGCCCTCGTTGATTACGCACATTCACCAGATGCCGTAAAGCGTGTTTTAGAGACATCCAGAGAGATTACTGACGGAAAAGTTATTGCAGTTCTTGGCTGTGGTGGCGATCGCGATAAAACTAAGCGATCCCAAATGGGTCAAGCGCTCCATGATGGTGCAGATATAGCTATCTACACGAGCGATAACCCGCGCTCTGAAAAACCTGGAGACATTCTTGAGCAAATGGTTTTAGATATAGATGTGGTTCCACCGAGTGAGGTCATTGTTGATAGAGCG
>CANFUR010000024.1 GCA_947450175.1 Actinomycetota bacterium | reverse complement strand
TTTTGCCAACATGACAAATGATCCACCTTTGGATTGGAAATACTCAACATAGGAATCCATTCGACCCGCAGTTGTGGGACCAAATGAACCTGATGCATAACCAACTGGCGTCTTTGCAGGACCTGCGTAGTACACCGCATATTTCTTTAGATACTCAGGCATAGGCGCACCGCCATCCATAGCCGCTTTAATCTTGGCGTGAGCTAAATCGCGCGCTACAACTAATGTACCCGTCAGCGACAACCTGGTCTTAACTGGGTATTTAGAAAGCTGTTCACGGATTTTTTCCATGGATTGGTTTAAATCAATGGCAACCACATCATCGTTTAAATGTTCATCAGTTGTTTCAGGTAAAAAATGAGCGGGATCTCGCTCTAACTCTTCAAGGAAAATGCCGTCTTTAGTGATTTTTGCTTTCGCTTGTCGATCAGCTGAACAAGAAACGGCAATTGCAATAGGAAGAGATGCTCCGTGGCGGGGCAGGCGAACAACGCGAACATCGTGACAGAAGTACTTGCCACCAAACTGTGCACCAATTCCTAGAGTTCTAGTTAATTCAAGAACCTGCTTTTCTAAATCAAGGTCTCTAAAGCCATGGCCAGTTGCAGCATCTCCGCTAGTTGGCAGCGAATCTAAATACTTAGTACTGGCTAACTTGGCGGTTTTAAGGGTGTGCTCTGCACTTGTTCCACCGATGACAATTGCTAAGTGATACGGAGGGCACGCTGCAGTACCGATAGAGCGCAGCTTTTCATCCAACCAAGCCATGAACGCTGTCGGATTAAGCACAGCCTTGGTTTCCTGATATAGAAATGATTTATTTGCACTTCCGCCACCTTTAGCGATGAATAAGAAGTTGTACTCATTGGCATGATCACTATCGGCGTAGATTTCAATTTGGGCCGGAAGGTTGTTGCCAGTGTTCTTTTCTTCCCAGGTCGTAACCGGAGCCATCTGTGAATATCGCAGATTCAATTGTGTATAGGCATCGTAGATCCCTTGTGAAATCGCAACTTCATCTTTAGTAGTTGTTAAAACAAACTGGCCTTTCTTTGCCATAACTAAAGCAGTTCCAGTGTCTTGGCACATTGGCAAAATTCCACCAGCAGAAATGTTGGCATTTTTTAAAAGATCTGTTGCAACGAAACGATCGTTAGGTGAGGCCTCTGGATCTTTAATGATGTTTGCTAACTGCTGTAAATGATCTGGGCGCAAGTAATGTGAAATATCGTGAATTGCCTCTGCAGTTAACTTTGATAGCGCCTGCGGCTCGACCTGTAAAAACTCTTTATCGCCAAGTTTTACAACGCTGACTCCCTCTTTGCTCACAAGACGGTATTTCGTTTCGTCTTTACCAAGAGGTAAGAGCTCAGAGTATGAAAAAACTGGTGACATTGTTTTTTACTTTGCAGCCGGCTTCGCAGAATCTAACTTCTTCTTTGCACCATCCAGCCATTCCTGACAAATTTTGGCTAACTGTTCACCGCGCTCCCAGAGCTTGAGTGATTCCTCAAGTGTTGCGCTGCCATCTTCAAGGGATTCAACTACTTCAGCTAACTCATCTCGGGCAGCCTCGTAAGAAATCTTATTTTCACTCATGGGATAAATCTACTCCTTCGTGTTCTGTGGCGTCACTGTGGCATTGGTCTCGCCCTTAGCAAGGCGTAATCGCAGAACGTCTCCAGGCTTTAACTTGGTTGCATCACGGGCGATATCACCATTTGCTAATTGAACTACTGAGTAACCGCGATCTAACGTGGCTTGTGGTGACAAAGCACGTACTCGGGCTTTGATTTGCACTAACTCTTCTTTAGCTAATTTAACGTGGCCGGCAAAGGATCTGTGAGCGCGTTCCTTTAGCGCCACAATGATTTCTGTTCTGGAAGTAATAATCACATAAGGGTCTTTCATTACTGGGCGATCGCGCAGATTTTTTATGCGGGTGGTCTCTAAATCAATTCGACCCATCAATGTTCGACGGGCACGATCTTGTAGTTTTGAAATCATTTCAATTTCTTCAGAAATATCAGGAACTACGCGCTTAGCTGCATCGGTAGGTGTTGAGGCACGGAAATCTGCCACTAGATCTAAAAGTGGTGAATCTTTTTCATGGCCGATTGCGCTAACGATGGGTGTCTCACATGATGCGGCAAGACGGACCAATGATTCATCGCTAAAGGGTAGAAGGTCTTCAAATGAACCTCCACCACGAGTAATAATGATGACTTCTACATCTTTGTTAGCCTCTAATTCACGAAGTGCTGCAGATACTTCTGATACCGCGGCGGCTCCTTGGACGGTAACTTCACGAATTTCAAATTCAACAGATGGCCATCGTCGCTTTGCATTTTCTACGACATCTTTTTCGGCATCAGTGTTGCGCCCGCAAATCAGACCAATCTTTTTTGGTAACAACGGCAAACCAACTTTGCGATCTGAATCAAATAGACCTTCAGATGCTAACAACGTCTTTAACGCTTCAAGTCGTGCCAATAGTTCGCCAACACCTACTTGGCGGATTTCGCGGGCAGATAAAGTTAGTGAACCATTTTTTGTGTACCAAGAAGGTTTGGCATACATAACCACTCGTGCATTTGCTGGTAATGGCCCGATTGCAGCTATGACAGATTTATGACACATCACCGATAAAGACATATCAACGCTGGGATCCCTCAGGCGAATAAATGCCATCATGCCGCTGCGTTCGTTGAGTTCAGAGATTTCACCTTCAACCCAAATAGGGCCTAAGCGATCCACATATTCTTTAATCGCTTCGGTGACGACCTTAACCGTGGCGGGGGATTCACTTGAAGTTTCGAACATGGGACGAGCCTAATAGACTCAGCTCATGGCTAAGAGAGTTCTGCTTGCTGCGCCCCGTGGATATTGCGCTGGTGTTGACCGGGCAGTTATCACCGTTGAAAAAGCGCTGGCTCTATATGGCGCTCCCGTTTATGTGCGCAAGCAGATCGTTCACAATATTCACGTTGTTGCCAGCTTGGAAGCAAAAGGCGCGATATTTGTTGATGAGACTGATGAAGTTCCAGAGGGTAAAACCGTAGTCTTCTCAGCTCACGGAGTTGCGCCCCTAGTTCATGAACAAGCAGCAGCTCGCAGTCTAAAAACTATTGATGCAACATGTCCACTAGTAACTAAAGTTCACATGGAAGCTAAGCGTTTTGCATCTGAAGATGCTGAAATTTTATTGATTGGTCACCATGGTCACGAAGAAGTTGAAGGTACAGCCGGTGAAGCCGTTGGAAAAGTAAAGATTGTTGATGGCCTTGATGGTGCGCGCAACGTTCAACCAACACCAGGCAAGAAATTAGTGTGGTTATCTCAAACTACTTTAAGTGTTGATGAGACCTTAGAGGCTGTTGCAATTTTGAAGGAACGTTTCCCAGATATTCAAGATCCTCCAAGTGATGATATTTGTTATGCCACACAAAATCGCCAAGAAGCGATAAAAGCCATTGCACCCCAGTCAGATCTAGTAATTGTTGTTGGCTCCCAGAACTCTTCCAACTCTGTGCGCCTTGCTGAAGTTGCACTTGAATATGGCGCTAAAACATCACACTTGATTGATTATGCCGAAGAGATTCAAGATCATTGGTTTAGTGGAGTTGAAACAATTGGCTTAACAAGTGGGGCTTCAGTACCAGAGATTTTAGTTACCGACGTGTTAAATACGTTGGCAGAGCGTGGCTTCATTGACGTTGAAACTATTACTGCAACTGAAGAGTCTTTACTTTTTGCTTTGCCACCAGAACTTCGTAAAGATATGAAAGCGGCAGGTATTTAAGCTCTACGTGCTTTAGAGGGCTTAGTTTTTGCCTTTGCGTTGAAATAAACAAACCAGCCATAAAGGGCTCCAATAATTAAAAACGGAGCTTGGCTTGCAAGGGCTGCAATGAAATCAATTCCTACACGTGATGGCCTCAATCCATCAAAGACCAAGAGCCAAAAAAGTACCTGTATAGCAAAAGCCAAAGGTGGAGTTACAACGCTGACATAGGTTGTCCCTGGACGACCAAAGCGCAATCCACCGTAGAAAGCCCCCAGAATCATTACACCGGTAAAAATGCCGACACCGCTACGTAACCAGAGCTCGATAAAAGTAAAGAAGCCAATGAAGAGAGTTTGCAGCACAATAACGCCTTCTTTTTTAAGACCAGGGCCTTGGATCTGCAATTTAGTTTCTGTACTCATTTACTTTTCTCCATCTGTTATTTCTTCTGCATCAATAAAGTCATCATCGCCTAGTTCATCGCTTTTAAGTTCACGAACTGAAGCGGGAGCTTCTGGATATTCAATTGCGAGTTTATCTTTATCGCCGATAACACCCAAGTTATGGATGCGCCGTGCTGGACTCAGGACAGTTTTTTCAGCAGTTGGGACTAGATCCTCATATGCCTTTGATGTTGAGGATATAGCTTTACCAACTGCCACTATCTTGGTGTGGAGCAGTGTGATGTTTTTAAGGAATGTACTTGCTACCTTTTGAATTTCATCAGCGTTCTCGGCCAGCTTATTGCGCGTAAAGATATAGCCAATGGTGCGCAATAGCGCCATCATGGAAGTCGGAGTAGCTACCGTAACGCCAACTTTAAAAGCTTTTTCGAGCAGATTGGCATCCAAACGAAGCGCTTCAGAGAGTAAAGTTTCAAATGGAACAAAGAGAACAACAAAGTCTGGTGAACCTTGCGATTTGTGATATCCCCGCTTTGCTAATGCTTCGATGTGCTTGAGTAAATCTTTGGTATGGGCTTGCAAGAACTCATCACGATCACTTTCATTAGCTGGATCAAAGGCTTCTAAGAAGCGATCAAAGGGAAACTTTGAGTCGATAAAGATATGGCTGCCACCTGGCATTTTTACGGTGATATCTGGAATGCCCGAAGAATCTGAATCTGTCGTTGATTTCTGTCGGAAGTATTCATGATCTTCTCGAAGACCAGCACCTTGTAGCAACAACTCTAACTGTGCTTCCCCAAATTTTCCGCGTACTTGTGAGTTGGTAAGTGCTCCAGCAATTTTCTTGGTTTCATCAAAAATTGAATCAGATGCACGTCGCATTTCTAGAATAGTTGTATTGAGTTTTGCTTCAGCTTCAGTACGAATGCGATTTGCTTCATTGGCTTGGGTTGAAAGTTTTTCTACAGATTCTTTCATCGCAACAAGTTCAGCATTTAACTTAACGGCAGACTCTGTTTTGCTGCGTTCTGCTTCTAGCTGTGATTTGTATTCATCTAGAAGTGCGCGATCGGCAACTGATGATGCAGATTTAAGGCGTGCAATCAGATATCCAATTGTGCCTCCGGCCATCAGGCCTATGACAAGGGTTACTAGGTACGCGGGCATGGGCCTATCGTGGCAGTTTGCAGTGACAATCCCGCGTAGGCTCTACCCACTATGAGCCTGTCTATCGGAATCGTCGGTCTGCCAAATGTGGGTAAATCCACCCTTTTCAACGCGCTGACTAAAAACAACGTTCTTGCTGCTAACTATCCCTTCGCCACCATCGAACCAAACGTCGGCGTTGTTGGAGTGCCAGATGATCGATTGGCAAAGCTTGCAACTATCTATGGCTCACAAAAACTTCTTCCAGCTGCCCTATCTTTCGTAGACATTGCTGGAATTGTAAAAGGGGCATCCGAAGGTGCCGGGCTTGGTAATAAGTTTTTGGCCAATATTCGTGAGACCGATGCAATCTGCCAAGTTATTCGAGTATTCAATGATGGCGATGTAGTCCACGTTGATGGCCGCATTGATCCAGCTAGTGATATCGAAACTATTAATACTGAGTTAGCGCTGGCCGACTTACAAACTATTGAAAAGGCAATCCCACGTCTTGAAAAAGAAGTTCGTATTGCCAAAGAAAAAGCACCAGCGCTAGAAGCAGCCAAGGCAGCCAACGAATGGTTGCAATCTGGCCGCCCACTTTCACAGAGCACTATTAGCCGAGAAGATTTAGCTGAACTTCATTTACTTACAGCCAAGCCTTTTCTTTATGTATTTAACGTAGATGCTGCTGAGTTGAACGATGGCGAACTGCGCAAAAAACTACAAGAGTTAGTTTCACCAGCAGAAGCAATCTTTTTAGATGCAAAGACTGAAGCAGAGCTCGCTGAACTCAGCGATGAAGATGCTTTAGAGCTTTTGCAATCAATTGGTTTGCAAGAACCTGGCCTAGCAACTTTGGCCCATGTTGGTTTTAGAACTCTTGGATTACAGACTTACTTAACTGCAGGTCCTAAAGAAGTTCGTGCCTGGACAATTCATAAAGGCGACACTGCACCAGTTGCTGCAGGTGTTATCCATACTGATTTCCAAAAGGGTTTTATCAAAGCTGAAATTGTTTCATTTACTGATTTGATGGAAGCGGGATCAGTTGCCGAAGCGCGCGCCAAAGGAAAGGTACGCATGGAAGGTAAGGATTACGTAATGGCAGATGGAGATGTTGTTGAATTTAGGTTCAACGTTTAATTAAGCGCCGGTGTAATACTTTCCAATTTCCTCTAAGGCCTTATCTAATAGTTCAAGCCCCAACTTTGCATCTTCCACGCTTACGTTACATGGAGGGCATAAATGAATACGGTTGAAGTTATTAAATGGCATTAAGCCGTTTTTCTTACAAGCCGCTACTAATTCATTCATCGCAGGACTTGATGCACCATAAGGTGCCAACGGTTCGTGAGTTGCGCGATCAGAAACTAAATCAACGCCCCAGAAAACTCCTGCGCCGCGAATGTCACCAATGACCTTGTGCTTCTTAGCTAGTTCATTAAGGCCAGGACCAAGAATTGTTTCGCCAATCATTGTGGCGTTTTCAAGCATCTTTTCTTCCTTCATGACATCGATGGTTGCAACTGCAGTTGCACATGCCAACGGGTGACCCATATAAGTCAGGCCGCCAGCAAATACTTTTTCATCAAATGTCTTTGATACTGGTTCACTAATAACAACTCCACCAAGTTGGATGTAGCCAGAAGTAACACCTTTAGCAAAAGTAATCAGATCTGGAACAACAGTGCTGTGTTGGTAGGCAAACCACTTACCAGTACGTCCAAAACCTGACATGACTTCATCTGCAATCCACAGAATTTTGTATTTATCGCAAAGAGCGCGAATTCCTTCAAGGTATCCCTTAGGTGGCATTAATACACCTGCAGTTCCTGGAACTGATTCGATAAGGATTGCTGCAATTGTGTTTGGACCTTCGAAAATAATTGTTTGCTCAAGATGCTCAAGAGCGCGCTTGCATTCTTCTTCTTCGCTCGTTGCCCAAAAGGCAGTGCGATATAGATATGGACCCCAGAAGTGAACATGGCCAAAAGCAAACTCATTTGGGAAGCGGCGTGGATCACCAGTTGCATTTATGGCAGCACCGGTGTTGCCGTGATACGAACGGTATGTAGAAAGCACTTTGTGCTTATGTGTATGCATACGCGCCATACGGATTGCGTTTTCAATTGCATCAGCACCGGCATTAGTAAAGAAAATTTTGGCAAAATTCTCGCCAGCTAATTCGACGATGCGTTGTGCGGCTTCATTACGTGCATCATTGGCGTGCTGTGGAGCAATAGTTGTTAAAACTTCGGCTTGGTCTTGAATTGCCTTAATAACTTTTGGATGTTGATGACCGATATTTGTAAAGACTAGTTGAGAAGAAAAATCTAAATAAACTTTGCCTGCATGGTCCCAAAAACGTGATCCTGAACCGCTTGCGATTGGCATAGGTGAAATCGCACCTTGAGCTGACCATGAATGAAATACGTATTTGTGGTCGGCAGCACTTACGGCTGCTTGCTTTGCTGGATCGCTTATTGGTGCAGTCATGAAAGTTAGCCTTTTAACTAGTAGGTAGCGCCATCTTAACGCCTCAAGTAGATTGCACCTATGACTCAGATTACGCATTGGATCAATGGCGCCTTTGATACGAAAAAACCAGAACGAATGGGCGATATCTATAACCCAGCAACTGGAAAAGTTACAGGGACAGTGGCCTTTGGAAACGCAGCAACTGTCGATACTGCCGTGGCAGCTGCAACTGTGGCTTTTGCTGAGTGGCGTCATAGCTCACTGACTAAGCGCACCCAGGTTCTTTTTGCTTTCCGCGAATTAGTACAACAAAACAAAGAGAAAATCGCCGCCCTTATTACCGCTGAGCATGGCAAAGTATTGAGCGATGCAGCTGGTGAAGTAACTCGTGGGCTTGAAGTTGTCGAGTTTGCTTGCGGAATCCCGCATCTTCTTAAAGGTGGATTTTCAGAAGAAGTTTCAACTGGTGTTGATGTTTACTCAATTCGTCAAGCACTTGGTCCGGTAGCCATTATTTCTCCATTTAACTTTCCAGCAATGGTTCCCATGTGGTTCTTCCCTGTTGCTATTGCTTGCGGAAATACCGTTGTTGTTAAGCCATCAGAGAAAGATCCATCGGCTGCAATGTTTATGGCGCAGTTATGGAAAGAAGCGGGCTTGCCTGATGGTGTATTCAATGTTGTTCATGGTGACAAAGAAGTTGTAGATGCACTTCTTGTTCACCCAGGAATTAAATCAATCTCATTTGTTGGTTCAACACCAATCGCCCGTTATGTATATGAGACTGGTACAAAAGCAGGAAAGCGCGTGCAAGCACTTGGTGGTGCGAAAAACCACATGATCGTTTTGCCAGATTCAGATCTAGAACTTGCAGCAGATGCCGCCATTAACGCCGGCTTTGGTTCTGCGGGTGAACGTTGTATGGCTATCTCTGCAATCGTTGCTGTAGAACCAATTGGTAACGCACTTGTTGCACGCATCAAATCTCGAATGGCCAATATTGTTACTGGAGATGGCACGAAGGGCAGCGATATGGGCCCACTTGTTACTGCAGTTCACCGCGACAAAGTTGCTTCATACATTGAAGCTGGTAGCAAAGAAGGTGCAACCGTTGTTGTTGATGGTCGCGATCTCAAAGTTGACGGTGATGGTTTCTTTCTTGGGCCAACTTTGCTCGATAACGTAACGTCAAAAATGTCGGTCTATACCGATGAAATCTTTGGACCAGTTTTAAGCATCATTCGTGCGAATACTTACGATGAAGCCCTCAACCTTGTTAACTCACATCAATACGGTAATGGAACTGCAATCTTCACTAACGATGGCGGAGCTGCACGTAGATTCCAAAATGAAGTTGAAGTTGGAATGGTTGGAATAAACGTTCCAATCCCAGTCCCAATGGCCTATTACTCATTTGGTGGATGGAAAAACTCATTATTTGGCGATTCACATGCTCATGGCACCGATGGTGTTCATTTCTTTACTCGCGGCAAAGTTGTTACAAGTCGTTGGTTAGATCCAAGCCATGGTGGAATCAACTTAGGTTTTCCTCAAAACGACTAATAATCACCGCACAACTGCGCAGTAATTAGTCCTTATGCAACCTTAAAAGGTAAGATTTCCCTTGTGATGGCCGGTAACTTGGCCTCAAGTAATGCTTAGTTGATCAATAGAAACCATCGGTTTCCTTAGGAAAGTAGTTTTCGTGGCCAAGACCCAAGAGCATCTTAAAGACCTGCCTGTTAAAAAGCGCGAAAACCTTCGCAACGTTGCCATCATTGCCCACGTTGACCACGGTAAAACAACTTTAGTTGATGCCATGTTGTGGCAATCAGGTGCTTTTGCGGCATATAAGAAGCAGGACGATAGCCAGGATCGCATGATGGATTCAATGGATCTAGAACGCGAAAAGGGAATTACGATTCTTGCCAAGAACACTGCGGTTAAACGCGGGGACACAATCGTTAACATTATTGATACACCAGGCCACGCAGACTTCGGTGGTGAAGTTGAACGTGGACTTGAAATGGTTGACGGCGTAATTTTGTTAGTGGATGCATCAGAAGGTCCATTGCCACAAACTCGTTTTGTTTTGCGCAAAGCCCTTGAAAAGAATTTGCCAGTTATCTTGTTAATCAACAAGGTCGACCGTCCCGATTCACGTATCGCTGAAGTTGTCGATGAAGCCTACGAACTATTCTTAGATCTAGATGCAACTGAATCACAGATTGAATTCCCGGTTGTGTATGCCTCAGCTAAAGCTGGTCGGGCATCATTAAAGCGCCCAGTAGATGGTGGAATGCCAGAAGAAGAAAACTTAGATGTTTTGTTCGACACAATCTTTAGTGCAATTCCAGCTCCTGTCTATCACGAAGGCGCGCCGTTGCAGGCACACGTAACAAACCTTGACTCCTCACCATTCCTTGGACGTTTGGCTTTGTGCCGCGTGCGCGAAGGTGTGATTAAAAAAGGTCAATCTGTTACATGGATAAAGACTGATGGAACTACAGAGCGCGTAAAGATTTCAGAGCTTTTGATTACCGAAGCCTTAGATCGTGTTCCAACTCTTGAAGCGCATCCAGGTGACATCATCGCCGTTGCTGGCATCGAAACAATTACTTTGGGTGAAACTCTTGCTGATCTAGAAAATCCGCATGCGCTGCCATTGATTATCGTTGATGAACCATCTATTTCTATGACAATCGGTATTAATACTTCTCCACTTGCTGGCAAGAGCGGAAAACTGCTTACTGCACGCCAAGTTAAGGGCCGCCTTGATGCCGAGCTTGTTGGTAACGTTTCATTGCGCGTTCTAAATACTGAACGTCCAGATACTTGGGAAGTACAAGGTCGCGGAGAACTTCAGCTAGCTGTTCTCGTTGAAATCATGAAGCGCGAAGGTTTTGAATTAACTGTTGGTAAGCCACAGGTAGTTATCAAGAAGATTGATGGCAAGATTCATGAACCGATGGAGCGTTTAACAATTGATGCACCTGAAGAATATTTAGGTGTTCTTACTCAGTTGATGGCGCTACGCAAGGGCCGCATGGAACAAATGGTTAACCACGGAACCGGTTGGATCCGTCTTGATTACAAAGTTCCATCACGTGGACTTATTGGTTTCCGTACCGAGTTCTTAACTGAAACACGCGGAACAGGATTACTGCACCACGTATTTGATGGTTACGAACCTTGGTATGGCGATATCCGTACTCGCGGAACAGGTTCACTTGTTTCAGACCGCATGGGAACTGTTACTTCTTATGCACTGTATGGAACACAAGATCGCGGAACAATATTCGTAGAACCTGGCGATGAAGTGTACGAAGGTATGGTTATTGGCGAGAATTCACGTAGCGATGACATGGACGTTAACTGTGTTCGTGAAAAGAAACTTACTAACATGCGTGCTTCAGGAACTGATGAATCAGAGCGTTTGATTCCGCCTAAGAAGCTCAACATGGAAGGTGCCCTTGAGTTCTGCCGCGAAGATGAGTGTGTAGAAGTTACGCCAGCAGTTGTTCGTATCCGCAAGGTAGTCCTGGATGGCGACGAGCGTGCCCGTACAACTGCCCGTCAGAAGAAGGCCAACCTCAACGCATAAAGCCAGTTTCGTCAGCCCTCTAGGGTTGAATTGTCACTGTGAGTAAGCAGCCCTTTAGCCTCGTTGCACCTAGTGCGCCCAGAGCTACGCCTGCTCTCACACCTGATCAGTTAGCCGCAGTTACGCATCGTGGCTCACCGTTAGTAATTAGTGGTGGACCTGGCACAGGTAAAACAACGGTTTTAGTAGAAGCAGCCCTTGCACGTATTGCCGAAGGGCAAAACCCAGATTCGATTTTGCTGCTTACCTTTGGGCGCGAACGCGCATCCGAACTGCGTGATGCAATTGCACTCCGCACAACAAAAACAATGTTTGAACCACTTGCTCGCACCTTTCACTCTTTGGCTTTTTCAATCGTAAAAATGAAAGCAAAAAATGACCCAGAACCAATTTTATTAAGTGGTCCTGAACAAGAAAGCTATATCAAAGAACTTTTGCAGGGCGATATTGCGGATGGCTATAAAGAATGGCCAGAAGATTTACATGCAGCTCTGACTACAAATGGCTTTGCCCGCGAACTTCGCGATTTAATCTTGCGTGCATCAGAGCGCGGAATTGATGCTGATCAACTTGCAACCCTTGGTCAATCTGAAGGTGAAAAATATTGGCAAGCAGCGGCCGCATTCTGGAAACGTTATTTGAATTCCATGGTGATGCGCGAAATCAGTGCAACTGATGCCAAGCTTCGAATCGATCCTTCCGAATTAGTTTCACGCGCTGCGATTCATTTGCACAATAATCCTGACGTACTTGCAAAATTACGTGCGCGCTTCACAACTATTATGGTTGATGAGTTTCAGGAAAGTGATCCAGCCCAACGTGCACTGCTCACCATGTTGGCAGGTAGTGATGTAATCATTTGCGCGGATGCAGATTCTGCTGTTGGGCGCTTTCGTGGAGCAGATCCAGATGGTTTATCTGCAGCCCTTGATCCCTACCGTGCTAAAGAGATTATTTTAAATACAGGCTTTCGAAACGCTTCAAGCATCTTTGATGTTGGTATTAACTTTGCAAAGAGTATGAAGGGCTCAGTTGTTACTCGCAAACGCAGTTGTGGCAATGAAAATACAGGGCAAGTGCAGGTTCATCGCTTCAGGTCTGGGGCAGAAGAAGCAGCTTTTATCGCTCATCAATTCCGCAGTGCACATTTGCGCCAAGGAATTTCCTATAGCAACATGGCAGTAATTTTGCGCAGCCCAGGCTTGCAAGCTTCATCGCTAAGGCGTGCATTTTCACAAGTTGGAATTCCTGTTGCATCAGAACTTCAAGTTTTGGCTGGGAATCCTGCTATTGCGCCATTCCTTCTACTTGCACGCGTTGCATTGAAACTGCAACCTCTCAACTTTGATACTGCTGAGCGCTTACTTATGAGTGAATTTGGCGGTGCTGATTCAATTTCATTGCGCAGAATTCGTCGCGCACTAATCGCAGCCAGAGCAGATGGTGATGAGCGCACTGGAACACAGTTATTAATTACAGCAGTCGATTCTGGAGATTTATTTATTGAAGGTGCAAGTGAAATTACGCGAGTTCATGAGTTGCTTGAGAAAGCTCGAAGCGTTGCGCGCAATAAGAAAGCTACTGCAGATGAATTATTGTGGGCAATTTGGGACAACGCACAAACTAGCGATGGACAAAAACTAGCTCACGCTTGGCGCAATCAAGCATTGCGTCCTGGAGTTCGCGGGGCAGCGGCTGATCGCGATCTTGATGCAATGATGCAGTTGTTTGAAAGCGCCTCTCGATATTCAGAGCGTTTCCCATTATCTGGGCCGGGTGCTTTCATTACTGAGATTGCAACTGAAGATATTGCAGGAGATGTTATTACGGCAAAAGGAGTCAGACCAGATTTCGTTGAAATCCTTACAGTTCACAGTGCCAAGGGACGTGAGTGGGATTTAGTTGCTATCGCAGGATTACAAGAAGGTGCTTGGCCAAATTTAAAGCAACGTTCATCTCTATTAGGCGCAGAACGTTTAGTTGAGCGCCAACGAAACCCAGATATTGCCCGTGATCAGTTAGATGTAATCGCGGCAAGTGGTCTATTGCAAGATGAAGAGCGTTTGTTTCATGTGGCTCTAACCCGGGCAAAAAAATCATTATTTGTGAGTGCAGTACAGCGTGATGATGAAGAACCTTCGCAGTTTTTTGAAACCATCGAAGTAATGGTTAATAAAACTGATCAAGAGTTAGAGCCATTAATCACTGAGGTTCCACGACCAATTACTGCCCCTGCACTTGTAGCCGAACTTCGCAGTCAGCTGAGCGGAGAACATGCACACGTAGCAGCAGCACTATTGAGCTCGATGAAAGCTGAAGGCATCTATGTGGCAGACCCAGAAAACTGGATTGGTTCTGTCCCGCTGAGTACTGATGCACCAGTAATTAATCCAGATATAGAAGTTGTTGTTTCGCCAAGTGGAGCTGAATCTTTTGTTGAATGCGGAGTGAAGTGGTTTCTGCAAAATAACGGAGGCAACGATGGCGACAGCACTGCGCAAGTTTTAGGCTCCGCGATTCACGCCTTTGCCGCCAAAATGGTGCAAGAACCTGGAACAACCAAAGAAGATCTCATCGCTAACTTACAAAGTTCATGGAAACTTATTGATTCAGAATCGGGTTGGGTCAGTGCATCACAGCTTGAAAATGCAGTAACTATGTTAGAAAAATTCGTTGAGTATCATAAAAAGACTAAGCGAACCGTAGTTGATGCTGAAATACGGTTTGACATAAAGCTAGGTCGTGCTCGAATCAAGGGAAGCGTTGATCGTCTTGAAGTTGAAGCTGATGGCTCCCTCTTTATTATTGATTTCAAAACCGGTAGTTCAGCTATTTCAGTTAAAGAAGCTAAAGAAAATCTGCAACTTGCAAGCTATCAAGTAGGAATTGCTGAAGGTGGATTTACTCAAGGCAATGTCAGCGCAGGTGCCGAACTTGTTTACTTGGGAACAGATTCTGCGGGTGCAACGTTGCGGCCACAACATGTTATTGATGTTGAAGCAACGAAAGAAAAACTCAATGAAATTGCTGACGGCATGGGTGCCGCCCATTTTTTTGCCACTATAAACAAGCGCTGTAAGGGCTGTCCAGTGCGTAAATCCTGTCCCGTTCAAAGTGATGGACGGACGGTGATCGAGCAGTGACATTTACAAACATAGAGCGAGTAGCAAAATATTCACCAGAAGAGATTATTGCCAAGCTACAAGCCCATCCAAAGTTTGGTTCATCCATTAAACCTGTTACCAAATATCAATCTGAAATTATTAGCAGTCCATTAGAACCATCTGTTGTCATTGCAGGCGCAGGTTCGGGCAAGACCGAAACTATGTCGAATCGTGTTTTGTATCTAGTAGCCAATGGTTTTGTTACGCCAGATCAAATTCTTGGTCTCACTTTCACGCGCAAAGCCGCAGGGGAGTTATCGGTACGTATTCGCAAGCGC
>CANFUR010000023.1 GCA_947450175.1 Actinomycetota bacterium | reverse complement strand
TGCGTGATATGCCCCGGCAAGTTCGGCATCGGTTTCAAGACGTTCATTCATTTCGCCCATTAAGCCAGTTGTTTCAAGAGTTGAAATTGCTGCAGTTAAACGTGGGCACGTCGCGTAATAGAAAGTTGGAAATGGTGTGCCATCGGCTAAACGCGGTGGAGTCTCAACTACTGCCGGCTTTCCACATGGGCAGCGATAAGCAATTGCATGTACATCACGAGGTGTGCGGCCTAGTTGAATTTCTATGCAATCTAAATCTGATTGTGTTACTTCGCGCAATCCATCAACCTGTTTCGCTAATTGATGCTATTAATCGTGCATACCAAGGTTGACCATCGGTTAGTGCGCTGGCAACTTTATTTGTCTGGGTTGCATCAGAGGTGATGCCATTATCGGCGACGATGTATTGGCGCTCCCCTGGTAAAACAAAATGCAGACGCTCACGTGCCTGTGACTTTACATATTCAGGGTCCTGCCACATCAAAAGTTCTTTGCGCGCAGTCTCTAAAGCTTTGTGATCACTTGTTAATTGAGCATTGACGGCACTGATCTGTGCACGTTGTGTGAAGTAGTGCTTTACGGGAGGCGCGATAGCTAGAGCTAATATAAAAAATATTGCCCATAACGCTAACGCGCGCCCCGAACTACGCCGACTTCTGAAACTTAATTGTCGACGTGCCACAAATTCACTTATGCCTTAAAGCGTGGAAAAGCTTCTCGGCCGGCGTAACGTGCGCCTTCCTGTAGCTCTTCTTCAATACGTAGAAGTTGGTTGTACTTCGCAACGCGTTCTGTGCGAGCAGGTGCACCTGTCTTGATCTGTCCGCAGTTGAGTGCAACAGCTAAGTCAGCAATAGTGGTGTCTTCAGTTTCACCTGATCGGTGACTCATCATGCTGCGGTAGTTAGCACGGTGCGCCATTTCTACTGCATCAATAGTCTCTGTAAGAGTTCCAATTTGATTGACCTTAACCAGAAGTGCGTTAGCTGTTCCGCCTGCAATTCCGCGAGCAAGACGCTCTGGATTAGTTACAAATAAATCGTCGCCAACGATTTGAATACGTGAACCAAGGGCTTTAGTCATATCAGTCCAGCCGGCCCAGTCTTCTTCATTGAGTGGATCTTCGATTGAAACGATTGGGTATGCATCCACTAGAGATGTGTAATAAGCAATCATTTCAGCTGATGTCTTTGATGCGCCTTCGAATGTGTACTTACCGTTGTCGTGAAACTCGGTTGCCGCAACATCCATTGCGAGAGCGATTTGTGTACCTGGCTTGTATCCAGCGATTTCGATTGCTTCCAGGATTAAATCAAGGGCAGCACGGTTACTTTCTAAGTTTGGGGCAAAGCCACCTTCATCGCCAACCGATGTTGCAAGGCCGCGCTTTTTTAGAACAGACTTAAGTGCGTGGTAAATCTCTGCGCCCCAGCGAAGTGATTCGCGGAATGTTGGTGCACCAATTGGCGCAATCATAAATTCTTGAATATCAACGTTTGTATCTGCATGTGCTCCGCCATTGAGAATATTCATCATAGGAACTGGAAGCACGTGTGCATTTGGTCCACCTAAGTAGCGGAAGAGTGAGAGATCAGCAGATTCTGCAGATGCTTTAGCAACAGCCAGTGAAGCGCCAAGAATTGCATTGGCGCCCATACGTGATTTGTTTTTTGTTCCATCAAGAGCGATCATCGCAGCATCAATGAGGCGCTGATCTTGTGCATCAAAACCAATAATCTCTGGTGCGATCTCATCATTTACAAATGCAATTGCTTTTTCAACACCTTTTCCAAGATAGCGTGCTCCACCATCACGCAGCTCTGAGGCTTCGAATGCACCAGTTGATGCACCGCTTGGAACTGCAGCGCGTGCTTGCGTTCCATCTTCTAATTCAATTTCAACTTCAACCGTTGGGTTTCCACGGGAGTCAAGAATTTCACGGGCTCCGAGAGCTTCGATTATTGCCATTAGCGTTTCTCCTTCGTCACTTACGCATTTTGTGCCGTAGACCTCAACGCTGAAATCGCACAATCTTTACTGGGTAATCCTACCGTGCCTCAATAGCACGGACTTGTTCGCTTAATTTCAACGCCTCTGCACGCAAGGCCGCTTCAGCATCAACTCCATTGGCATGAGCCCAAGCGATAACGGCAAGCAAGGCCTGGCCCACTGAACTTTCATCGGCCTGACCTGCAATATTGACATTGGTGGGAGTTTCTAGGACAACGTCATATTTTTCGGCTCGATACAAAATCTTTTCAATTAATGGCAGCGCGGGTTGTGCCATAGCAATTCCATCAAGGGCCGATGTTCGTCCCTTTTCTTGCTTCTTGATCTCTTCCCAGTTCTTTAAAACATCCCCCGAGCCATCCACTTCGACGCCAGCAAATACATGTGGGTGTCGGCGTATTAACTTGTCAGCGATACCTTGGGCAACATCCTCAATTGAAAATGGTTCCGTTGGATGTTCTTCAGCAATGCGCGCATGGAAATAAACCTGAAGCAATACATCACCAAGTTCTTCACGCATATCCACTCGATCACCACTTGCAACGGCATCGACAAACTCATAGGACTCTTCTAATAGATATTTAAGAAGTGACTCATGTGTCTGTTCGGCATCCCAAGGACAACCACCAGGTGAACGCAATTGGTTCATAACATCAACTAAGCGTTGAAGCTGTGAACCCTGCGCCATCGTCAAAGTTTTACTTGGTTGCAGGAGTTACAGCAGATCCTGCTGAATCAGTAGCAACAACATCTGCAACTGTTCCATCCCACTTGCCATAACGTGGATTAACAGTCACGCCAAGTTCCTTTGCTTTTGCAACTACAAGCTTTTGGATCTGAGCGCCGATATCAGCATCTGCAACACCAGCGGCTTTTAGGGCTTGGCTAATTTTATCTGAAAGTGAAATTGCTTCGATGTACTGATCAAAATCATTTGGTGCGATACCTGCTCCTACGAGTGCGTTGGGTAACTTATCTGCTCCACCAACTTGGTCAAGAATACTCTGGCGGCGTGTATCAATTTCTGCCTTAGAAACTGAAAGTTTAATTTCAGTGGCAACATCGCGAAGTAGAACAGTCAATAAATGAAAACGAAGTTGTCCACGATTAAGTGCTTCGCCAGTTTCTAACTGCATCTGTGAAGTATCTACACCCTTGCGCGCTGCCAAAATTGCATCGATGCTGCCTTGCACTGTTGCTTGTGAAATCTTGGTACTGCCTACAGTTGCTGCTGATCCAACTTGGGAACATCCAGTTAGTAGGAGCGTGGTTGCAACGGCTACAACGGCCAGAATCTTTTTCACTATGAACTCACTTTCGGTGCTTGGCATAATTGGTTTACGGCCTCAACGACCCAGGGTAGAAGAGAAGTATCCACTATCTCAGGCTCATTCTGCGACGGATTCCACGCGGGGCCTCTGGTTAGTGCAACTAAAACTGTGGATGTAGCGGGTTTATAGAGTGAACCGGGATACAAACGTGACAGACGCAACTGGGCAGATTCAGGCAAAGTTAAGGGAGCTAATCTCAGGAATTTTCCTTGAACAACGACTTCAGTCAATTTTGCAATTTTTGCTTGTGCGCGAAGTTGTGCAACTCCTAATAGTGCAATCGCTTCATCCGGAAGATCGCCAAAGCGATCAACTAATTCGGCGCGGATGGCTTCAACATCTTCTGGTTTCTTAACATCAGCCAATCGGCGATAAAGATCAAGGCGCAAACGCTCCCCGGGCACATAGTCACTTGATAAGTGGGCATTGATAGGTAATTCAACTTTGCACTCTAAAGTTTTTTCTTCAGTCTCAATAATTCCCTGCTTATAATCTTGAACCGCTTCTCCAACCATACGCATATATAAATCAAAGCCAACATCTGCAATGTGTCCGGATTGTTCCCCACCTAATAGATTTCCAGCACCACGAATCTCTAAATCTTTTAAGGCAACTCGCATGCCAGAACCTAGTTCGGTATTAGCTGCAATTGTTGTTAAACGATCATGTGCTAACTCTGATAATGGCTGATCTGCTGGGTAAAGAAAGTATGCATAAGCGCGTTCACGACCACGGCCCACTCGGCCACGCAACTGATGAAGCTGCGATAAACCAAACATGTCCGCTCGTTCAACAATCAATGTATTTGCATTTTGAATGTCTAAACCACTCTCAACAATAGTTGTACAAACAAGGACGTCGAAGTCACGGTTCCAGAAAGCCAAAATCACATCCTCTAGTGCACCCTCACTCATTTGCCCATGAGCAACTCGGATGCGTGCTTCAGGTACTAACTCTTGAAGTCGTGAAGCCGCACGATCAATGCTTTCAACACGGTTATGCAAATAGAAAATCTGTCCATCGCGCAATAATTCTCGGTGAATGGCCGCAGTTATCTGTGCTTCCTCGGCCGGACCAACATACGTAAGGATTGGGTGGCGCTCTTCTGGAGGTGTCGTAATCGTAGACATTTCACGGATTCCAGTAACGGCCATCTCTAATGTGCGCGGAATAGGCGTTGCCGACATCGCTAATACATCAACGGTAGTGCGTAACTTCTTGAGTGATTCTTTTTGTTCAACACCAAAGCGCTGCTCTTCATCAACTATTACGAGGCCAAGATCCTTAAATTGAACATCATTAGAAAGAATTCGATGAGTACCAATGACGACATCAATTACTCCAGTACCAAGGCCAGCCAGGATCTCCTTGCTTTCTTTGGCGCTGCTAAAGCGTGAAAGACCGGCGACCTTTAGTGGAAAACCCGCAAAGCGCTCAGCAAAAGTTTTTGAGTGTTGTTGGACTAATAATGTAGTTGGAACAAGTACAGCAACTTGCTTACCATCTTGAACTGCTTTGAATGCTGCTCTGATTGCAATCTCTGTTTTTCCATAACCCACGTCGCCACAGATAATTCGATCCATTGGATAAGGGCGTTCCATGTCAGCTTTAACATCGTTAATTGTTGAAAGCTGATCAGGAGTTTCAATGTATGAGAAAGAATCTTCTAACTCGCGCTGCCACGGTGTATCGGGTGAAAAAGCAAAACCTGGAGAACTTGTTCGAGCAGCATATAAACGTATTAATTCGCCCGCGATTTGTCGGACAGCTTTGCGTGCTCTTCCCTTTGCCTTTTGCCATTCACCACTTCCAATACGGTGAACCGTCGGAGTTTCGCCACCCACATATTTACTAACTTGCTCGAGTGCATCAGTTGGCACAAAGATGCGATCACCTGGATGACCACGCTTGGCAGGGGCATATTCAATAATTAAATATTCGCGAGTTACACCTGCAACTGTGCGCTCTAGTAGTTCAACGTATCGGCCAATCCCATGTTGCTCATGTACTACAAAATCCCCTGCTCTAAGTTCAAGTGGATCAATCGCTTTTTTGCGTTTAGTAGGCATGCGCTCTGAATCTTTAACACTTCCTTTACTTCCGGTTAAATCTCGCTCAGTCATAAAATAGATTTGCTGGACAGTACTTTCAAAGCCATGGGCGATGATTGATGTTGTTAAATGCACCGCTCCTTTAGTTGGAGTAGCCAATAATTTTTCATTTATTTGTACCGGCAGGTCAGCTGCACGGAAAATTCCGGCATAGCGCTCCAACATTCCATGACCATGCGTTGCAAAAATAACGGTGAAATGTGATTGAACAGCAGCACGTAATGCTTCTATTGTGCGCTCAATGTCACCACGCATTGGGTCAATAGCATTGAAATCTAAAAACTCAGTGTCCTCGGCTAAATCACTTCCAAATGGTGACATAGAACCCATGGCAAGTTTGTGATCACTGATCTCTGCCATTAATTCAAGCCATGACATATATGTTCCTGAACCATCGTGAATTGGGGCCACAGCTCCATGTGCAGCATTGCTCCATGATGCGTTAAGAAACTCTTCGTTAGTTGCCAATAAATCTGCTGCACGCGATTTAATTCGCTCTTCATCTATAAAGACAACCTGCGTATTTACGGGCATTCGGGACAGAATCGTTTCTGTCTCATCAATTAAAAGTGGAATCAGTGATTCCATTCCTTCAAAAGAAATACCTTCGCTAATTTTTTCTAGTAGTTCAGCTGCTGCTGGCAATGTGTCTCTCAACTCAATCGCCCTATGTTTCATTTCTGTGTTCAACAATAGTTCGCGACATGGATAAATCTGGATAGCACCAACTACTGGTTTAAACGTCCGCTGATCAGCTACTTCAAAGTAGCTCATGTCCTCAATCTCATCACCAAAGAAATCAATGCGAACTGGATAATCACTCAATGGAAGGAAGAGATCAACAATTCCACCGCGAACTGCAAATTCGCCACGTCTTTCAACTAAATCTGTTCGGGCATAAGCAAGTGCAGAAAGATGTCGGACTAAATCATCTAGGGATTGTTCTTTGCCTATTTCTAGCGCGAGCAGTTCTCCTTTGCCCAGCGTTGCAATTATTCGATGGATTGCACCGCGCACTGGTGTGACAACAATGGGAAATGTTTGCTGTTGTTTTTCTAATTCATAGAGCGTTTGAATTCGCTTGGCTACTGTGTCACTGCGTGGGCTTAAACGCTCATGTGGCAAAGTTTCCCAAGCTGGGAACTCCAATACATTGTTGTGCAGTTCGCGCAGCTCATTTACTAAATCTTCACTACTTCGGCTAGAACTAGTGATAACTAAAATCGGCCGATCGTGTGACCTACGGGCAAGTAAAAATGGATACACAGGTAATGGGGCCACGATATGAGATGCGTCGTGCTGTATTGGCAATACAGAAATTAAGCCTCGCACTGTGTACCTCCCGTTAAACGCCATAAGGCCCCGTTCCCAAAAGGGAGGGGGCTAATGGATCCATTGTAATTTGTTCGCACCACCTGCGGCGACCTGAGAGGATTGCCCAATGGAAACCAGCGGATTTGGCGTTGCAGTAGCTGCAGATGATGCTGCATTGCGCAGTGATGTCCGCAGACTGGGTGATTTGCTGGGGCAAACATTAGTTCGCCAAGAAGGACCAGAACTTTTGGCCCTTGTTGAAAAAGTTCGTAAAGCAGTTCGTGAAGGTGAAGGCGATGAACTTCTCGCCTCGCTTTCTATTGAAGATTCAGTTCAATTAGTGCGCGCATTTAGTACGTATTTCAACTTAGCAAATATCGCTGAGCAAGTTCACCGCTCACGAGTTTTAGCCGATGCCCGTGCAGATGGTGGTTCATGGCTTGCACGTGCCGTAGACAAAATTGAAGCAGCACTAAAAGCACAAACACCTGGACACGAATTAAGTACTGACGAGATTTCGCAGTGGATAAATGAAATGTCTGTACGGCCAGTATTTACAGCTCACCCAACTGAAGCGGCACGTCGTTCAGTTTTGAGCAAAATGGGTCGAGTTGCCGATCTGCTTGAAGATTCACGCAATCCATCTCAGAATGAACGCTTGGCCGAAACAATTGATTTGCTGTGGCAAACCGATGAACTTCGTGTTGGTCAACCTGAACCACTTGATGAGGCGATGAACGCGCTGTATTACCTCGATGATTTATTCCGACAAACAGTGCCTGAAGTTCTCAATGATTTTGCACGTGAAATGAAACGTATCGATGTTGTTGTGCCAGTTACCGCACGCCCTTTATCTTTTGGCAGCTGGATTGGCGGTGATCGCGACGGGAACCCGAACGTAACCGCGCAAGTAACGACTGATGCAATGGTTTTACAAGTAGCTCACGCAATCCGTGTAACAATCGATGCAATGAATTCTTTACGTCAAATGCTTTCAATTTCAACTCGCATTATTGGCGCTACTCCAGAGCTAACTGCGTCGGTAGAAGCCGATATTAAGCACATCAGTGAATTTGAACCGCGCTTTTTGCGCCTTAATGCACAAGAGCCTTACCGTTTAAAGGCCACTGCGATTGTTCATCGCTTGGCTTTAACGCGTGATCGTCATGCAAAAGGCTCAGCTCATGTTGATCACCGAGATTATGCAGACACCAATGAATTACTCAAAGATCTGATGTTGATGCGCGATTCACTCTTTGCACATAAGGGTGAACTCATTGCTACTGGCTTACTTGAGCGCACTATTCGCACAGTTGCCGCCTTTGGAATAACTCATGCAACTATGGATATCCGTGAACACTCAGATGCCCATCATCATGTATTAGCTCAGGCCACCGAAATAGATGGTTATGTTACAAAATCACACGAAGAAAAGTTTGAGATCCTCAAAGGCTTACTTGCCGCTGATACAAATTTGGATATCACGAAGCTAGATACTGGCGCACAAAAAACGCTCGATACTTTCTTTGCCATAGCCGATCTCATTGACCGCTTTGGTTCTCAAGCAATTGAAACCTATATCGTCTCTATGACTAAAGGGGCTGACGATTTGATTGCAGCCGTAGTTATTGCACAACAAGCAGGACTTGTGAATCTGAAGAACAAGAAAGCTCGAATTGGTTTTGCACCATTATTAGAAACCGTTGCCGAACTTCGCGCAGCTGGTGAGATTTTAGAAAAGCTTTTAAGTGATCCTGCGTATCGTTCCCTTGTTGCTTTGCGTGGAGATGTTCAAGAAGTAATGCTGGGTTATTCAGATTCCAACAAGGATGCAGGTATTGCTACGAGCCAATGGGAAATCCATCGAGCCCAACGATCTTTGCGAGATGTTGCAATCAAATATGGGGTCAAACTTCGCTTATTCCATGGACGTGGTGGTTCAGTTGGTCGTGGTGGTGGTCCGACATATGAAGCTCTTGTTGCACTGCCGTGGGGTTCAGTTGATGGCCAAATTAAAATGACAGAGCAAGGTGAAGTTATTAGTGATAAATATTCGCTTGCATCTCTTGCCCGAGAAAACGTTGAATTAACTCTTGCGGCATCCCTAGAAGCAACAGTCCTCAACCGTGGTCCACGTCAGTCCGTTGCAGATTTAGATAGCTGGAATGACTGCATGCAGTTAATAAGTGATAGTTCATTTGCCACTTATCGCGCACTTGTTGATCACCCAGATCTACCTGCATACTTTTATGCATCTACTCCCGTAGAACAATTAGGAAATCTCTTCCTTGGTTCACGTCCATCTCGTCGCCCTGATGCCTCTGCCGGTCTTGGTTCACTACGTGCGATTCCATGGGTATTTGGTTGGACTCAATCTCGACAGATTGTTCCTGGCTGGTTTGGCGTGGGTTCTGGATTAAAAGCTGCACGCGAAGCTGGTAATACGCAGGTATTACAGAAGATGCTGAGCGAATGGCACTTTTTCCACACATTTATCAGTAACGTTGAAATGACTTTGGCTAAAACAGATCTAACCCTTGCTCGCCGCTATGTTGAAACTTTAGTTCCCCAAGAACTTCAACACTTCTTGGATGAAATTGAAGCCGAGTTTAAATTAACTGTTTCTGAGATTCTCACATTAACCGGTAAGCAAGCTGTGCTTGGGGACCAAGAGATTTTGGCCCGTACTTTGCAAGTTCGTGATGCCTATCTTTCGCCAATCCATTTACTTCAAATTAACTTGCTCAAGCGAGTTCGTGAGGCAGGAGATTCTGCAGATCCAATTTTGCGTCGTGCACTTCTACTAACAATTAATGGAGTTGCAGCAGGTCTTAGAAATACTGGTTAATTTTAAGAGTTGTAACGCGTTTGCGTGCGTTCTAAGCCATCGTTGATCAAAGACTCAACAACATCTGCACCACGAACAATAAATTCGTCGAGATCTTTCTGTTCGACCTTTGAAAAAGCCTTTAAAACAAAGTCAGCTGGCTCTTGTTCTCCCATTGGCCGGCCGATTCCAAGGCGAACGCGGTAATACTCCGCTGTTCCAAATGCTGATGTGATTGATTTCAAACCATTATGGCCGTTGTCGCCGCCAGCTATTTTTGTACGAATAGCAGCAAATGGAATATCGAGTTCATCATGAAGTGCAATTATTTTCTGTGGTTCGACTGAATAGAAATTTGCAAGTGCTTTAATTGGTCCGCCAGTTTCATTCATATATGAGTGTGACTTGGCCACGATTACTGGATGCGCATCAACACCAACGCCTAACTTAAAAGCTGCAATATGTGTACGAGATTTATGTGAAGATAATTTAACGTTATGACGGCGAACTAATTCATCGATCACCATCTGCCCTACGTTGTGACGGGTGGCAGCGTATTTATCACCTGGATTGCCCAGGCCCACTACCAACCACGTCATAACGATAAGCGTAAGGGTTAAGCGTCCTACTTGTCGGTTTCAGCGGCTCCTGCAGGTGCTGCAGCATCAGTTGCTGCTGGTGCTGCAACTTCTTCCACCACCGCAGTGGACTTCTCTGACAAGTGAACAACGATTGTCTTTGGATCTGAATCAAGTTCTACGCCGGCTGGAAGTTTCACATCTGATGCATAACGAGATTCACCTGCATGCATTCCCGCAATATCAACTTCAAGGAAGCTAGGGATTGCAGTTGCTTCAACGCGTACGTCGATTGTGTTGTGAACGTGCTCAAGAATTCCATCGCGATCGTGCTCTCCAATTGCGTGAACTGGAACGGAAACAACAACCTTTTCGCCGCGACGTACTAGAACTAAGTCAATGTGCTCAAGAATCTGCTTGAGTGGGTGACGAACGATTGCCTTTGGAAGTGTGAGTTCTGCTTTTCCATCAACAATGATGTCGAGCAATACGTTTGATTGCTTCAATGCAACACCGAGTTCACGTGCAGGAAGAGTGATGTGTTGTGGCTTTTCACCGTGACCGTAGATAACGGCAGGAACCAAGCCATCGCGACGTGCACGACGTGATGCGCCTTTACCAAATTCGGTACGACGAACGCCGTTGATGCTGATTTCTGCCATTTTAAACTCCTCTAGGTATCTTTCGGTTGCTTCACAAAAGTCCCAGCAGGAAAACTAACCCACACCGTCGATTACGGAAGTAAATTCTTACCCTCGCCGGAACAGCGCAAGGTTATAAGACTGACTACAAAGAGCGCAAATCCCCGCTTAGGAATGCCCGTCAAAGAGGCTGGTGACTGAGCCATCTTCGAATACTTCGCGGATGGCGCGGGCTAGAAGTGGAGCAATTGAAAGGACCGTTAGCCCATCGAACTTTTGATCTTCAGAGATGGGCAAAGTGTTTGTAACAACTACTTCGGAAGCTCGAGAAGACTTCAAACGTTCAACTGCTGGACCTGAAAGAACTGCGTGTGTTGCAGCGATGATTACATCGGCAGCGCCAGCATCAAAGAGAGCTTCTACTGCTTTAGTAATTGTTCCGGCAGTATCAATCATGTCATCGATAACTACACATGTTTGGCCCTGCACGTCACCAACTACACGCCCAGTTGTTGATTCATTAGGGATGCGTGGATCGCGAGTTTTGTGAATAAATGCAATTGGGCAACCACCGAGTAAATCTGACCAACGCTCTGCCACTCGTACGCGTCCAGAGTCTGGTGAAACAATTGTTAAGCGAGTGCGATCAACTTTGCTGCCAACATAGTTAGCCAGCATTGGAAGTGCAAAGAGATGATCTACTGGACCATCAAAGAAACCTTGAATTTGTGATGTATGTAAATCAACGCACATCAAACGATCTGCGCCAGCTGTTTTGAAAAGATCTGCCATAAGTCGCGCAGTAATTGGTTCGCGTCCGCGGCTCTTTTTATCTTGGCGGGCATATCCATAAAACGGTGCCACAACAGTGATGCGTTTTGCAGATGCACGCTTGAGGGCATCGACCATGATGAGTTGTTCCATGATCTGCTTATTGACCGGAGTTGTGTGGCTTTGAATGACGAAAGCATCGCAACCACGGACTGATTCTTCGAAGCGAACAAAGATTTCACCATTAGCAAAGTCATATGCAGATGTTGGTGTGAGTGGGATGCCGAGCTCTGAAGCCACTTCATCGGCTAATTCAGGAAATCCGCGGCCTGCAAAAAGGCGTAATCTCTTTTCAGAAGATAAACGGATCTCGCTCATTTATTGGCCTTTCTTCTCTTTAGCTTCGGCGGCTTGTGCTGATTTAGATCCTGCACGCTTGCGCATGACCCAACCTAATACATTTTTCTGCTTAGCTCGGCCAACTCCAATAGCTCCGGCTGGAACATTTTCAGTAATGACTGAACCTGCTGCGGTGTATGCCCCATCCCCCACAGTAATTGGTGCCACCAGCATTGTGTCGCTACCAATTCGGACATGGTCTCCGATTGTGGTGTGATGCTTTTCTACGCCGTCATAGTTAACAAAAATTGTTGCAGCACCGATGTTGGTGCCTTCTCCGATTGTGGCATCGCCTACATATGACAGATGTGGGACTTTTGAACCAGCACCAACTGTTGCATTTTTCATTTCAACAAATGCCCCAGCCTTAGTTGCATCACCAAGGACTGTTCCAGCGCGCAAATAAGTAAATGGACCAACGCTTGAGCCTTCACCAATGACTGTATCGAAAGCAATTGATTCCAGTACTGATGCACCTTCTTTTACTTGACAGTTGGTAAGAGTCGTGCGAGGACCAATGACAGCGCCAGAAGCGATTGACGTAGTTCCATAAATTGCGCTACCTGGGTGGATAGTTACATCGTTTGAAATTGAAGCTGTTGCATCTATCCAGGTTGTAGTTGGATCAATAATTGTCACACCGGCTTGCATCCAGTAATCATTAATTCGATCGCGCAAGAGAGCCGCAGATTCAGCTAATTGAACACGGTCATTGACGCCAAGAATTTCAGTGAAATCTTCAATCATAATTGCTGCAACTGATGCGCCTTCGGCTTTTAAAATTCCGATGACATCAGTTAAATACAGTTCGCCCTGAGCGTTCGAATTATTGAGTTTTCCAATCGAAGCCGCTAAGGCCGCGCCATCAAAGGCATACACACCTGAGTTAATTTCAAAGATAAAACGTTGTTCATCTGTTGCATCTTTTTCTTCAACAATTTTTAATAGTTCATCAGAATCATCACGAATGATTCGCCCATAACCAGTTGGATCTGGATGCTCAGCGGTTAATACAGATGCGGCAAATTTTCCACCAACATGTGCATCAATAAAGGCTGCAAGTGATACACCGGTAATCATTGGTGTATCACCGGCAAGAACTAAGACTGTTCCTTTTGGAGTTATACCTGCGAGCGCTAATTGCGCAGCATGGCCGGTCCCTCCACGATGTTCTTGAAAAACCGTAGAAGCTTTTGGTGCAATTGCAGTTATGTGTTCTTCGACTGCGGTGCGATCTGAGCCCACGACGATGCGAACTTCTTTAGCATTTAATTCGTTGACTGCGTTGAGCACATGTCCAAGCAACGAACGACCTGCAACGCTATGGAGAACTTTGGCTTTTGCCGATTTCATCCGTGTTCCTTCGCCAGCAGCGAGAACGATCACGGTTTCTACGGTCACGAGTGAATCCTATCGGTGGCTCCGCCTTTTGTTACGGCTTCGCTTGTCGCTCCGCCACCAGGTATCGATCCTGGACCCTGGGCTTCAAAGGCCCATGTGCTAGCCACTACACAATGGCGGAACACGTATTCTCTCTCATAAATGGGGATGCTTGTGACCACATCGCCTGTCCTTTATGAGATTACTTTTGCCCCTGGAACTGGGCCATATGCGCGGACAACGCTGCCAACTACTCCGCTAGAGGTTAACGCGACAGTTAAATCTAGGCCCGCTTCTTCATCGGCTACAAGAAAGGCAACAGTTGGCCCTGAACCTGAAACTAACGCCCCTAGTGCTCCATATTCCTGACCAACATCTAAAACTAAACGAAGTGCTGGACGTAGCGAACAAGCTGCTGATTGCAAATCATTGACCAAAGCTGCACCAACAGCTTCTGCATCCGCGGCAAGTAATGCTTGCATCAGCGCTTCATTAGTTTGTGGTTCAACAATTTCTAAACCAGTACGCAAGCGATCACATTCTGCATAAACGGCAGGTGTTGAAAGTCCATGAGTCGAAAGTGCAAGAACCCAATGATAGGTACCACGCGATAGCGCTGATGTTAATTGATCACCATGACCTGTTCCAATTGCAGTTCCACCATTTAGCATGAAGGGAACATCGCTGCCAAGCCTTGCTGCGATATCGGACATTTCTTCACGGCTCATATTGAGGGAATACAAATAATCAATCGCAACAATTGTTCCTGCTGCATCTGCACTACCACCAGCCATGCCGCCAGCAACTGGAATTGATTTCTTAATCTCTAAGTGTGCATCGATTACGAGATCAAATTCTTTGGCTAATAAAGCTGCAGCTTGAGCAGCCAAATTACTAGCATCGGCTGGAACGCCATGAGTCTGATCACCAGTAATTGATACGGTTAGGCCAGAATTTGGTTCTGCCAAAGTCAATGTGATTTCATCAAAGATTGAAATTGCCTGAAAAACTGAAACTAAATTATGAAAGCCATCTTCTTCACGTGGACCAACTGAGAGTTGCAAATTAACCTTTGCAGGAACTCGCACAGTCACGGCTTTTATTGGCATGAATTGACCTTAATGCGTTGGCTAGAAAATGTCAGGTGCAACTGCAGCGATGGCGCAAAATCCGCCAATTTCTAAAGCTTCACCGCGAAGGGTTGGATCGATATGTGCACGCGTAAGGATCTCTTCAGCAGCAGATGAGGAACCGTAGAGGCCAGAAAGGGCTGAACGCAGCATCTTTCGACGTTGTGCAAAAGCTGCATCAATAATTGTAAAAACTTTACGACGCAGTTCTTCATCCCCTGGTGTTTGGCGACGCGTGAACGAAACTAATTTAGAGTCCACATTAGGTGCAGGCCAAAACACTGAACGCGAAACTGAGCCGGCTCCTTTTACTTCTGCCCACCATGCCGCTTTTACCGATGGGATTCCATAATCTTTGGTACCTGGTTTTGCCGCTAGCCGATCGGCAACTTCGGCTTGAACCATCACAACTCCTGTGCGTAAAGTTTG
>CANFUR010000022.1 GCA_947450175.1 Actinomycetota bacterium | reverse complement strand
ATAGAAACCGTGATAAGTACCAGCTAACTCTTCAAGATATCGAGCAATGCGGTGAGGTTGACGAAGTTGGGCTGCGGTTTGTACAACACGAGGGTATTCGGCTAACGCACCAAGAAGTTCATTTTCGCGATCATGGACTAACTGGGATGAATCAAATTCGTTAAGTTCTACTGCAATATTTAATTCAGCGGCATTACGCAGTACGGCCGCAATTCGCGCATGCGCATATTGCACGTAGTAAACCGGATTTTCATTTGTATTACGTTTCAAAATATCTATATCCATCACCATCGGTGTATCAACTGGATAACGGATCAACGTGTAACGGGCAGCATCTACCCCTACTTTTTCAACTAACTCTTCTAACGTAATAATGGTGCCAGCGCGTTTAGATAGTTTTACCTCTTCGCCACCTTCCATAATCTTGACTAACTGTCCGATCAAAACATCTATGTTGTAGTCGGGGTCATCTCCAGCACAAGCCGCAATAGCTTTGAGGCGACCCACATATCCATGGTGATCAGCGCCAAGCATGTAGATACAAATATCAAAACCCCGCTCACGCTTGTTGATGTAGTAGGCGGTATCTGATGAGAAATAAGTAAGTGAACCATCCGACTTTGTTAATACCCGATCCTTATCATCACCAAAGTCAGTTGTACGAAGCCAAATAGCGCCTTCTTCTTCGAATACATGGCCTTGTTTGCGCAGTTTTTCTAATCCGTGTTCGACCGCGCCTTGATCATGCAATGAACGCTCTGAAAACCAGACATCAAAATGTGTACCAAAAATATCTAGAACGCGTTGTTGATCTTTTAACTGCACGGCATATGCCGCTTCACGAAAGGCTGGATGTCGTTGACCTTCTGGCAAAGAAGTTATTGATGCATCAATTGCGACAACTTCTTTAGCTAAATATGCGATGTAGGCACCTTGATAACCATCTTCTGGAATTGGATTTCCTAGTGCAGCTGCTTCAACCGATGCGCCAAATAAATCCATCTGGTTTCCGCGATCATTTATATAAAACTCACGAGTTACTTTTGCCCCTGCCGCACTTAATACTCGACCTAGTGAGTCACCAACGGCGGCCCACCGAGTGTGGCCAAGATGAAGAGGTCCGGTGGGATTGGCACTAATGAATTCAAGGTTTATCCGAACACCAGCGAGCGCATTTCCTTTTCCATAATTTTTAGTCGCTTTGAGAATTGTCGTAACAAGTTCGGCTTGGTTTGCACGGTTAAGAGTGATGTTAATAAATCCAGGTCCAGCAATTTCAACTTTAGAAATTCCAACGGTGCCAGCTAACTGGTCGCAAATAATCTGCGCTATATCTCGAGGGTTCTTACCGGCAGGCTTTGCCAATTGCAATGCAATAGAAGTTGCATAGTCGCCATGGTCGCGATCTTTAGGTCGCTCTAGCTTGATAGTGGCCGGAATGTGTCCAGATAGTGAGCCAGCAAGTAGGGCTCGCTCTAAGGCAGCCTTGATTGCAGACTCGAGAAGTTCAACCTGAGTGGACACCGCCTAAGGCTATCGCGAGCGTTGGCCACCGTTATCAAATCGTTAGATGTAGGGGTGATTTTTGCTCTAATTCACTAGTGACCTTTTTGACCTTTCCTACTACCGTTTGCTCCACTACCGCACCCTTCTCATCTGGCTAGAAAAAGTTCTACCCAGGGGTGTGGTTCCTTTCGAAAGGTGTTTCATATATGAAAAAGCGCCGCCTCGCGATTACTGCAGTTCTTGCTGCAGTTGCTATCGCACTTACAGGTTGCTCAAAAGCTAACAAAGCCTCAGATGGTTTCGTTGGTGTAATTCTTCCTGACGCAGCATCATCAAACCGCTGGGAAACTGCTGACCGCGGATTCCTTCAAGCAGCATTTGATGCAGCTTCTGTAAAAGTTGATATTCAAAACGCAAACGGAGACAAGGCTCAGTTCGCAACAATTGCAGACCAGATGCTTACAGCTGGTGCAAAGGTTCTTATCCTTGTAAACCTAGATTCAGATTCAGCTAAGGCTGTTCAGGACAAAGCTGCAGCACAAGGTGTAAAGACAATCGACTACGACCGTCTAACACTTAATGGTTCAGCTTCATACTATGTTTCATTTGATAATGAAGCAGTTGGCAAGCTACAAGGTGAAGGCATCAAAGCATGTCTAGATGCAGCAGGTAAGAAGACTGCTCGTATCGTTTACCTCAATGGTTCACCAACAGATAACAACGCAACACTTTTCAAGGCTGGCTATGACTCAGTGCTACGTCCTTTGATCGATTCAAAGGCTTACACACTTGTTGATGACCAAGCTGTCCCAGATTGGGATAACGCAAAGGGTGGAGTTATTTTCGAACAGCAGCTATCAAAGGCTGGCGGAAAGCTCGACGCAGTTGTTTCAGCTAACGAAGGTCTTGGACTTGCAGCTGTAGCAGTTCTTAAGAAGAACAAGCTAAACGGCAAGGTCTGTGTATCTGGACAAGATGCAACTGTTGATGGATTGCGTGCAATCCTTACAGGTGACCTTTCAAACACTGTTTACAAGGCCATCAAGGCTGAAGCTGAAGGCGCAGCAACTCTTGCAATCGCATTGCTTAAGGGTGAAGCAGCAACAACAGCAACAGGTTCAGTAAACAACGGAACAATGGATGTCCCATCAGTTCTATTGGTACCAGTTGGAATCACAAAGGCAAACGTCAAGGACGTTATTGCTGATGGCTTCCAGAAGAAGGAAGATGTCTGTAAGGGCATCGAAGATCTCTGCACAGCTAACGGAATCTAATTTCCGACCTAGCTAGGCAATAGAAAGTAGGTTGCGGCTCGGGGTTCATTCCCTGGGCCGCAACTTCTTTAATAAGGTGTTTAATAGCTATAACGTTTAATAAATTAAAAGCGACTAAAGAAAAGTGGGCAGACACATGAGTACACCGATACTTTCACTCCGCGGTGTTAACAAATCTTTTGGTCCGGTACATGTATTAAAAGATGTAAATTTTGATATCGCTGCTGGCAAAGTTACGGCACTAGTTGGTGACAACGGTGCGGGTAAAAGCACGCTCATTAAATGTATCGCTGGAATTTATACGCCAGAAACTGGTGATTTCTTATTTGAAGGTAACAACGTAGATATTCATGGCCCACGTGATGCAACCGCGCTTGGAATTGAAATTGTGTATCAAGATCTAGCCCTGTGCGATAACTTAGATATTGTTCACAACATGTTTTTAGGACGCGAACAAAAACGTGGTCCGGTATTAAATGAAACGTCAATGGAAGCACTTGCCCGAAAGACTCTGGATGGCTTAAGTGTTCGAACCGTTAAATCAATCCGCCAAACCGTTTCTTCACTCTCAGGTGGCCAACGTCAGACCGTGGCTATTGCCCGCGCAGTTTTGTGGAATAGTAAAGTTGTTATTTTGGACGAGCCAACTGCAGCTTTAGGTGTAGCCCAGACTGAACAAGTTCTTAACTTGGTACGTCGCCTTGCCGATAACGGTTTAGCGGTTGTGTTAATTAGCCACAACCTCAACGATGTTTTCGAAGTTGCAGACAACATTGCTGCGCTTTATTTGGGAAATATGGCGGCGCAAGTTGATAAAAATGAAGTTATCCCTCGTCAAGTTATTGAGTTAATTACCACTGGAAAATCTGCCGGCGTTGAAGTACCTGCTGCAAACAAGGGAGCTAAATAATGAGCATTGTTGAAGCGCAAGAGGCAACCATTAAAGGTTCTATGAGTGACTATTGGGCCCGTGTAAAGGCCGGTGATATCGGTTCACTGCCAGCAGTTCTTGGCCTTGTGGTTCTCTGCATCGTCTTTGGATCCATGTCGAGCGTATTTTTAACTCCTGGCAACTTTGCAAATCTTTTAACACAGGCTGCTGCAGTCATTGTTATTGCAATGGGTCTGGTTTTTGTTCTTCTGCTTGGCGAAATTGATTTATCCGCTGGTTTTACTGCAGGTGTAACCGGCGCCGTACTTGTCATCTTGATTACCAATCACGATGTGCCGTGGTATGCAGCGCTATTAGTTTCAATCATTGTTGGTGTCATTTTAGGTTTTGGCTTAGGAACTTTAGTTGCACGCCTTGGAATTCCTTCATTCGTCGTTACATTAGCCGCCTTCCTAGCTTTCCAAGGAATTTTGCTGCTACTTGCTGGTGAGGGTGGAACTATTCGTGTGGAAGATAAAACAATCTTGGCCGTTGAAAACTCTAATCTTTCACCGTTTTTGAGTTGGATTTTCTTTGCAGCAGTCTCTGTGGTCTATGTACTTACGGGACTTGGCAGCATTAATGCCCGTCGCAAAGCTGGATTGAAATCCGAACTCATCAAACTCTGGGTATTAAAAACCGCTGGATTACTCGGCATTACAGGTGCCGCTGTTTTTGCACTGAACTTAGAGCGAAGCAATAATCCAGATTTGGTTAGCCTTAAGGGAATTCCATACGTGGTTCCCGTCATCCTCTTGCTACTTGTTGTCGGAACTTTTGTTCTGGGCAAGACCGCATTTGGGCGTCATATCTATGCTGTGGGTGGCAATGCAGAAGCTGCACGCCGAGCAGGTATCAATGTAAAACGTGTACGAATTGCTGCCTTCATGATTTGCTCAGGTCTTGCCGCAATTGCCGGAATGATCTTTGCATCTCGTCAAAACTCTGTCTCTCCTACAACTGGCGGAAGTTCAACGCTTTTGTATGCAGTAGGTGCAGCAGTTATCGGTGGAACATCATTATTTGGTGGCAAGGGCAAGATGCGCGATGCGATTCTGGGCGGCCTAGTAGTTGCTGTTATTGATAACGGCATGGGTCTGTTGGGATATGCAGCAGGAATCAAGTTCATTGTTACTGGACTTGTCTTGCTGATTTCAGCTGGCGTTGATGCGATTTCTCGTCGCGGCGCTGCAGTTAGTTAGCCTTTAATTCCCATCAAATGTTCTAGTGCTAACTGATCAACTAGTTCATAACCGTAGCCTCGTGTACCTGCAGCTTCGGCATCGAAGGAATCTTTAGCAAGATCTCTCCATGTTTCACCTGCACTAAGTGTTGGTTCAGTAAGTCCAGGAATATTTGAAGCTTTCATCGCTTCAATTACACGTGGGTCTGCGCGGAATGCTGCAGCACGCTCTTTAAGTGCCAAGTACGTGCGCATATTTGATGTTGCTGATTCCCATACACCCTTGTCATCTTCGGTGCGTGCTGGCTTGTAGTCAAAGTGCTTTGGACCGTCGTACTTATAACGCTCGAGAAGATCTACCAAGAAGAATGCAGATTTTAAATCTCCGTGACCAAAGACTAAATCTTGATCAAATTTTGGACCATGTTGGCCATTGAGATCGATGTGATACAACTTCTTTTGCCATAGAGCTTGCGCAATTCCATGCACAAAGTTAAGCCCTGCCATTTGTTCGTGACCAACTTCGGGATTTAGTCCAACTAACTCTGGGCGATCAAGTGTGTAGATAAAAGCGAGCGCATGACCAATTGTTGGCAAGAAAATATCGCCGCGTGGCTCATTTGGCTTTGGCTCGATAGCAAATTTAATGTCATAGCCATTATCAGTTACGAATTCGCCTAAAGTATTAAAAGCTTCGCGGAAACGATCTAATGCAACGTAGGCATCTTTGGCACCATCAGATTCGGCACCTTCACGACCACCCCAGCACACATACGTTTTTGCACCTAACTCAACAGCCAATTCAATATTCTTCATCACCTTGCGAATTGCAAAGCGGCGAATATCTTTATCATTAGAAGTAAACGCTCCATCTTTAAATACCGGATGTGAGAAAAGATTTGTCGTTGCCATCGGCACTTTCATGCCTGTTTCTGCCAATGCCTTTTTAAAGCGATCTATGTGTCCACGGCGTGCGCTTTCATCGCTTCCAAATGGAAACAAATCATCATCGTGGAAAGTCACACCATAGGCACCGCGAGCAGCTAACTCATTAACGGTGCGAACTGGGTCAAGGGCAGCGCGTGTGGGATCACCAAAAGGGTCGCGTGCCTGCCAACCAACGGTCCAAAGACCAAAAGTAAACTTATCTGCAGGAGTTGGTGTGAGTGACATGGAGTTAAGCCTTCCCTTACGCGCTGGTTTTGTACATCGCTAACTTACCTCTAATCTTGTGCCCTATCCATATGGGAGCCGCAAGGTTTTCCGGCTGGGTTTGCGGGAGTGGTGAAATGGCAGACACGCAGGTCTTAGGAACCTGTGTCTTCGGACGTGAGGGTTCAAGTCCCTTCTCCCGCACACTTATAACTGTTTACACGATTAGCTAAAAGTTAAACTATTCCTATGGGCAAACAATCCGCGGCTCGAACAAAGATGTTGGCATCTGCGGCGAAAAAAGCAGCTGCCGAGCGACGGGCTGAGAAAATGGCACGTACACAGCCTCAAACTACTAATGCCCCAGAGTCAGATAAATATGAAGCCCTCGATACTCAATGGCGCGAAATAGGTTTGGCCGCTTCTGCACGGCATGCACTCATTGATGATGGCTTGTTTAGTGTGAGTGATTTACGAAAAACATCTTTAGCCGCCCTCAAAGAACTTGATGGCATAGGACCAAATGCAATCAGAGTGTTAGTGGCCGAAATGAAAAAATCTGATTTATCCTTTCGAAAATAAATCAGTCTTAGTCAAAAAAGATTAAGTAGTTGCGACAGCAAAACCTAACTTAATATCATTTTTGATATCTTCAATATTTTCTAGTCCAATACTCACGCGAATCATTCCTGGTGTGATCCCTGCCTTTAACTGTTCTTCTGGACTTAACTGAGAGTGCGTTGTTGATGCAGGATGAATAACTAATGAACGAACATCACCGATATTTGCTACATGGCTAAATAATTTCAATCCTTCTACAAATTTGCGTCCAGCAGGTGCTCCCCCTTTAACTTCGAAAGTAAAGACAGCGCCTGCGCCTTTGGGGGCATATTTCTTACCTGTTGCATACCAAGGTGAAGAAGCAAGTCCTGCATAACTAACATGTTCAACTTCGGGTTGCTTCTCTAACCACTCTGCAAGTGCTTGTGCATTCTGAAGGTGACGGTCCATTCGCAAATTAAGCGTTTCAAGGCCTTGCGATAATAACCAGGCGTTAAATGGAGAAACAGAAGAGCCAAAGTCTCGAAGTAATTGCAACCGCGCCTTAAAAATATAAGCAAGATTTGCACCAAAATCACCACCGACACCAAGCGTTTTTGCATAAACCATGTTGTTATAACTTGGGTCAGGTTCATTAAAGCCTGGGAATTTCTCGGGATTCTTAGCAAAATCAAAGTTACCAGAATCAACTATTGCGCCAACCATGGCATTTCCATGTCCAGACAAGAACTTTGTTGCAGAGTGAGTCACTATGTCGGCGCCATAATTAAATGGCCGAGTTACATATGGTGTAGCAATCGTGTTATCAACTATCCATGGAACCCCGGCTTCATGAGCAATTTTGGCGATGGCTTCAAGATCTAGTACTGCGCCAAGTGGATTTGAGATTCCTTCGCCAAAAAAGGCCTTCGTATTTGGTTTAACTGCGGCCCGCCATGCATCCATATTGCCCGTGTCATTTACAAACGTGACTTCAATACCAAATTTAGGGAGTGTGTAATTGAAGAGATTATAAGTTCCACCGTAGATGTTAGAACTTGAAACTACGTGATCACCGGCTTGCGCTACATTCATTATTGCAAGAGTTGTTGCTGCCATCCCAGATGCCACTAATAAAGCTGCAACACCACCTTCGAGAACAGCAATTCTTTTCTCTACGGCATCCTGTGTAGGATTATTTATACGTGTATAAACATTTCCGGCTTCTGCAATTCCAAAAAGATTGGCCGCATGCTCGGTGTCACGGAATTGGTAGGCGGTAGTCTGATATATCGGCAGAGATCGAGATCCTGTATCTGAGTCAGGAGTTTGACCTGCATGGATTTGTTGGGTTTCAAAAGACCATTCACTGTTTTCGCTCATGCAATTGACTCTGCTCCTATTGCATAGCTTTTGCAAGCACCTAGCTAATTAATGACTGCATATGCGATGAGAATAAGCCCAAGAGTAATGAATAGAGCCTGAACTGCTTTTGCTTCTAACTTCTTGACCAAGGTTGGTACCCATGTAATGGCAAGCAAAACCGCCCCAGGAACAATGATCGTCAAACTATGTGTGAGAACCCCGTTATGTCCAGTTTGATATCGAAGATTGATAAGTCCAATTGCGATCAGCAGATAGGCACCCATACGGTAGTTATTTAAAAGATTGTTATTCATTTTTTAACTCCTCATAATAGTAATGGGGTGCCGATTTCTCGACACCCCATCTTCGAACTATTTAATTAGTGATCTTCCTTCATGCCTTCAGCAATTGACTTCATGCGTGCGATCTTCAAAATTGTAAGACCGAATACGCACTTAGCCAGAATGTCAGCAATTGTATAACCGACCTGCACGCCAACGAATTGTTGTGCAGCTACAGACATGTCTGTCGAAGGATTCATTCCTAGAATGTATGAGATTGGATATACACCCCATGTAGCGATGAGAAGCAGGCGGAGACGTCCTACTGTCGCAGCTACACCTTCTGGTTGACGGTCGAGTGATTTACCAAGCTCGACGAACAATACGTAAAGGATGTAAAGGAATGGAAGTGTTGAAAGCACACCGAAAAGAATTGCTGTGCCCTTATCGTTTGAAACTTCACCAGGGTATCCAAGTGCAATCATTGCAGCTGAAGCTGGAACTAAACGCATGATTAGAGAGCGTGAAACTTCCTTTGCAAGTGCAAGCACTGCAATTACTTCAACAAGAAGTAGAGGCACAGTGAGCAACCAGTCAACATAACGGTAAGCCTCATTAAATGAACCTTGAGCACCTGAAACATTAACTGTCATGTCTGCAGATGATTCATTGAATGAGTTGAAAATACGCATATAGTGATAACCAGCAATGAATGTAACCATTGATGACATTACAAGTGCGTTACGGTACTTCGCAGATACGCGGCTTTGTGAAACGAGCGTATAGATAGTGCATGCGAGCATTGAAACTAGTCCAAATGAAAAGATGTTATAGACCAGGTTCCATTGATTGCTATCGAGTTTTAGCATGTAACTATGCCTCCATGAGGTATGTGTTTTCCAAGCACCTACTGGCACCTGAAACCTTGACGCTTATGAGGACCTCGAGGCGCCTCATCGCGCTTTAGCAGGATTATTCTGAAGCACTAATACGCTTTTTGCACTATGAAGCTCAGGATTTTCTAAAAAACCCAAGAATTTCACGCGTGCAATACCCCAACTATGGGTTATTTGCCGTCCCACTTGGCTAATTCTGCAGCAAATGGGTCTAGGCCCATTGGCCCGATCTTGAGCGCATAGGTATGGAACTTCTTCAGTGAGAACGCACCACCCAAGCGGGCCTTTGCATCTTCACGGGATTTCATCCAGACACGCTCTCCCACTTTGTAGGAAATTGCTTGACCCGGCCAACCCAAGTAACGATCTGTTTCGCTACGTGAATGATCCTCATCAAGGAGAGCTTGTTCATTGAGCAGTTTGCGCGATGATTCGGCGTTCCACACATTGCCATCAAAATCGGTATATCCAAGGTGCATTCCGATATCTACAACGATACGCGCAGCACGTAGAGCTTGAGCCGATAGATAACCCATCTCAATTCCTGGTTCATCAAATGCACCAAGCTCATTCATAAAGCGCTCGGCATAAAGAGCCCAGCCTTCGCCATATCCACTGATCCAAGCTGCATTGATTTGAAAACGTGAAAGGCGATCTTTCTCAATGGCAACAGTTGCACATTGCAGATGATGGCCTGGTACCGCTTCGTGATACCACGTTGAAACAAGGTGCCAGCTACTGGCTTCATCTTTACCCAACATTGGAATCCATGTAGTGCCTGGACGAGAAAGATCTTCAGATGGTGGGTTGTAATACGGTGCAGAAGCGCTTCCTTCGGGTGCAAGACGTGCTTCGCAAATTTTAATGCGATCATCGATTTCAAAGTATTCGCCATCCATGCGCTTAATAGCAGCATCAGTGAAATCCTGTAAATATTTAACAACGTTTTCTTTTCCTTTAATTACATACTTTGGATCGTGATCCAAATGATCTGCAACTTCGCGAAGAGTCTTTGCTCCTGGCTTAATTTGCTCGGCAATCTCCCACATTCGTTCATTTATTGCTTTCAGATCTGCCATACCCCATTCATATGTTGCACGAAGATCTAACTTTGCACCGGTGAAATAACGCGCCCATACTGCGTAGCGTTCAGCTCCAACTGCATCTTCTGGAGTTGCAATGGGAAGATATTGATTCTTTAAGAACTCTGCTGTCTCTGCTGCAGCTTTTTCAGCTAACTTTGCATTTGCATGAATCGCTGAATATTTACCATCTGAATCAAAATTTTTGCACATCGCGCTAAAGCCACCGTTTGCATAGCTTTCAAGTTGTTCAATTACTCCACGAACCTGACGTTGGGCAGTCGTCTTACCGCTCTTAGCAATTTCCATGATTGCGCCAGTCCAAGACTTATATGCACCATCAACTGCAGCTAAACGCTTTGCAATATTCTCGAAATCCTGATCGTTATTCTTTGGCATTAATTCGAAGATGGAGCGCACATTTGACGGTGGGGATGTAAGAACATTCCACAATACAAACGACTCCTGGCTATCGTGTAGAGCTAACGATGATTCTAAACGTTCTTGCATAACAGTCTGGGCAATTCGATCAATCTCATCAATTGGATTCATTGCAACAAGCTTCTTCAATGTTTCGCGGGTTAGCGCTGCCGATTTTTCCGCTCCAGCAATTGAGAAGTCGTCGAGCTTGTCTTGGTTTAAGCCATTGCCTAAATAGGTGCAATCCATTGGGCTCAAGGCCGCTGAATCATCGATGAAAGTATGGCTGAGTTCGAATATAGGAGATCTAAATGTCATAGGAGATTCTTATCAGCGCGCCGCTCATTTGTCGATATAGAGCACTCGATTTACCTAGTAGCCTCAAGGAATGACACAGCAGCCTGTATCACCGCCCAAGTTGCGCGGTTGGTTTCATTTGGGTGCAACTCCAGCAGTAATCATCGCTTCCCTAATTTTGTTTATTTTAAGTAATGAATCTCTAAAATTTGCTGTTGCAATTTATTCAGTGACGGCGATTATGTTATTTAGCGTTTCGGCGGTATATCACCGTGTGCCCTGGTCACCTGAAAAAAAGAAAATCTGGCGACGCTGGGATCATGCAAATATTAATTTATTAATAGCCGGTTCCTACACGCCATTTGCGGTTGCACTTCTTGAAGGACGTAGTAGAAATATTTTATTACTCATTGTTTGGATTGGTGCGGCTATTGGTGTTGGACTGCGCGTATTTTGGCTTAGTGCTCCCCGCTGGCTCTACGTTGCAAATTATTTATTGCTTGGCTGGGTAGCAATTGTTTATACCCCCGACCTCTACCGAGAGGGTGGTCTTTGGGTGTTACTTCCGATCATCATTGGTGGGCTGTTTTACTCAATCGGCGCTATTTTCTATGCCCTCAAGCGTCCCGGCCGCAATGCCAGGTACTTCGGCTTTCATGAGCTTTTTCATATATTCGTTCTTGCAGCCTGGATTTCCCAGTACATAGCAATCTCTGTGGCGATTTACAGTAAGTAAGGCCTTGCTCTAATCTAAGGCTCTCTTTCCAACAACCAGCGAGGTACATCTATGGCCGACAAAAACTCCTTCCTTAACTGGGTTGGATTTAAAGGTGAAGAAGATCAAGCACCTTCTTCCGTTGACCGCATCCGTGAACTTGAAGCCGCACTAGCAGATCTTAAATCTCGCCGTGACATAACAAGTTTAAGCAAAGAAGAGTTTGAAATTCTTGCAACTGAAACTGCGATGTCGATGATTAGATCAGCACAAGCCCGTGAGAGCAAAGCACATTCAATCGCAAGTCGATTAATTGCTGATACTAATCGGACAACAAAAGAAGAGATTGAGGCAGCAGAATCAAAAGCGCGTTCAATTTTAAGCAGTGCAGAATCTCGTGGGCGCAAGTATCTACAAACAGCTGAAGAAGAAGCTGAAGAAAAGATTACTCAAGCCGAAGCTGAAGCCGAAGCTCTCATTGAGAGCAAGAAGCGTGAAGTCAGCGCCCTAGCAGTTGCGGCTCGACGTGAGGGTGAACGAATCATTAGTGATGCAACTTCTGAAGTCTCTAACTATCGTCAATGGCTCACTGGGGTAATTGGTGAGGCAGAACGTTTATACAAGATTCAAACCCAATCATTAGATGCAGCTGAGTCAGCAATTCATCAATCCCGCGCACGCTTAGAGAGTGCATTCACTCGTCTTGCCGATTTACAGCGCAGCGTTATTGAGAACCTAAACTCTGATAACACAATCATAAATACAGGCCCAATACGTATTGCCAGTGAGCGCACGAAACCTGAGCTTGCTGCACCACAGAAAAGCACAAAAAAACCAGTTAAGAAAACTGCTAAGAAAGCTGCACCAAAGAAATCTGCTCCACGTAAGTAATTAACGATGGCCACAGCTCGCGGTATCCGTTATATCCCTGCCATTGATGGCTTGCGCGCAGTAGCTGTTGTTGCTGTGATGATGTATCACTTAGGTTTTTCATGGATTCCTGGTGGATTTCTTGGCGTGGATTTATTTTTCGTAATTTCTGGTTACGTTATTACACGCTTACTTCTGGATTCAATAGCGCGAAGTGGTGGTTTAGATCTGCGTGCATTTTATAAGGCAAGAATTCGAAGGTTATTTCCTCCGCTTGTATTTATGATTTTTGTGACAATAATTTATATTGGAATTTGGGCGCCAGAAACTATGCGCCGATTTATAACCGATAGCCCATTTGCATTATCTGGTGCTATGAATTGGTGGTTAGTTTTCCGCCATACGGATTACTTCGATTCAATCGCAAGGCCTCCTTTGTTGCAGCACACATGGTCTTTAGGGGTTGAGGCTCAGTTTTATCTCGTGTGGCCTTTGATATTGCTTCTTGTGCTTCGACAATTTGGAAAACGCAAGATTCCTGGAGCTGCATTACTCATAGCAGCAATCTCGGGAATATCACTTTTCATAGTTTCACTCACCGTTGATGCTGCCAGTGCTGCCCAAGTAAGTCATGTTTACTTTGGAACAGATACACACAGCATTGGGTTGTTCCTAGGTGCCGCTCTTGCAGTTAGCTGGGTCCCTCAAAACTTAGAAGAGCGAGTTAATAAACGCGCACAAGATTTTATTGATGGGATTGGAGTTCTTGGTTTCGTTGGCTTGATTGGAACTTTCCTTTTTGTAAATGAAAGTGACCCAACGCTTTATAAATTAGCTTTTCCATTGGCAGGATTATTTGGTTGCGCAATTCTTACAAGTATCGTTCATCCCGCGTCCCGTTTTGCCCCAATTCTGAGTAGCAAAGTAGCGGTCTGGATTGGTGAACGCTCTTATGCAATTTATCTATGGCACTGGGTTGTATTTCAAGTGACACGACCTGCAGTAGATCTTGAGGGCTCTGCTTGGGCGCTCTATGCATTACGAATTTTGATCGTTTTTGCACTAGCTGACATCTCGCTTCGCTTGGTTGAACTCCCGATTCGAAGCGGACTAGTTGAGTATTGGTTCAAAGGCATGAAATACCGAACTAAAAAAGTGCAACAGCGGCAAAAGATCTCTGTTGCTCTTGCAATAATTCTTGTCCTTGTTGGGACTTCATTAATGAGCGCAAACGCGATATCTAAAAGTGACAAAGAAATGGCAGCAGTAAAGAAGCAACTTGAGCAACCAGTTAAAGCAACAGAAATTTCAGCAACAGAGCCTGGTGGTCTTTGGGTGACTGGCGATTCAGTGATTCTTGGAATTCACTATGAACTTGAAACTCGTATGCATATTGCACTTATAAATGCACGGGTTGGACGTCAAGCATCGGAACTCATCACTGTGATGCAACAGGACAAAACAAATGTTGTCGGATCAACAGTTATTTTTGATTTAGGAAATAATAATAGATTAACGACAAATCAGGTTGTTGCTGTTTTTGAGGAAGTTAAAAATCAACCAAAAATAATTGTTATCAATACAGCGGTTCCAAGGGGTTGGCGAGATGAGAATAATGCTCTCATCGCACAGTATGCAGCCCTATATGGTGCAACGGTTATTGATTGGGCGCAGATTTCTTTTGGACACCCAGAATATTTCGCGCCAGATGGCGTCCATTTAGTGCCTGCCGGAGTTCGAGCTTACGTAGATGCCATCACGGCAGTGTTGTAATAAGAATTAGTTTTAAATAATAAAAAACCCACACCGTTTGGTGTGGGTTTTTTATTATTTAATTTTTACTTGAACTCTCCTGGAATTCCAAAGACGGCTGCTGGTGCAGTTTGACCATCTGAGTACACAGATGAAACTCGGAACTGAGTCCATCCAGCATCACCGCTCTTTGTAACCGCTTGAGTCAGTTGAGTTGCTGGGACAGAAGCGATTGTTGTCCAATCACCGGATCCATTGGCGCGAATCTCAACGTTATATCCAGTTAGGCCATCTGTTGCAGTTGGAGCGATCCAACGCAGATTCAAGCCGTCTGCACTTTTTAGTGCAACAAACTTTGATGGTGCTTCTACTGCAGCTACCGCTGCTGTTGTTTCTGATGGTGAAGCTGAAGCTGTTTGTGTTGGTTCTGCAGATTGTGAGATTGAAGGAGCAGGAGCTGCGGCATCATCACCGTTTGAACCTGACTTAGACCAAACAATTGCGGCGAGCAAAACAATTCCTACGACTACTGCAAAAACAACACGGTTTGATGCACCTTGCTTAGGAGCTGCAATTGGTTTTGCGGCAATTGGTTTAGGTGCAATTGGTGTTGATACTGGGGCTGAGTCTGCTGAAGTTAAAGTTACTGGTGCAACTGAAATTCTTGAAGCTGAAACCTTGGAGGTACGTTTCTTTACTGCGCGCTTAGCAGGTGCCTTCTTCGCAGTTTTTTTCGCAACTCTCTTAGCAGGTGCCTTCTTAGCAGTTTTTTTCGCAACTCTCTTAGCAGGTGCCTTCTTAGCAGATTTCTTAGCAACGCTCTTTTTTACTACACGTTTTGCGGTGGTCTTCTTTTTAGCTGTAGATTTTTTTACAGCTTTTTTTGCCGCAGCTTTCTTTGCAGGTGCTT
>CANFUR010000021.1 GCA_947450175.1 Actinomycetota bacterium | reverse complement strand
CCTGGGTAGAACTTTTTCTAGCCAGATGAGAAGGGTGCGGTAGTGGAGCAAACGGTAGTAGGAAAGGTCAAAAAGGTCACTAGTGAATTAGAGCAAAAATCACCCCTACATCTAACGATTTGATAACGGCGCTCCACGCTCGCGATAGCCTTGGGCGGTGTCCACTCAGGTTGAAATTCTCGAGTCTGCAATCAAGGCTGCCATAGAGCGAGCCCTCATTGCTGGCTCACTATCTGGACAAATCCCAGCCACTATCAAACTAGAGCGACCTAAAGATCGCGACCACGGTGACTATGCCACTTCTATTGCATTGCAATTGGCAAAGCCTGCCGGTAAGAACCCTCGAGATATAGCGCAGATTATTTGCGACCAGTTAGCTGGCACCGATGGAATTTCAAAGCTTGATATTGCTGGACCTGGATTTATTAACATCACTCTTAACCGTGCAAACCAAGCTGAACTTGTAATGACAATTCTTAAAGCAACTAAAGATTATGGAAAAGGAAATGCGCTCGCAGGCGTTCGAATAAACCTTGAATTCATAAGTGCCAATCCCACAGGACCTTTACATCTAGGTCATACTCGGTGGGCAGCTGTTGGTGACTCGCTAGGTCGAGTATTAAGTGCAGCTGGGGCCGAGGTAACTCGTGAGTTTTATATAAATGATCGCGGAAACCAGATGGATTTATTTGGCGCATCGGTTGAAGCAGCTGCATTGGGAAATCCAATTCCAGAAGATGGTTATCAAGGTGCCTACATCGCAGATTTAGCTAAGGAAGTTGTTGCAATTGATGCATCAATAACTTCTTTGCCAGAAGGTCAACGACATCCAGCTTTTCGTGAGGCGGCATATGCCGTGCAGTTAAAAGATCAACAACGCGTTCTAGATATTTTTGGTACACATTTTGATGTCTGGTTTTCTGAGCGTTCATTGCATGATCAAGGCGCGGTCGAACACGGATTAGAAAAACTACGCAAACAAGGCCATGTATTCGAAGAAGAAGGCGCTATTTGGCTTCGCACAACTGATTTTGGTGATGATAAGGATCGCGTATTAACAAAATCGGATGGTTCACTTACTTATTTCTCATCAGATACCGCCTACTACATCAACAAGCGTGAGCGGGGCTTTGATATTTGTATCTACATGTTAGGCGCAGATCATCACGGATATGTGGGTCGCCTCAAAGCTATTGCGGCTTGTGCTGGAGATGACCCCCAATACAACATAGATGTTTTGATTGGGCAGTTGGTCAAAATTATGGAAGGCGGCGAGGAAGTAAAACTTTCTAAACGCGCTGGCACCATTATTACATTAGAAGAGTTAGTGGAAAAAGTAGGGGTAGATGCTGCCCGTTACACATTGATTCGTTATCCAGTTGATACACCGATGGTGATGGATATAGATATTTTGAAACGTAATACCAATGAGAATCCGGTCTACTATGTGCAATATGCGCATGCGCGAATTGCGGCCGTACTGCGTAATGCCGCTGAATTAAATATTGCGGTAGAACTTAACGAATTTGATTCATCCCAGTTAGTCCATGACCGCGAAAATGAACTTCTTGGTGCGTTAGCCGAATACCCTCGTGTTGTACAAACCGCAGCCCAACTTCGTCAACCTCACCGCATTGCTCGATATCTTGAAGAGTTAGCTGGTACTTATCACGGTTTCTATGCCGACTGTCGAGTTTTGCCTATGGGTGAAGAAAATCCAACTGCATTACATACCGCCCGTCTATTACTCTGTGCTTCTACAAAACAAGTTATCAAAAATGGTTTGGATTTATTAGGTGTTAGTGCTCCGGAGAGGATGTAGGTATGTGGTCCTCTCATGTAAAAACTGATGCCGAACTTTCTATCTCTAGAATTCCTGCGTCATGGTTAGCTAAAGAGTTTGGAACACCTGCATTCATTATGGATGAAGAAGATTTTCGGATGCGAACAGCGGCCTGGAATACCGCTCTAGGTAATGCTTTTGGGAGCAATGCTGGAACTGTTTATTACGCAGCTAAAGCTTTTATATGTGTTGAGGTGGCGCGCTGGATTAAAGATATTGGCATCGGAATTGATGTATGCACCGGTGGTGAATTAGCCGTTGCACTCAAAGGTGGAATCGATCCTGCCACAATCGAAGTGCATGGAAATAATAAATCAGTTGCAGAGATTGAAAAAGCCGTTGCAGTCGGAGTAGGCACAATAGTTATCGATTCACTTTTTGAAATTGAACGTGTGGCAGAAGCTGCGACAAAGCAAGGCGTTGTCCAAAAAATATTGCTTCGCCTGACTCCAGGTATTCAAGCCCACACCCATGAGTCAATTGCAACAGCGCATGAAGATGTGAAATTTGGTTTTTCTATTGCAAGTGGTGCAGCGTGGAAAGCGATTGAAGAAGTTCGTAAGCACTCATCCCTAGAGCTGCGCGGATTTCACGCCCATATTGGATCTCAAATATTAGAAACAGAGTCTTTTGAAATCAGTGCCGAGCGTCTGATTTCCCTGCTCGCAAAATATCGCGATGAATTTTTAAATGAACTACCTGAACTGGATTTAGGTGGAGGATATGGCATTGCATATTTGCCAGGAGAAGTTAATTTGGATCCAGAATCCACAATGAAAGCTTTAGCAGAAGTTGTTAAAGCACAATGCACAGCTCATTCAATTTCTATTCCGCGTATTTCAATTGAACCAGGCCGCGCAATCGTTGGCCCAACAATGTTTACGCTTTATGAAGTTGGAACAATAAAGGATGTCACATTGGAAAATGGATCCACTCGACGTTATGTATCCGTTGATGGGGGCATGAGCGATAATCTTCGCCCAGCTTTATACGATGCCGAATACACCGCAGTTCTAGCTAACCGTACAAGTACGGCGCCAAAGATTTCATCACGAATTGTTGGAAAGCACTGCGAAACCGGCGATATCGTTATTCGAGAAATTGATTTAGAAAATGACATTGTTCCCGGAGATTTATTGGCTACCCCGGCGACAGGTGCTTATGGACGAAGCATGGCAACTAATTACAATCATGTGCCACGACCACCAGTAATTGCAGTAAAAGATGGGAAAGCCCGCATAATTCTGCGCCGTGAGACTGAAGCTGATCTGTTAGGGCTAGATATTTAACGCCGTTACAGGCATCTGTGAAAGAATAGCCCGCATGAGTGCAGAGCTAAAGACAATATCTATTGGCATGCTCGGCTGCGGTGTGGTCGGCTCTCAAGTGGCACGCCTTTTGCAATCTGATGAGCAAGAGCTCTCTGAGCGCTCCGGCGCACTCCTAGTGCTAAAAAGGATTGGTGCCCGCAGCAACGCTGCGCGTGAAGGCATTGACCCTTTGATGATTACTACAGATTTACATTCAATTGTTAGCGACCCAGAAATCAATATTGTGATTGAAGTGATGGGTGGAATTGAACCAGCGCGCACATTAATTCTTGAAGCAATTAAAAATAAGAAATCTGTTATCACCGCCAATAAAGCTCTTCTTGCAACACATGGTCATGAACTCTTTAACGCAGCAGATGCTGCAAAAGTAGATTTATATTACGAAGCAGCAGTGGCGGGAGCGATTCCAATTATCCGCTCAATGCGCGAATCACTTGCTGGTGATCAAATCACTCGCGTCATGGGAATTGTTAATGGCACAACAAACTTCATCTTGACCAAAATGCATGAAGAAGGCCGCGAATTCAAAGATGTCTTGAAAGAGGCACAATCACTTGGTTATGCCGAAGCCGATCCAACTGCCGATATAGAAGGCCATGATGCTGCTGCAAAAGCGGCGCTACTTGCCAGCCTTGCTTTTCACAGCACTGTGACCATCGATGAGGTCTACTGCGAAGGCATAACTGCGATTTCACTCGATGATGTAAACGCAGCTAAAGCCATGGGCTCGGTCATCAAACTGCTAGCAATCGCCGAGCTGACCGTGAAGGATGAAATTTCTGTACGAGTGCATCCAGTGATGATTCCTAGTTCGCACCCATTAGCTTCTGTGCGCAATGCTTTTAACGCCGTCTATGTTGAATCTGAATCTGCTGGACAGCTCATGTTCTACGGTAGAGGAGCTGGCGGTGCACCAACGGCTTCTGCAATTTTAGGTGACTTAGTTGCAGTTACTCGACACCGTGCATATTCAACTGTTGGCTACGGCGAATCTGACTATGCAGACCTTGATATTGCGCCTGTTGGTGATGTGAAATCACAGTTCTTTGTTCGCTTACATGTTGCGGATAAATCAGGTGTTTTAGCATCAATTGCCCAAGTATTTGCCGGTGAAAACATCTCTATCCAAACTGTGCGTCAAGCAGGTCTTGGAAGTGATGCTGAACTTATTGTGGTCACACACGCCGCAACTGAAACTTCTCTTAAAGGCTGTATTAAGAAGTTAGCTGATATGGATATTGTAAGCAAGGTCGAATCAGTGATTCGCGTTGAAGGAGTAGTTGCCTAAATGGGAATTTTCGGTAACAAGAATAGCGGGGCACATCAATGGCGTGGAGTTATTGAAGAATATCGTCACCGCTTACCTGTTAATGCTAATACTCCAATTGTTTCATTGCGTGAAGGTGGCACTCCACTTATTTATGCATGTTATTTATCGGAATTGCTCGGTAACAATGTTTGGATTAAATACGAAGGTTTAAATCCAACTGGTTCTTTTAAAGATCGCGGCATGACGATGGCGATTTCAAAGGCAGCCGAAGATGGGGCTAAAGCAGTTATCTGTGCCTCAACTGGCAATACATCAGCCTCAGCTGCGGCATATGCAGTTAAAGCTGGGATGACACCCGCGGTATTGATTCCAAAGGGGAAGATTGCGATGGGTAAATTAGCCCAAGCAGTTATCCATGACTCAACTATTTTGCAAGTCAATGGAAACTTTGATGATTGTTTAACTCTTGCCCGTGAACTTTCAGAAAATTACCCAGTCGCACTCGTTAACTCAGTTAATCCATTTCGGATTGAAGGACAAAAGACTGCCAGCTTTGAAGTTGTAGATATGTTGGGTAACGCCCCGGATATTCATGCGCTGCCAGTGGGCAACGCAGGAAACATCACTGCATATTGGAAAGGCTATAAGGAGTACAACAAAGATGGCATGTCAGCACGCTTGCCACAGATGTATGGTTTTCAAGCTGCAGGTGCTGCACCGATTGTTAAAGGCAAAATTGTTAAAAATCCAGACACCATTGCAACCGCAATTCGTATTGGAAATCCAGCTTCGTGGCAACAGGCTGTTGAAGCGCGTGACATGTCTGGTGGCGTGATTGATTCAGTAACTGATCGCGAAATTTTGGCCGCATACCGTTTAATTGCCTCGAAAGAAGGAATCTTCGTTGAACCTTCATCGGCTGCGGGATTGGCTGGCCTCATTAAATACAAGAAGGCTGGAAAGCTTCCTAAAGATAAGACAATTGTTATTACAGTCACTGGTCACGGCCTTAAAGATATTCATTATGCACTTGAGTCTGCAAAGAAGCCTGTTGTTGTGCCAGTCAATGTAAAAGCAGCAGCTAAAGCGCTGGGACTAAGTTAAGAATTAATTATGAAGCCAACATTTAAAGCCCAACCAATGCAGGTACAAGTTCCCGCAACCAGCGCTAATTTAGGACCTGGCTTTGATTGCCTTGGTTTAGCGCTATCAATGTTTGATCGCTACATCGCACTAGTGCAAGATGAACCTGGTGTAGATGTCGATGTCACTGGTGAAGGCGCCGATGATGTTGCGCGTAATGAAAAAAATTTAGTTATTAAAGCGATGTATAAAGGTTTTGAATTTTTGGGTGGTAATCCCCGTGGTGTTGCACTTCGACAGCTAAATGTCATTCCACACGGTCGCGGCCTTGGATCATCTGCAAGTGCAATTGTTGGCGGCTTATTTCTTGCCCGTGCATTAGTTTTGGGGGGCAATGAACGTATGTCACTTGAAGATATGTTGGTTTTGGCTAATGAGATGGAAGGTCATCCAGACAATGTTGCCGCCGCAATCTTTGGAAGTGCAAATATCGCCTGGCAAGATTCACAGCGCGGACACATGGTGGCGCAATCTGTAAATATTGAAGTTAATCCGCGTATTAGTGCCCTTGCATTTATTCCATCAACTTCTGTTGCAACGTCAAAAGCGCGCAAGATGTTGCCTGAAACTCTGCTACATGCTGATGCTGTAAGAAATACTTCAAATGCCGCGCTATTAGTTCATGCATTGCAACATCGCCCAGATCTTCTTCACACAGCCACTGCTGATTTCTTGCATCAGTCCTATCGCCAAGAAGCAATGCCGCAATCCTTTGCCCTACTAACAAAACTTCGTAATGCTGGCGTTGCTGCATTTATTTCAGGTGCAGGTCCAACAGTTTTGGTATTGCACACTGGCGGTCCGACAGAAGCTGAAGAGCTACGCAGAGCTGCTGGTGATAAATTTCTAGTAACCGAACTGGGAATTTCCCGCGAAGGCGCCAGCGTTATCTCCGCTTAAATTTGCTGGGATTTTGCCTATCTGCTCCTTTGGGTGCTAACCTTTCCCCTATCTGAACGGTCCTTATCTAGCGGCCAGCAACACATCAGGTAAATCTAAAAAACATCCACGGTTCAACGTCGATATCAAAAAACGAAGTTGACCTATATAGAAAAGAAACACATGACAACAGAAATTGAACCTGTACGTTCGAACAGCCCTGAGCTTTCTGCAATGACTCTGCCTAAATTAAAAACAGTTGCAACACAACTAGGTGTCGATGGCGCAGCAAAGATGAAGAAAGACGCTCTCGTTGAGGCGATCGCTGATCTACAGGCTAAAAATCGCGAAGCTGCTAAAGCTGAACGCGAAGCGCGCCGTGAAGCTCGTAACAAGAGCAAGAAAGAGGCAAAGAGTTCAAGTAATTCAGCCAACAATGACGATTCAGATGATGATGGCGAAGATTCACCGTCATCACCACAAAGCAACACAGATCGCGGAAATCGCAACGATCGCTACGATCGTCACGAGCGCAATAACCGTGGACGCGACCGTAATCGAGATCGCAATCGTGATCGTGCTCCTCGCGAAGAGCGTGAACCAGTTATTGGCGAAGATGATGTCCTAGTACCAGTTGGTGGGTTACTGGACATTCTTGAAAGTTACGCATTTATCCGTACCGCTGGCTACTTACCAGGACCAAACGATGTTTATGTTTCACTTCAGCAAGTTCGTAAAAACGGACTTCGTAAGGGAGATGTTGTAACAGGTCAGGTTCGCCAACCACGTGAAGGCGAAACTAAGCAGAAATTCAACGCACTCATTACTCTTGAAACTGTTAATGGAATGACGCCTGAAGAAGCGCGTAATCGCGTTGAATTCGGCAAGTTAACACCGCTTTATCCCCAAGAGCGCTTACGCCTTGAAACTGAGCCAAATGTATTAACTACACGTGTTATCGATTTAATTGCACCAATTGGTAAGGGCCAGCGCGGGCTTATTGTTTCACCACCTAAGGCTGGTAAAACAATGGTGCTTCAATCAATTGCTAACGCAATTACAACAAATAACCCAGAGTGTCATTTGATGGTTGTTCTAGTTGATGAGCGTCCAGAAGAAGTTACAGATATGCAGCGCAGCGTTAAGGGAGAAGTAATTGCTTCTACTTTCGATCGTCCAGCTGATGACCACACAACAATTGCTGAACTTGCAATCGAGCGTGCAAAGCGTTTAGTTGAACTCGGACACGATGTGGTTGTTCTTCTTGACTCAATCACACGTCTTGGTCGCGCATATAACATCGCAGCCCCTGCATCAGGTCGAATTCTTTCTGGTGGTGTTGATTCAGCCGCTCTATATCCACCAAAGAAGTTCTTTGGTGCCGCTCGCAATATTGAAGATGGCGGATCACTAACGATTCTTGCAACAGCACTTGTTGATACAGGATCACGTATGGATGAAGTTATTTTCGAAGAGTTCAAGGGAACTGGAAACATGGAACTCATCCTTGATCGCAAGATGGCCGATAAGCGCATCTTCCCAGCGGTCAACGTTGTTGCATCTGGTACTCGAAAGGAAGAAATCCTTATGGGCTCCGAGGAACTCAATATTGTTTGGAAGCTACGTCGTGTATTGCACGCACTAGAGCCACAAGCAGCACTTGAACTTCTGCTCGAGAAGATGAAGGGCACAAAGTCCAACGTTGAGTTCTTGATGCAGATCCAGAAGACAACCTCTGGTCCAGACGACAGCAAGTAAGCGTAAATTTCGTAAATCGCGGGCAATCGCCTACGATTTAGCCCTGTTAACCGATCGTTTGGTTCACCCGCAGGCCGGGACCCAAACATTAAAGAAGGAAAAATCATGAAGCCAGAGATCCACCCAGAGTACAAAGAGACCCAAGTAACGTGTGGTTGCGGTGAGAAGTTTGTTACCCGCTCAACAGTTGCAAGCGGTTCAATCTATGTTGAAGTCTGTTCTGTATGCCACCCGTTCTATACCGGCAAGCAGCGCATCCTAGATACTGGTGGTCGTGTAGCTAAGTTCGAAGAGCGCTTCGGAAAAAAAGAAGCTAAGTAGCTTTCCAAAGAAACCGCATCGCAGCCCTTAACGGTTGCGGTCGCGGTTTTTTTATTTTCACTTGAAAAATAACCACCATCTTTAATTGAAAGGAGAAGCCAATGACAAGTGATCGTTTCGCATCCGCTCATGAAATGGTGCGCGAGTACGCCGAACTTGAAGCAAAGATGGCTGATCCTTCTATTCACGAAGATCAAAACAATGCTCGCAAACTTGGTCGACGTTACGCCCAATTGGGTCCAGTTGTTGCTGGCTTTAAAGCGTGGAAATCTGCCGAAGATGACTTAATGGCTGCTAAAGAGTTAGCGGCAGTCGATGCCGACTTTGCATCTGAGATTCCAGCGTTAGAAGCCACGTGCGCAGATACTGCTGAAAAACTTGAAGAGTTATTGTTGCCAAGAGATCCTAATGATGATCGTGATGTTATTTTGGAAGTTAAAGCCGGTGCTGGCGGAGATGAATCAGCGATTTTTGCTGGCGATCTTTTACGTATGTATATGCGCTATGCAGAAAAACACAATTGGAAAGTTGAAATTATTGATGCCACTGAAAGTGAGATGGGTGGATACAAAGATATTTCCCTAGCGGTTAAATCAAAAGGAACTGCAGCACCTGGAGAATCACCATATGCGCGTTTAAAGTTTGAAGGCGGAGTACACCGGGTACAGCGTGTGCCAGAGACTGAAAGTGCCGGTCGTATCCATACTTCTGCTGCCGGAGTTTTGATTCTGCCAGAAGCCGAAGAAGTAGATGTTGAATTAAATATGAATGATGTTCGCGTAGATGTTTACCGTTCATCAGGACCTGGCGGCCAATCTGTTAACACAACTGACTCAGCTGTGCGATTAACCCACGTTCCAACGGGAATTGTTGTTTCTTGCCAGAACGAAAAGAGCCAACTGCAAAATAAAGAATCTGCCTTGCGTATTTTGCGTGCACGTCTTTTGGCAGATGCTCAAGAAAAGGCAGAAGCGCTAGCTTCGGCCGAACGCAAAAGCCAGGTTCGCACCGTAGATCGCTCAGAGCGCATCCGTACCTACAACTATCCAGAAAATCGTATTAGTGATCACCGCGTCAATTACAAGGCAAATAACTTAGATTCAGTAATGAATGGCGAACTGGATGACATGATTCAAGCGTTATTAGATGCTGATAAAGCTGCACGTTTGGCGAACACGAACTAAGCAAATGGAGATTAAAAACCTGCTTCGTGCTGCTAAAGCACAGTTAGCAGAATCGAATATTGGCGAAGTTGATGCCGAGCACCTTCTGGCACATGTTCTTGGTTTATCGCGCATGGATCTTCATAACCCTGTATTAGTTGAATCCACGCTTGCAGCTATCAGTGATGTAGATGTTATTGAAGAGCAATTTTTTAACTTACTCGATCGCCGCCTCAACCATGAGCCTTTGCAATACTTAACTGGCCTTGCACCTTTTCGTTACTTAGAGATTGAAGTTGGCCCGGGAGTATTGGTGCCTCGCCCAGAATCTGAATTACTTGTTGAAGCAGTTTTAAAGCACATTGCAAACTTGCCAGCACCAGTGAGCGTTATTGATTTAGGTGCCGGCTCTGGTGCACTCTCACTGGCAATAGCAACTGAAGCGCCGACTGCACGTGTTATTGCCGTTGAAAAATCGCCTGAGGCGTTGATCTGGCTCAAGAAAAATGTCTCAGTTATTGCACAAAATGTACGAGTAGTGGAAGGCGATGTGGCGCAAGTTTTGCCAGGAGTTAAATGCGATGTAGTAATTGCTAACCCTCCATATATTCCAGATGATGCGCAGTTACCTCGAGATGTTGCCGGATTCGAGCCACATATTGCGCTTTTTGGTGGCCCAACTGGAATGGAACTTCCACGCATTTTTATACAAGCTGCTGCCAGATTATTAAAACCATCGGGAGTATTAGTGATTGAACATACCGAAGAACAGGCAATTGCAATTTCGGGGGAGTTGGCCGTAGATTTCGAAGATATTTCAGTCCATGATGACCTTGTTGGTCGTCCTCGTTGGACAAGTGCGGTGAGGAGGTAATCATGGGTAAAGAAGTAGATCTTAAAAAAGGCGAGCTGAGCCGTCACGTCAACAAAGCTTTGAAAGCCATTTCCGATGGTTATGTCATCGCAATTCCACTTGAACACAGTTATGCATTTGCATGCGATGCTTTCAAGCATGACTCAGTTCGTGCCATGAACGTATTGCATGGCTCACCTTTATTTACAGCGGCGCAAGTCCTAGTAGGTAGTTCAAAAACTGCACAAGGTGTGATTCGTGAAATTACTCCAGAGATCTCGGCGCTCATGAAAAACTTCTGGCCTGGCCTTCTCTCACTTAATCTACGTCCGCAATTGGGGTTGAGTTGGGATTTGGGTGATGCTAATCAACTAGATCGCATCAGTATTCGAACTCCTAAAAGTAAATTTGCTAAAGCTTTATTGGCAGAAAGTGGACCGTTGGCTGTCACAAGCGGTGCACGAATAGGACGTCCAGCACCGAAAGAACTCAGCGATATTTTTACTCTGCATTCAGATTTAGCTTTTCAGTTCAACGCCGGAAAATTGCGCCAAGGCGCAGCAACATCAGTTGTTGAGGCTGATGCAGACGGTGTTCGTGTATTGCGCGTTGGGGCTATTTCTTTGGCGCAAATTCAAGAAATAGTTCCGAGCGCGAGCCTTATTTAAGCGCCCACGATAAGGTTGGGGCATGTCTACTTACTATGGTCCAGATTTCGACGCCCTAAGCAATCAAGATCCAGAGATCGCAGCAGTTCTGCTCTCTGAAATGTCGCGTCAACAAACTAATTTGCAGCTCATTGCATCAGAAAACTTCACATCACGTGCGGTACTGGCAGCCATAGGTTCAACGCTTTCAAATAAATATGCAGAAGGCTATCCAGGCAAGCGATACTACGGTGGATGCGAAGAGGTAGATATTGCTGAAAACATTGCAATAGAGCGAGCAAAAACTCTTTTTGGTGCAGAACACGCAAATGTTCAGCCGCACTCGGGTGCAAGTGCAAATATTGCCGTCTATCAAGCATTTACTAAACCAGGCGACACCGTAATGGCAATGTCTTTGGCACATGGTGGGCACTTAACGCATGGATCACCAGTTAACTTCTCTGGCAAATGGTTCAATATTGAGTCATATGGCGTGCGTAGTGATAATGAATTAATTGATTATGACGAGCTTCGCGACAAGGCAATTGCATCAAAGCCAAAGATGATTTGTTCTGGCGCAACTGCCTACCCATCACTTATTGATTTTGAAAAGGTACGCGCTATCTGCGATGAAGTAGGGGCAATCATGTGGGTAGATGCTGCTCACTTCATTGGGCTAGTTGCTGGTAAAGCTATTCCATCTCCGGTGCCTTATGCAGATGTAGTTTCTTTCACAACACACAAAGTATTGCGTGGCCCTCGCGGTGGAATGATTTTGGCTAAGGCAGAGCACGCCGCAGCAATTGATAAATCTGTTTTCCCTGGAATGCAAGGCGGCCCAATCATGTCTACGGTGGCAGGTAAAGCCGTTGCTCTTGCGGAGTGCGCAACACCTGCGTATCAAAAGTATGCAAAGGATGTAATCGTTAACGCCCAAGCTTTAGCAAAAGCGCTAGAAAGTGAAGGTATGCGCGCAGTTTCAGGCGGCACACAAACCCACTTAGCGCTGATGGATATACGCAGCACTGGTGTGACAGGAAAAGTTGCCGATGAGCGATGTGGTGCGGCTGGAATTGTCATGAACAAGAATTCAATTCCTAATGATCCAGAGAAGCCAGGAATTACAAGTGGTATTCGTGTTGGAACACCTGCTACGACTACTCAAGGTATGGGAGTTGCAGAGATGACCCAAATTGCAAAGTTAATTGCACGAGCAATTAAAACTGATGATGCGCAAGCACATGCGGCAATCAAAAGTGAAGTTCACGCACTTACTTCTCGTTTTCCTATTTACCAGGCATAAGCATTTAGTATGCGTGAGTATTTAGTAACGTTGCTGATTTCCGCAGCGCTGAGTTACTTAATTACTCCGCTTGTGCGTGCCCAAGCTATTCGATTCGGAGCAGTTGCTGCGATTCGTGGCAGAGATATTCACACAACTCCAACCGCGCGCTGGGGCGGAGTAGCGATGTGGTTTGGGATGGCACTTACTTTTATGATTGTTAAACATTTGCCCTTAGTGGGAAAATCGTTTGGCCACGAAACCCAAGGAATTTTCTTAGCATCAACTGCAATAGTGCTTTTAGGTATGGCTGATGATCGCTTTCAACTTGACGCACTTACAAAACTTGCAGGGCAAGTATTTTCTGCTGGAATATTGTTGCTTTTTGGTATTCAAATTTTATGGCTACCAATCAACGGTGTTATCACTTTGCCACCAAGCATTGGGCAGTTAGTAACTGTATTAATTGTCGTTGTAACCATTAATGCAGTTAACTTTATTGATGGTATGGATGGATTGGCTGCCGGCATAGTTGCAATATCGGGAATCGCTTTTTTTGCTTTTGCATATCTTTTAGCCGTCGATTTTGGTTTTAGCCGTGCTGGTGCACCATCACTTACGACGGCGGTATTAGTGGGTCTATGTATAGGTTTCTTGCCTCATAACGCCCACCCTGCGCGGATCTTTATGGGCGATAGTGGTTCTATGTTGCTAGGCCTACTTCTTGCATCAGCCGCAATTACTTTAACTGGTCAAGTTGATCCCAATGCAATTTCTGCAGAATCATCAGGACCAACATTGCTACCGCTACTTTTACCTTTTGCAGTTCTTGCAATTCCACTGGCCGACCTCTTGCTTGCAGTTGCTCGCCGAATAAAAGCCGGAAAATCTCCTTTTGCACCTGATAACGAACACCTACACCATCGTTTATTAAGCGCAGGAAATTCGCAATTAAAGTCGGCATTTATTTTGTATATGTGGACGGCAACTATCGCTTTTCCCGTAACGGTCCTTGCATTTGAACCATGGTGGATTGCGTTAGCAACTGCAGTAATTCTTATAGCTATTACGCTACTAATTTCGAGAAAACCTAAGAAAGCTTTGGCATGAGTAGCAACGAATCACAACTTTTGCGTGCAGCTTTTATCCCAACGTTTTTAACAAGCGGTTTTGCAATTTTGATGTCGACTTTAATTCGTGGAACTTCCGGTCTTTTTGGCGCGGTTCTTGCACAGTTTGTTGTCATTATCTTTTTCATAATCCATATCGCTGTTTCGAGAATGACCAGAAACCTAGATCCAATTTCAACGATGGCTATGGTGTTGTTTTCCTACTTTGCAAAGTTATTTGCACTCGGCCTTTTGCTCTGGGCAATCGCAAAGTTCACAGATCGCTCCACCATTGACCGTGCCTGCTTTGGGGTTACGGCAGTTGCGCTCACAGTGGCCTGGTTATGGGGCGAGATTGCCAGTTTTATGAAATTGCGCCTACATTTACCTCTTCCTCAATCACCACCAAAGGAGTAGTTCATGGCCAACCGAGAAGAAAATGCAATGTGGTCAATCTTTGGCTACCTCCTATCCGGTCTGCTCTTTTGGGGCGGCGTGGGATACGGCTTGGACAAGTGGCTGGGTACTACGTATCTGACCTTGGTGGGCCTTCTCGTTGGAATCAGCGGGGCGATTTATTTGGTATGGCTACGTTTTGGACGCCAGTGAGCCGTTCCACTCTTATCCACGCACTCATGGATTTCTCAACAAAGCCTGCCTTCGCATAGGGTTGCTCCTGTCGTAGCCCTTCCCCGTAGTACCCCATTTCAATCGATTCTAAGAGGAGTTAAGCGTGCGCGATTTATTGCGTTCAGGCGCAGAAGGTGGCGGATTCGTCCCACCTAGCAGCAACGACTTCGAACTCCCTCCAATTTTTGGCAACAATATTTATACAACCAAACCTATTGCTCTAGTTTTCTTATCAGTAATTTTGATTTCAGTTTTCTTCATTATTGCTTCACGTAAAGCCGCAGTAGTTCCTTCAAAGTTGCAGTTTGCCGGTGAATCGGTCTACTCATTCGTGCGTAACGATTTAGCTAAAGATGTAATTGGCCATGACTTTATGCGCTTTGTGCCATACCTGTTCACGCTCTTTACCTTTATCTTGGTTAATAATCTTTTTGGAATCATTCCGCTGCTGCAGTTCCCATCAATGTCACGTGTCTCTTTCCCTTACATTTTGGCGCTCTCTGTTTACTTGGTATTCCACTACGTAGGAGTCCGCAAGCAAGGCGCAATTAAATATTTCAAAGATATTATGTTTATGCCTGGCGTTCCAAAAGCTGCATACATTCTGATCACACCACTTGAAATCCTTACATTTTTCTTAGTACGTCCATTAACACTTTCACTTCGTTTATTTGCAAATATGTTCGCGGGACACTTGTTGTTGCTCGTGTTTATCTTGGGTGGAGATCATCTACTTCAAGGTGTTATTGGTTTGAAGTTGATTAGCCCATTTGCCTTCGGTATCGGCATTGTGTTGACCTTCTTTGAATTCATGGTCCAATGCTTGCAGGCGTATATCTTTACTCTGCTCGCAGCTCTCTACATCGCCGGCGCCCTTGCCGACGAGCACTAAGAAAACAACTAGGAAAGAAGGAAAGAAATGACAGGCACACTCAACCTCGTCGGTTTTGGCCTCGCAGCAATTGGTCCCGGAATCGCAACCGG
>CANFUR010000020.1 GCA_947450175.1 Actinomycetota bacterium | reverse complement strand
TTTTTGTCTCAGCAACATCTATTACCTGCACTACTCCTGCAGGATCTGCTGGAGCTAAAGATGTCGTGGTGACAAACCCTGACACCGGAGCTGCTACCTCAACTGGTGGATTTACCTACGTCACACCAACACCAACACCAACACCAACACCAACACCAACACCAACTCCAACTCCAACACCAACACCAACACCAACTCCATCAGCACCTGCCACACAACCAGATGCCAAGATTGCTGCAACCCCTGTTACACAAGTGAGTGTGCAAAATGCTGGCAAGACCGAGGTTGTAACTGTTCGTCCAAATGCAGACAAGACAGGCATCATTGTCAGTGGAAATAACTGGTCTCTTGGAATTAAATCCACCACTCAACAGGTTCAAGGCACTACGTCAGACTCCTCTGCTCGAGTTGTGATTGAAAAGGGAAATACTGTCACCACACAAGGAACCGGATTCAAGCCAAATACGCAGGTAGATATTTGGGTGTATTCAACTGCTACCTGGCTAGGTGCAACCATGACAGATTCCAAAGGAAACTTTGAGACCACAGTCTCGATGCCTTCGGCTCTTCCAGAGGGCAATCACACTTTCCAAGCCAAGGGTGTAACTCCAGATAATAAGGAACGCTCTGCGGCAATTCCAATTACATTGGCGCCGGCAAAGGGATCTGTTAAAAATGGATCAATTAGTTTTGAAGTTTATTTCCCAAGAGCTTCATACTTTTTAGATGCGAAGAACCGCAGGCTTATTGAATCTCAAGTTGGCGCGGCACAAAAGAAGCTTAAATCGAACTCCAAGATTTCTGTAAAGATTGTTGGCTGGGTTCAACCTACAAAAGACAATTCCAACGTTCAGTGGCTTTCAACAAGTCGCGCCACTTCAGTGGCGAAATACATGAAAGACCTTGGATTCAAGGCCACTTATGTGCTCAGCGCACCTGGTAACGATACGGATAGAACTCCATTGGCTCGCCATGCAACCGTTCAAATTACTTGGACTAACTCCAAGTAGTTACTTCACACCTGGTGACATAGTTTTGAAGCCAAGTGAAATTCCTGCTCTCACCATCTCTTTGTCGTAAGAGATAATTCCCTTGAGTGCATTTCGTATTGCCATGGCAGATGCAATGTGAAGTGAGTCTAGGGAGCGTAAATCGATATGTTGGGGAAGGTTCTCAGCAATTGTAATTATTGAATCTCCTACCGGAATCATTTGGATATCTGCCAAAATGTCATAAGCCGCATCTAATAAATTTGGTTCAATTAAGGCAAACACGATGTCATTTAATATCTACTACAACATGAACTCTGCGACACTAGATTCAAAGAATAAATCGATTATTCGCGGCTTATCAATCTGGCGCGCGAAGTCAGTTGTGCAATATATGCAGTCACTAGGGTTAAAAGCGAATTACACAATTCAAGCCCCTGGGCACGAGAATCTAAACATAGCTCAATCAAGACGCGCTTCAGGAGTCGTCAGCTGGAGCACTGGTAAAAAATTTAACTAAGGACACTTAATTAATGTTTAAGGTTAAAAGAGCGGAGACGAGGAGATTTGAACTCCTGAAGGGTTTAACCCCTTACCTCGTTAGCAGTGAGGCGCACTCGACCGGGCTATGCGACGTCTCCGAGTTACAGGGAAAGTTTAGCGGGTAGGTGGTTGGCTACCAATTCTCTTCACCATTACGCTCACCATATGGAAAATTCAGATAAGGCGTTGGAAACCGGGGCAAAGCGCGTCTATGACGTAGCTCCATCAGAGATGTTTGGCGAGTTCATGAAGACCGGTTGGGCGCCAACACCTTTAGAAGGTATTACACAAGACGAAGTAATTGAATACTGTGTAAAGCGTCGCGCCGTACTTTCTGCAGCTTTTTCTGGATTACGAATTGTGTTGCCAAGTGGTGGACCTAAGCAGCGCAGCAATGACACTGATTATCAATACCGCCCTCATAATGCATTTGCTTATTACACCGGAGTACAAGGAGTTGAAGCCAGCCCACATGCAGTTCTAGTTTTAGAACCAAGTGGTGAAAGCCATACGCCAATCCTATTTATTAATCCCCGATCTACTCGTGACACTGATGCATTTTTTCGCGATGCAAAAAATGGTGAACTATGGGTGGGCCGTCGTTTTACAACTGATGAAGCAGCTCAGCGTTACGGAATCGAAGTTCGTCCGGTCACTGAATTAAAAGCTTTTCTTAATGGTGTTGCCGCTGTTGCGCTTCATGGCCATGATGCAATCGTTGATGAAACTGTAAAAATGCATCCCCGTGCAGGAGAGTTAGTAAATTTTGTCTCAGTTACCCGACTTATTAAAGATGAGTATGAAATTCGTGAAATGCAAAAAGCGGTTGATGTTACTCATCGCGGTTTCAACGACATAATCCGTGTATTGCCTGCTGCAGTTAATACTCCACGTGGAGAACGTGTTGTGGAAGCTGCATTTTTTGGTCGCGCGCGAGTTGAAGGAAATCAACTTGGATATAACACAATTGCAGCAAGCGGTTCACATGCTTGTGTTTTGCATTGGGAACGTAACGATGGAAACGTAAAACCTGGCGACTTATTATTAGTAGATGCTGGCGTAGAAGTAGATTCTTATTACACCGCTGACATAACTAGAACTCTTCCAGTGAGTGGAAGGTTTTCTCCTGTACAACGTTCCCTTTATATGTTGGTTTATGAATCACAAAAAGCTGGAATTGCAGCAATAAAGGCTGGTGTACCTTTTCTAGATATCAACCGAGCCAGCCATAAGGTTTTGGTACAGGGATTAATCGACATGGGAATCATCACAATGAGCCTTGAAGAAGCGATGGATCCGGCTGTTAGTTTGCACAAACGTTGGACGTTGCACGGCGTCAGCCACATGTTGGGATTAGACGTTCATGATTGTGCGCATGCACGCGCCGATCAGTATCGTGATGGAGTTCTTGAAGCAGGAATGGTTTTAACTGTCGAACCTGGTTTTTACATCCAACTTGATGACGAACTTTTCCCACCTGAATACCGCGGAATTGGCATCCGTATTGAAGATGATGTTGTTGTAACAGAAGGTGGTTGCATCAATTTATCTGAAGACATCCCTCATCACCCAGATGAGATCGAAGCGTGGATGGCCTCTTTACGCTAAAGACAGACCAAAAGTTGCGGCAAGTAAACCAAAAGCTAGAGATGCAGTTAAGTTAATTGCTGCTGCGCTATATCGCTTGAGTTCATAGGCTAAAAAGAAGTCCATCATAAAAGTTGACCATGTGGTGAAGGCTCCAGCAAAACCTATTGCAAAGAATGCATGGCTATTTATTGAGCCCTTCATAGTTAAACCAAAGATAAAAGAGCCGAGGATATTTACAAGGAAAATTCCATAAGGCTTACTAGAAAACTTGCGGATGTACTGATCAATAGCAAAACGGGCAGGTGCACCTACGCCGGCGCCAATAATTACAAGAGTTGTTTTCATGGTCGTACCGGAATCAATTTTCTGGCTATTGGTAGAACTACAACAATAATTACCAATGAAAACATGATGTTATGGAATAAGAAAAGCTGGCCACCTTCGTGAGGTTCTACTGTTAATCCAACAACAGCTGAAAATGTGGTTAGCCCGGCACAAAAACCTGGAAGTAGAAAATGCCTAAGATCGGCGTTTCCACGACGTTCCATTAAAACAACAAAGATTGTTGCAAGTCCAACGCCAACTAAATTGGCAGTTAATGTTGCGTTACGCCCATCAACGAATTCGATTCCCAGCCAATAGCGAACCAGCGAGCCACACATGCCGCCTAATGAAACTAGAACCAAAGATTTCAGAGTGGAAGCGCTTTCTTGGCAGCACCTGAAACAAGGCGTGTAACGATACTAATTACAAGGGCAGCTAAAACCGCTGACCAGAAATTAGTTACATCTAACTTATCGCTCCAACGCGCAACTAATTCCAAAATTGCTGCGTTGACTACAACTAAGAAAAGACCCAGCGTCAAAATTACTGCGGGCAAAGTTAGTAGTTTAAGGAAGCTTCCAAGTGTTGCGTTGAGCAAACCAAACAATAGCGCTACCCATAAATATGTTGTAACACCACCTTTAATATCGATTCCAGGAATCAATGCAGTTGCAATCCAAAACGATAAAGCTAACGCGGCCCAACGCAAAAGGAGTTTCATGTATCTATTAAAGCCCCTCGCGACGTCGAATCTTGGAACCTAACCAACGTGCTGGGTCATATTTAATGTCTACTACGCGCTCCTTCATCGGGATAATCGCGTTATCGGTAATACGGATGTGCTCTGGACAGACCTCGGTACAGCACTTGGTGATGTTACACATTCCAAGGCCGTGTTCTTCTTGAGCCGTCTTTTTGCGGTTCTTCAACATATCCAATGGGTGCATATCTAGCTCTGCAATACGGATGAAGAAGCGGGGACCGGCAAAAGATTTCTTATTCTCTTCGTGATCACGAACAACGTGACATACATCTTGGCAAAGGAAGCACTCGATGCACTTGCGGAACTCTTGACTTCGCTCGACATCGATTTGCTCCATACGTGCCTGACCTGGAGCTAACTCTTTAGGGTGCTCATAAGCAGGTATTTCCATCGCTTTTTTATAGTTAAAAGAAACATCTGTAACTAAATCTTTAATGATTGGGAATGCGCGAAGAGGTGTAACTGTGATTGTTTCTTCTTCACCAAATGAAGCAACCTGAGTCATACATGCAAGACGAGGTTTTCCGTTGATTTCCATAGAACAGGATCCACACTTGCCAGCTTTACAGTTCCAGCGAACAGCTAAGTCGCCCATCTGTGTTGCTTGTACGCGGTGAATTACATCAAGAACAACTTCACCTTCATTTGCTTCTACGACTACATCTTTAAGTCCACCATCAGTTGAATCTCCACGCCAAATGCGAAGTTTAATATTGCGCGCCATTAGTTGGAACCGCCTTTCGCAATTTCTTCCGGTGTCATGTATTTCTCCAACTCGTGAATATCAAAAAGGTCAAAGAGTGCCTTTGGCATCGCCGGTAGAGCTTGCTCGCGAATGTTTACTTTATTGCCATCAAATGAGGAAATATTATTAATTTGGCGCCACTTATCATTCATAACTGGGAAGTCATCGCGAGTGTGACCACCGCGGGATTCTTCACGATTGATTGCTGATTTTGCAGTTGCTTCAGCAACTAACAACATATTGTCTAGATCAAATGCTAAATGGAAACCAGGGTTGAACTTTCGACCACCACTTACAGAAACATTTGCACTGCGCTTTCTAATCTCTGCAATCTTTTCAATTGCCTCTTTTAGTTCAGTTCCTGTGCGAATAATTCCAACAAGGTTGTGTGTAATTTCCTGCAATTCTGCATGTAAGGAGTAAGAGTTTTCTCCGCCTTCACGATCAAATGGCGCTTGAATCTTGGCCGCTGCAGCTGCAACTGCCCCTTCACTTACAGGATTCTTGCCATTGCTCTTTACATAAACCGCTGCAGCAGCACCTGCACGACGACCAAATACCAATAGATCTGTCAGTGAGTTTCCACCTAAACGATTTGAACCGTGCATTCCACCAGCAACTTCGCCGGCGGCAAATAATCCTGGAACTCCCACTGCTGCTGCAGTATCTGGATCAACTTCAACTCCGCCCATGACGTAGTGGCAGGTTGGGCCTACTTCCATTGCTTCCTTAGTTATATCTACACCAGCTAATTCGTAGAACTGGTGCCACATTGATGGAAGACGCTTCTTAATAGTTTCTGCAGGTATGCGCTTTGAAACATCTAGGAAAACTCCACCGTGCTCGGTGCCACGACCTGATTTAACTTCGGTGTTAATCGCGCGCGCAACTTCATCGCGTGGCAAAAGCTCAGGTGGGCGGCGGTTGTTATCTTGATCTTCATACCAACGATCTGCTTCTGCTTCGTTATCAGCATATTTATCTTTAAATACATCTGGAATGTACTTGAACATAAATCGCTCACCAAGATTGTTTGTAAGAACTCCACCTTCACCACGGACAGATTCAGTTACTAATATTCCGCGAACTGACGGAGGCCAGACCATTCCAGTTGGGTGGAACTGTAAGAACTCCATGTCAACCAAATTAGCACCGGCTTTTAGGGCAAGTGCATGTCCATCGCCAGTACCTTCCCATGAATTAGATGTGATCTTGAAAGTTTTTCCAACACCACCAGTTGCAATTACAACTGCAGGTGCTTCAAATAAAACTTCTGCGCCGCTTTCGCGCCAGTACCCGTAAGCACCAGATATCTTTCCGTTTTCTTTAAGAATGTCAGTAACTGTTAATTCGGCAAAAACTTTAATTCCACTTTCCATATCGCCCGTTTCGCGACCATCTTTTTGCTGTAACGCAACAATCTTTTGCTGCATTGTCCGAATAAGTTCTAGACCTGTTCGATCACCAACGTGTGCAAGGCGGGGATATTCATGTCCACCAAAGTTTCGTTGTGAAATCTTTCCTTCTTTGGTGCGATCAAAGAGAGCTCCCCATGTTTCAAGCTCCCAAATGCGATCTGGTGCCTCTTTTGCATGGAGTTCGGCCATACGAAAGTGACTAAGGAATTTTCCGCCGCGCATAGTGTCGCGAAAATGCACCATCCAGTTGTCATTGTCGTTGACGTTACCCATTGATGCAGCTGCGCCACCTTCGGCCATTACTGTGTGGGCCTTACCAAATAATGATTTACAGATGATTGCTACGCGCAATCCTGCTTCACGTGCTTCAACAGCGGCGCGCAAACCAGCACCACCTGCTCCAATAATAAGGACATCGTAATTATGGCGTTCGATAGTCATAGTCGATCCCCCTTAGAAGAAGTAGAAGTTTGTCCAGGCGCCAGTTGCGACTTCGCGGACATAAATGTCAGCAAATGCAACTGCGGCAAGTGAGTACCAAGCAAACTGTTGATGCTTGTGATTGAGAATTGAAACCCAAGTCCAAAGCTTGTAACGAACTGGGTGCTTTGAGAAATGCTTCAAGCGTCCACCAACTGTGTGACGGCATGTGTGACATGACAATGAGTAAAACCACAATAGTGATGAGCTAATCAGTAGAACTAGTGAACCAACGCTCATATGGCCCCACTGCCCTTGATCATTTTTGAAAGAAATGATTGCGTCATAAGTTAAGAAAACGTTAAAGACTAATCCTGCATAGAAAAACCAGCGGTGTGCATTTTGGAAAATTAATGGTGCACGAGTTTCGCCTGTGTATTTCTCATGGGGTTCTGCAACTGCGCATGCTGGTGGTGATAACCAAAATGCTCGGTAGTAGGCCTTGCGGTAGTAATAACACGTCATACGAAAACCTAGTGGAAAGATCAAAATAATTAGGGCTGGTGAAAGTGCGAAGTTAAGTACATGTGCACTCACAGGTGTGAAGCCAGCAATTGTTGATCCTGCAACGCACGCTTGGGAAAGACATGGTGAATAAAAAGGTGAAATGAGGGGTTCTACAAAATAATTGGCGTTTTCAAATGCGCGAAAAGTTGCATAGATAATGAATGAGAAGAGGACTCCAAAAGTAATAAGTGGTTGTAGCCACCATTTATCTGTGCGTAGGGTGCGCTCTTTAATTTTTGCTCGCGTTGGTGAAAAAACACCTGACATGAATAACTCCCCTGGCGCAATCGGAAATAACTAGGGGTAAGTCTCCTCTTGCGATTTAAAATCGGCTAGCCGCATAGGCCCTTTAGGGCTATGAACTCAACCACAGAGGCTAAGAAAAAATGGCGGAGGGCGTGGGATTTGAACCCACGAAACTTTCGTTTGCCGGTTTTCAAGACCGGTGCACTCGGCCGCTATGCGAGCCCTCCGTGGGAGAGATTACCTGAATATCGCTCTAGTCGAAAATCGGCGGAAAATTAAGCGGGAAGCTCTAACAACTTCTCGATAACCGTTGCGACACCATCGCTATGGTGTGAAGGCGCTACATCCTTTGCATATTTAATGCCATCAGGATGTCCATCGGCCATCGCAAAAGATCTGCCGCACCATGCAAGCATCGGAAAGTCATTTGGATTATCACCAAATGAAACACAATCGGCTGCATCAATTCCAAGGCGTGCTGCCACTTTTGCAAGTGTTGTTCCTTTTGAAATTCCTAACGCTGAAATCTCAAGTAAGGATTCGTTGGCATTTGAATGTGTAACAGTGACTAAACCATCAAGTTCTCGTAATGCAACTTCTAGCATTTGATCAGAAGTTAGTTCGCCACCACTGCAACGGGCTAACATTTTAAAGACTGGCCCTTTTGCCACGTCTTCGATGCGATCTACACCAACATTATCTAATCCAACATCCCAGCGCGGAATATAAGATTTTTCACGGTGGTAATAACTATGTGTTTCAATAGCAAAAGAGATAGTTGGTATTGCTGCGCGCATTCTGTGAGCAACTTCGATTTGCTCTGACATTGAAATCATCCACTCTTCGGTTACCGTGTTGTTTTGTAAGTCATAAAGCATTGCTCCATTGCCACAAATTGCACCACCAAAACCAAATGCATCACGAATTTCATTCATCCAACGTGGTGGTCGTCCAGTAACAAAATAGATATGTATGCCCATATCTTTGGCTTTAGTAAAGGCCTCAATTGTGCGTTGAGTGATTGTTCCGTCGTGCTGAACGATAGTTCCATCTAAATCTGTAGCAATTAATTTAGGGCGTTTACTCACACCAACTCAAATCGATTCTTACCTAGAAATGGTTGAAGAGCTTTTGGAACATTAACTGTTCCATCGGAATTTTGGTGATTCTCTAAAATCGCAACAATCATGCGGGGAATCGCTACTAACGTTCCATTAAGTGTGGCAACTGCCTTTGTTCCTTCACCATCTTTGTAGCGGATGTTTAAGCGGCGTGCTTGAAACTCTGTGCAGTTGGATGTACTTGTAACTTCACGATAAGCATTTTGTGTAGGAATCCATGCTTCGCAATCAAATTTGCGGTTGGCGCTTGATCCTAGATCACCTGATGCCACATCAATAACACGGTAAGGGATTTCCATTGCATCAAGGAAATCTTTTTCCCACTGCAAAATACGAGCGTGCTCTTCCTTAGCCTGGTCTGGATGACAGAAAGAAAACATTTCGACTTTATCAAATTGATGGACTCGAATAATTCCACGCGTGTCTTTGCCATAGCTTCCAGCTTCGCGCCTAAAACATGAAGAGTATCCGGCGTAACGCATAGGAAGTTTGTCTCCAGATAAAACTTCATCCATATGCATAGCCGCTAATGGAACTTCAGAGGTTCCTACTAAATAGACATCATCTTTTTCAATACGATAAACATTTTCAGCTGCTTGTCCTAGAAATCCTGTGCCTTCCATTGCAGCTGGGTTAACAAGCACTGGTGGAATAACTGGAACAAATCCAGCCTTTACCGCCATTGAAATTGCATAGTTGACGAGTGCAAACTCTAAAAGCGCCCCAGACCCAGTTAAATAATAAGAACGAGAGCCAGCAACTTTTGCACCACGTTCAGTATCAATTGCCCCCAGTAGTTTTCCTAGCTCAACGTGATCTTTTGGTTCAAAATCAAATTCGCGTGGAGTTCCAATATGTTCTAGAACAACGAAATCTGCTTCTCCGCCAATTGGTGCAGCTGGATCTAGAATATTTGAAAGCTTCATAACAAGTTGCTTAGTGTGATCTTCGGCTTCTGCGCGCTTTGTATCTGCTTCTTTTACACTGTTTGCTAAAGCTTTTGCGTTTTCAAGCAATGCAGCTTTTTCTTCACCTGTTGCCCCGCCAACTGATTTAGATAAAGTGTTTTGTTGCGCGCGAAGTTTTTCAAACATTTCAATTGCATCACGGCGAATTTCATCTGAGGCTATAACTTGATCCACAATGGATTCATCTTCACCACGGCCTTTTTGAGATGACTTAACTACATCCGGGTTCTCGCGGATAAATTTAAGGTCAATCATTTGCCAGCCTTTTCTCGTGGGTATGAACCAAGGAAGCGAATATCTTCACAGATAGCTCGCAACGCTTCGACTGTCTCCTTAACTGGAGCATCATTTACGTGGCCCTCGGCGTCAATAATGAAATGGTAATGGCCAAGTTCTAGACCAGTTGGACGTGACTGGATAAAAGTTAAGTTCACGTCGCGCTTTGCAAACTCAGTCAAGATATCAAGCAAGGCGCCTGCGTGATCCATGCCAATAAAGACAGCCAATGATGTGCGGTCAAAACCTGTTGCCTTAGGTGGAGTTGCAGGTTTTGAAACTAAAACAAAGCGTGTGATTGCCCCAACAATATCGCCGATGTTATCTGCGATAACCGATAGACCGTAATGAGCTGCAGCAACGGGTGCCGCTATAGCTGCATCAAATTCACCACGACCAATTGCTTCAGCTGCTGCTGCAGTTGATGCTGTTGCGATGAGTTCGGCATCAGGATAATTCTTTGCAATATATGCACGGCATTGTGCTTCGGCATGTGGATGCGTTGCAATGCGGCGGATTTCTATAGTGTCGCGTTTCGCCATTAATGCAAATGAAATTGGCAATGTAACTTCGCCAACGATAGAAAGTGGGGATCCTGTCGCTAACTCATCAAGGGTGCGAGCAACAACACCCTCAACTGAGTTTTCAATTGGTACTAATGCGAAATGTGCTTTTCCTACACGGACAGCATCTAAGGCCGCAGTCACGTTAGCGTATGGAATCAGTGAATCATTGGACGAAGTAATCTTTTTTAGAGCAGCTTCGGTGAATGTTCCTTTTGGACCTAAATACGCATATGTGCTCACTGACTAATGATACCCGAGCACCTTACGTGCATATGACGGGTTATTTGTAATGAGCACCTCAACACCGTTTTCTAAGCAAAAGCGCATATCGTCGCCATCATCAACGGTCCAGACATATAAAGGCTTGCTTTGATGGGTCATTTCTGGATTTGAGCGTAGGTATTCGACACTTGGCCCAAGAATTGGCGCCGATGTAAATCGTTGCATCATGTAATTAAACCTATCTTCCAAAAGTGCCACAGTTTTTTGTTGTGGATTGATTTTTCGAATGTTTTCAATCGCAAGCCAAGAAAATGACATGAGCACTACAGCTGTCTCTAATTCTTCTTCATCTAAAAGTTCGAGAACTTTCTTTTCGACCAGACTGCCTTGTGGTACTGGATGCTTTGTTTCAATTGCTAACTCTTTTTTATTATCGCGGGCAAGTTCTAATAATTCTTCTAACAAAGTTGCTTGCGGATAATGCTGTTTGATTTCTGGATATGTCATCTCGGCAATACGGCCGGCATATCCTGCGGTGCGCTTCATATCTGCGTCGTGCCACAAAAGCATCTGGTTATCTTTGGTTAGGCGTACATCGCACTCCATGCCATCGGCGCCCTGATCGACTGCGGCTTTATAGGCATCCATTGTCATCTCTGGGAAATCTATGGAAGCTCCGCGGTGGGCATATATTTTCATGATTAAAGATTAACAGGGGTTAGGCTTATGCCTATGAGCGCAATTTATTTCCACAGCAGTGCGCGCTCAGTCGACGGTTTACATCGCAGCGGTAATGAAGATTCCGCACTTATTTCTGGCCGCCTGATTGCTGTTGCAGATGGAATGGGTGGTCATGCAGGTGGTGAAGTTGCATCACGAATTGCAATTCAAACTTTACAAAAGTTAGCACCTTTATTAACCAATTCTGAAATCGATTCAGATTCTATTGAAGATTTATTACTTAACTCTCTTTTTACAATTGATTCTGAAATTGGTGAGTATGCCGAGGAGTTAATTGAAGTTCGTGGAATGGGTACAACGCTTACCTCTTTGTTAGTTATTGGAAACAATGTTGCTTTATTGCATGTTGGTGACTCACGATGTTATCGACTTCGTGCCAATAATTTAGAGCAGTTAAGCAATGACCACACAGTTATTCAGGAGCTTCTAGATCAAGGAGCGATATCTCAATCTGATGTTGCCGATCATCCACAACGCTCTGTCTTAACGCAAGCACTTATGGGTCAAGGCACTGTTGTTCCGGTTCTGCAGATATATGAAGTGAAAGAAAAAGATCGCTTTTTACTTTGTAGTGATGGTTTATCGAGTGTTTTAACAACTAAAGAGATTAAATCTTTGATGAAGAAATCAGATAGAGATGAGGCGGTTAAAGCCCTCGTTGATGCCACATATATCAATGGCGCACCGGACAATGTCACTGTAATTATTGCCGACATAACTGATGATGAAATTACAACGCAACAGGTTTTAGGAGCGGCGCAATGATTAACTCGCTCTTTGGTGGTCGCTACAAACTTGGCGAAATGATTGGTACTGGTGGCATGGCAGATGTTTATGTTGCCGAAGATACGCGACTTGCTCGCCAAGTTGCGGTAAAAGTTTTGCGCAGCGACTTAGCCCGTGATCCTTCTTTTGTCGCCCGTTTTAGAAAAGAAGCTTTTGCTGCTGCTGGTTTAAATCACCCAGGCATTGTTGCTGTTTATGATTCTGGCGAAGAACCAGCACCCTACATAGTTATGGAGCTTGTATCTGGCCAAACTTTGCGCGATTTAATTCATAAAGGTAAACGTGTACCTCTCAAGCGCGCATTAGAAATCGGCGAGGGTATTTTGGCTGCGCTGGAATATTCACATGAGCGCGGAATCGTGCACCGTGATATCAAACCTGCAAACATCATGATTACAAATCATGGCGATGTAAAGGTGATGGATTTTGGAATCGCTCGCGCCTTAGCCGATCTTGGTGCAACATTAACAAGCACGTGGAACATCGTTGGTACTGCGCAATATTTATCTCCTGAACAAGCTTTGGGTGAAGTTGCAGATCTGCGAAGTGATATTTACTCTACGGGCTGTTTGTTATATGAAGTATTAACTGGCAAACCGCCATTTACTGGAGATACCCCGGTTTCTATTGCATACCAACATGTATCAGGTGTTCTTGTAGCTCCAAGTAAAATTCAACCTGATCTTCCTGAAGGTGTTGATGTACTTCTTGCAGTTGCATTGGCCAAAAGACCAGAGGATCGTTATCAATCTGCTGGATTAATGTTTGATGATTTAGTTAAAATTGGTACGGGCCAGGCACTTACAACAACTATTCCAAAAGTTAAGATTTCTCGTCGTAAAGTTTTACTCACTGCTTTAAGTTCTGTGGTTGCGATTAGTCTTATTGCTACAGGGCTTCTTGTTACGCGACCTGCGGGGAATTCAAATAACATGCCTCAAATCCCCAATGTTGTTGGTTTAACCCAAGCGGATGCACAAGCACTTTTAAAGGATTATGTAGTTACTGTGCAACGTGCCCACGATGCACGAATTCCGTTAGATCGTGTTGCTAGCCAAATTCCACTTGCTACAACGCGCGCGCAAAAAGGATCTGGCGTTGTGCTAACAATTTCTGACGGTCCGGGTGATGCTGTAATTCCTGTTGATTTGGTGGGTATGTCATTAATAGATGCACGTGCTGCGCTAACAGCCGTTGGCCTACTTGTTTCTCGAACTGAAGCGTTGCCTTCTGATGAAGCCCTAGGAACTGTATTAAAGGTGACGCCGGATCCGGGCTCAACAATTATTGCGGGTAGTGGTGTAGTTCTGCAGATTGCAAGTGGTGAGGTTGCAGTTCCATTATTAATTGGTGTTGATGCGATTCAGGCAAAAACTATTTTGGTTCAAGCTGGTTTCCTTGTAAATGAAATAGATGCCTACGACGCAAGCCAACCGGTTGGAATTGTTATTCGCCAAGCGCCAGATGCTGGCACAACTCAAACTATTGGTAAATCAGTAACAATTACAATTAATAAAACGCCTTAAGCACGCATACCAATAACTGGTGATAAACCAACGGCTTTAGCTTTTGCATTCTCATCACCACATACTGTTAACCAGTTTGCCAACATTTGATGTCCGTGTTCTGTCAGCACTGACTCTGGATGAAATTGAACGCCTTCGATAGGTAATGTGCGATGGCGCATTGACATAACAATTCCTGATTCTGTTGAACCAGTAATTTCTAAATCTGCACCGACTGTGTCGTGTTCTACGCACAATGAGTGATAACGCGTTGCGGTAAATGGTGAGGGAAGATCTTGCAGCACACCTTGTTGTTGATGGTGGACTTCTGAAGTTTTTCCATGAAGAAGTTCGGGGGCACGTGAAACCGTCGCGCCAAATGCAACACCAATTGCTTGATGACCTAGGCACACACCAAAGAGTGGAATTTTTTTCTCTGCACAAAATTTAATCATTGCAACACTCACGCCAGCTTTTTCTGGAATTCCGGGGCCTGGAGAAATAAGTACACCGTCATAGTTAGCCGCTTCTGAGGCTTCCACGGCGTCGTTTCGAACAACGGTGCACTCCGCGCCAAGCTGCTGTAGATATTGCACCAAGTTAAAGACGAAGGAGTCATAGTTATCGACGACAAGGATTCTGGTGGCCATAGGAGCATTCTGGCTCATGGTGTATCTTTCGCGTATGCCTAAATCAAAACTCCGTAAGAAAGTCGCTGATGCGCGCGCTCACAAACAGGAAGTTGTCGTTGAAACTCCTCATGCGCCCTTAGAGAGCCCAAAATGGCTGGCCCCAACGATGGTTGCAGGTTTCTTAATCGGACTTTTCTGGATCGTGACCTTCTATGTCACACAGACTGCCTATCCAATCCCAGGTATTGGTGCTTGGAACATGGTTATTGGATTTGGCTTTATTGGTGTGGGCTTTTCACTCGCAACCCGCTGGCGCTAAATACTTTCCTAATTACAAGCGTGTAATTCAATCCACATTGTGGGTAAAGGTTGTGGATAACTTTTTATCTCTTATTGAGAATTAATTGGGCGCTTATTAATCCGCCAATTAACCCACCGAGGTGAGCTTTCCAATCAACTCCCCCTAGAGCAAAACCAATAACGAAGTTGATGACGATAATTACAAAGATCGAACGTGTGTCTGCGCCAATTCTTTTTCCAACGATTGCAAGCGCGCCAAATAAACCAAAAATCGCACCTGATGCGCCAACTGATTGGCCATAAATGGGAGCGAAGTACGCAGAAGTTAGCGAACCAGTTAATAGAGAAACAAAAAATATTATTAGAACTTTATTTTTCCCAAAAGCAGCTTCAAGTGGATTACCTAAAACCATGAGTGCATACATATTAAAACCAAGATGCATTAATCCCCCGTGGACTAGTGCCACGGTTAATAGTCGATACCACTGATGGTTTATTTGTAAAGCTTGGAAGCTAGGTAGATATGTTAAATCGCGGAAATGTGGGTAAACCATTCCAACAAGATATGCACCGCAGATTAATGCGATTAAAGAATAAGTTGCAGAACGCTTAAGCAACGGTAACGCTGTTGATTGTTATTGGTGTCGCTGGCTTATCTTGCGCACCAGTTTTTACTTTAGCGATGGCATCAACTACTGCCTGGCTAGCAGAATCCTTAACTTCACCAAAGATTGAATGTTTGCGGTTAAGCCAAGTTGTTGGTGCAACAGTAATAAAGAACTGTGAACCATTTGTTCCTGGACCAG
>CANFUR010000019.1 GCA_947450175.1 Actinomycetota bacterium | reverse complement strand
TTGCTTGGGCACACTCTTGCAGTGATTCCACTTTTAGCTCAGTGGCTATAGATCGAATTCCACTCTCAATCTTTGCCATCGGAAGTAGCTCGCCAATGAGCCCTGTTGAGCAGACAACTACTTCACCCGATGAAACTTCTAGTAACTCACCAACTAACTCGGCAGTTGCATGAGTGTCAGCAAAACCTTGAGGCCCTGTGCAGGCATTTGCCCCACCTGAATTAAGTACTACTGCCCTAACAATCTGATCTTTAACTACTTGCTTGCTCCAAATAACTGGTGCAGCAACAACTTTGTTAGAAGTGAACACCGCTGTACCAAAAAATGATGGACCTTTATTTTCAATGATGGTTAAATCAAGGGCGCCCGAGCTTTTTAAACCTGCCGCGGTGGCCGCTCCTACAAAGCCTTGGGGTAATTTCATGCGCCTAAACCATCAGTAGATAAACCGGAACCTTCATGTAAGCCGGTAATGATGTTGGCGTTTTGGATTGCTTGGCTGGCTGCACCTTTTCCTAAGTTATCCAGGGCGACACTAATTACCAAACGTTGAGTATGTTCATCAACGGCAACCTGAATGTGAACTTTGTTAGAACCTGTCACAGAACCAGTCTTAGGCATTTGTCCAAGAGGTAATACATCTACGAAGTACTCCCCTGCATAATGCTCAGAAAAGAGATCATGGGCATCTTTTGAACTCATTGGTTTGAGCAATTTAGCGGTTATGGTCGCAAGGATTCCTCTGGGCATGGGAGCTAAAATCGGTGTGAAAGATATTCTCACTGGCTTTTGTGCAATTGCAGACACGGCTTGTTCTATCTCTGGAGTGTGCTGATGAACGCCTGCGAATTTGTAGGAAGTTAATGAACCCATCACTTCGCTAGCTATTAAATTAATTTTGGCACTTCTGCCGGCACCAGTTGTGCCGGATGCTGCAACCACAACAACATCGCTCACATCTACATATTGCACAGCTGGCACTATTCCTAAAGAAATTGCAGTTGCATAACACCCAGGATTAGCCACTCTGCTCTCTTTGGAGATTGCATCACGTTGTCCTTGGCTCAGTTCCGGTAAACCGTAAACCCATGCACCAGCATGAGCTCCACCATAATATTTTTCCCACTGAGCAGCATCTTCTAATCGGTAATCCGCACCAAGATCTACAATCTTCACATGTGATGGGATCTTGGCAATCAGTGATGCTGATTCACCGTGGGGCAAAGCAATAAAAACTAGTTCGATATCTGAAAAATCAATCTCAGAGATAGCCTGAAACTTCTCACCGTTATGAGTTGTCAAATGTGGGTGCACAGAAGTAACTAGTTCGCCCGCATTTGAATGTGCACTAATTGCACTGACTTGAAACTGGGGGTGGACTGCTAGCAAACGAAGGAGTTCTCCCCCGGCATAACCACTTGCACCGATGACCGCTGTTTTCATGATCCAAGGGTATAACTGAATCGATATTTATGCAAACACCTGCATATTTATGCGGTACGGACTACTGCTCCGCACTTCTTAGCCGCCACTGCCGTAGCCGCTTCGCGCATGGCTGACACCTCATCGCCAGTGAGGGTGCGATCGGGTGCTCTAAACACGAGGGTGAAAGCTAGGGAGATTTTTCCTTCACCAATTTTGTCATAACGATCAAAAAGGGAAATTGATTCAAGTAAATCTCCAGCGCCTTCGGTTAATGCTGCTTGAACCTGCGATGCAGTAACTTTCTCATCAACAATCAGTGCAACATCTTGCAGAGCCGCCGGCATTGTTCCCACACGAGTTGGGTGCACTAAAGATGAATCGGGCAAAGTACTTAACCCAACAGCAAAAGCAACACTGCGCTCAGGTAATCCATATTTAGCAATGACTCTTGGATGAAGTTCGCCAGCATGTGCCACGGCTTTACCATCCACAATTAATTCAGCGCAACGTCCCGGATGCCATGGTGCAAAGTCAGAACGCTTGACATTCCACTCAAGATTGCAAAGTGCGAGAATGTCTTGGGCATATTCAATTGCATCGTGCCATGTATACGCACGTGCTTTGCCTTGCCAGTTTTCATTCTCAACTTTACCTACCAATAAACCAGCAACGTGGTAAGCCTGTGGTGGTACCGATGCAAAAATTTCATCGATAATCCTTTGACTTGGGCGCATACTCAATTCTGGAGATACTGCCGGAGTCAATTTCTGTGAACTACGGAAAATTGATCCCATTTCAAAGATTGCAAAATCCTTTGCTCCACGGCTGATATTTCGTTGAGCAACTTCAATTAATCCTGGTACTAAATGGACTCGCATTAAAGGGAACTCTTCTGACATCGGATTTGCAATCGCATATGTAGCAGCGCGCTCATCAACAAAGCCCATAGCGTCGATGGTTTCTTGGTTGGTGAATGGGAACGTTTGCACTTCGGCTAGTCCGCGGCTAGCTAACATCGTAGCTACTGCTCTGCGTCGCTTTTGGGTTGGAGTTAATGATGCATGCAGGGGACGAGGCGGTAAAATTGATGGAATCTTGTCGTAACCAATCATGCGCGCGACTTCTTCAGTGAAGTCGGCTACTCCTAGTAGATCTGCGCGCCATGACGGTGGATCAATTGCCCATGTCTTTTCATCCACGTCACAGCCAACTTGGCGAAGGATGCGTGCGACGTCAGCGTTGGCAACTTCAAAGCCCAGAATCTTAGAAATATACGTTGGATCAATTTTCACAACCGGTGGATAAAGCGGCTCACCCGCAACCACTGTTGCCACATGCACTGCAGAACTATTGGCGGTTAAAAGCTGAACAAATCGTGCGGATGCGAATTCGGCTAACGATGGATCAACGCTTCGCTCGAGACGCCGTGATGCTTCAGATGAAATCTTGTGTCGACGTGAGTTTTTAGCAATAGATACTGGATCAAAACGAACTGCTTCTAGTGCAATATCTGTAGTCGATTGTGTGATCTCTGATGAAAGTCCACCCATAGTTCCTGCGAGAGCTAATGGTTGATCATCATCCCAGACCATCAAATCATCTGCATCTAATGATCGTTCTTGCCCATCGAGAGTGACAAATTTCTGTGCTTTGCCGGCACGCTTAATAGTAAGTCCACCTTTGATTTTGGATTTATCAAATGCGTGCAAAGGTTGGCCTAGTTCTAACATCACATAGTTTGTTACATCTACTACTAATGAAATAGAGCGCATACCCATCTTTTCAATGCGCCTGCGCATCCAGAGTGGTGTTGTGGCTTTTGGATCAAATTGAGACATTGTGCGCAGATAGAAAACTGAGGCCGCTGACGTATCTTCAATCTTTGCAGTAACACCTTTTCCGGTTTCTTCAAATTTTAAAGAACGTAGCGAATCAACGGGATCTGTGTATGTGAGGTCAAGTGAACCCGCCACCTCGCGCGCTATGCCTCGAATGCTCAGTGCATAACCGCGATCTGGGTTAACAGCGACATCAAATATCACATCATTGATCTGTAAGCCTTCGATAGCATCTGCGCCTATTTTTGCATCTGATTCTGAGAAAACCATGATGCCTGCATGTTCATCACTAATACCCAGTTCACGCGCCGAACAAATCATTCCATTAGAAGTTTTGCCATAGGTTTCACGGGCACCGATTGCGAAATTACCTGGCAGAACCGCACCTGGAAGAGCTGCCACAATCATGTCTCCCACTGCGAAATTAGTAGCACCGCAAATTACATAGCGTGTTTCTTTTTCACCACAATCAAGGCCAACATAACGAATTGGCTTCTTGTGCTCGGTCAACTCTTCAATGGAAAGAACTTTTGCAAACTTAAGTGGACCTGTTAAATCAGAGCCTTGGTAGATGATTTCTTCTACCTCAAAACCAACACGAATCAAACCATCAGATACTTGATCGGCAGTTACCGAGTTAGGGATATCTACAAACTCTTTTATCCACGATAACGGCGCGCGCATTAGAGCCCTACCCCAAATTGACGAGTGAAACGTAAGTCGCCTTCGACGATGTCGTGCATATCGGTAATTCCATGACGAACCATCAAAGTTCGTTCTAATCCCATTCCAAAAGCAAAGCCGCTATATACATCGGTATCTATGCCACATGTCTGCAACACCTTTGGATTGACCATTCCACAACCGCCCCATTCAATCCAGCGATTATTAAAGAAAATATCTACCTCAGCACTTGGCTCGGTGAATGGAAAAAAGGAAGGACGTAGTCGGGTCGTTACATCTGGCCCAAACATATGTCGGGCGAAGTTATCCAGCGTTCCTTTCAGATGAGCCATCGTGATGCCTTTATCAACCACTAATCCTTCTACTTGATGAAACACCGGACTGTGTGTGGCATCGAGTTCATCGGCTCTAAAAGTTCGACCTGGGCAGATGACATAAATAGGTGGTGTTTGAGTCAACATAGTGCGGATCTGAACTGGTGACGTGTGCGTGCGAAGCACCATTCCAGATTCAACTGGCTCGACGAAGAATGTGTCTTGCATTGTCCGAGCTGGATGATCTGCAGGGATGTTGAGCGCATCAAAATTCAACCAACCAGATTCGAGTTCTGGTCCCTCTGCTACTGCGTAACCTTGTTCGATGAAGAAATCAGAGACTTCATTTTTGATAATTGAAATTGGATGCAATCCCCCGCGATGTCTGCGGTTAACCGGCAAAGTAATATCTACAACTTCTTCCAATAAAACTTTCTTATCGCGCTCTGCCTCTAACTTTTGGGTGGCTTGCGCTAACGCCAGGGCAATTGCAGCTTTGCCATCGCCAATGATTTTGCCAAAGCTAGCCTTCTCTTCTGGTGATAGAGAGCCAAGAGTTCTTGATGCAAGAGAAATCGGTGCCTTATCTCCAGCATGGGCTAAGCGTGCCGTTTTCAATGAATCCATATCATTCGCAGCGCTAAAAGCTATGTGGGCATCTTTAACCCATTGTGAGACATCTTCTTGGCGCATAGAACGAACTCTATCCTGTGAGAGTTTAGGAAGATGGGATATTTGCTAAGTGATACATAACAATGGTTGCCGCCGCGGAAAGATTCAGGCTTTCGGCATTACCAGGCATCGATATTTTGACTTGTTCGATAGAGGATGTGGCTTGGGCTGTTGCTAAGCCTCTGGCCTCATTACCGAAAATTGCCACACAATCGTGAGTGATCTTTAGCTCTTTTAATGGTTTCGATCCCTCTGCTGCCAAAGTAAAAGCTTGAACACCGAGGGCTAGAACTGTATCTAATTCAATGCTTTCAAATACCGGTGTGTGCCAGAGCGAACCAGCGGTGCTTCGCACAACTTTAGGTGAATAAATATCAACACTTCCTGGCGATGTAATAACGGCATCTATTCCGAAGGCATCTGCCGAGCGGATGATTGTCCCAGCATTGCCCGGATCTTGAATTTCAGAAAGATAAATAAATTTACGTGTGCCATTTAAGGTCACTGAATCTAAAGAATTTGTAGGGATAGAACACACAGCCAGAATTCCTTGCGGTGTGATTGTTTCTGACATGGCCTTCATGACCTCATCGCTTACATCTACTACATTGAATGCGATTAAATCAGAAATTTGTTCTACTTTTTGTCGCCCAGTTGACGTTACATACAACGTCTCAATGCCAGGACCCGTACTAGAAACTATTGCTTCTCGCACGCATTGCATTCCTTCTGCAACAAAGTGACCTGAATTTTTTCGCTCTTTTGTACCCCGAGAACCAATAAGAGCCTTAACCCGCGCAATATGTGGCGAGTTAAGGCTCTCAATCATTGGAATCTATTATGCGGATACAAGGCTCTTGCGAGCTACATCAACAAGTGTCTTAAATGTTGCTGGATCATTTGTTGCAAGCTCTGAAAGAACGCGACGATCTACTTCAACTCCAGCAGCCTTAAGGCCCTGGATAAAACGGTTATACGTAAGACCATGTTCGCGGCATCCTGCGTTAATACGCTGAATCCATAGACGACGGAAATCGCCTTTCTTGTCCTTGCGGTCGTTGAATGCATAAACCATTGAGTGCGTAACTTGTTCCTTCGCCTTTGTGAAAAGACGGGAACGTTGTCCGCGATATCCGCTGGCACGTTCTAAAGTTGTGCGACGCTTCTTAGCTGCGTGAACTCCGCGTTTTACTCTCATTTAATTCACGTTCCTTACTTCAAGCCAAGCATGCGCTTGGCTGTCATAGTTACGGTTGGCTTTGCAGACTTCTCAGTTGAGAGACGGCGGGTGACTCGTGAAGATTTGTGCTCGAGTAAGTGGCGCTTGCCAGCACGCTCGTGCATAACCTTTCCAGTACCTGTGATGCGGAAAGTCTTCTTCGCACCACTGTGTGTTTTCATCTTTGGCATTTCTTACGCTCCATCCGTGGTCTCTGCTGCGGCATCGGCCTTTGCCTTACGCGCTGCTTTTGCTTCAGCTACTGCTTCTGTCTTCTTCTTAGTTGGACCTAACACCATTGTCATATTTCGTCCCTCTTGTTTAGGGGCGAACTCGACAAAAGCAAACTCTGCGACATCTTCTGCAAGACGCTGCAATAACTTGTAGCCCATCTCAGGTCGCGTTTGTTCGCGCCCGCGGAACTTCATCGTAACTTTCACCTTGTCGCCACCCTTAAGAAATTTCTCTACTTGATTACGCTTTGTTTCGTAATCATGAGTTTCAATTTTTGGTGTCAACCGCACTTCCTTCACCACAATGTGGGTCTGGTTTTGTCGCGCTTCCCGAGCTTTCTGTGCAACTTCGTACTTATATTTTCCGAAGTCCATGATTTTGCAAACGGGTGGAACGGCATCGGGTGCGATTTCGACTAAGTCGAGACCTACTTCATCTGCCATTCTTAACGCTGTATCGATATCTACAACTCCTACTTGTTCACCGGTGTAACCGATCAAACGAATTTCGGGTGTGCGGATACGATCATTAATGCGCGGGTCAGTTGTGATTTGTGCTCCTTCGGTTTCGTCAAACGCTTTGGTCTAACAGCGCTGCAAAAGAAAACCGCAAGGGTAAAGAGAAATAATTCTCTTATCCGACAAACCAGCTCGCACTAGTGGCGATGAAGGTGGGAGCGGTAACTCCTCTTGCAGTGGTTATTAGGCCACTGGTCTGGGGCAAAGATTACCCGCTAGAGGCAAAAAGGCGAAATTGAGCGCTTAGGCACCCATCGCGTGAACGCCACCATCGACATGGATGATTTCGGCCGTGGTCTTTGGGAACCAGTCTGAAAGAAGTGCAATCGCAGCTTGCGCCGCAGGCACTGGGTCATTTACATCCCACGCAAGTGGCGCGCGTTCATTCCATACTTTTTCAAACTCTTCAAATCCAGGAATAGATTTCGCTGCAATTGTACGGATAGGTCCAGCCGCAACTAAATTCACACGAATATTTTCAGGCCCTAAATCACGGGCCAGATACCGTGATGTTGATTCAAGGGCCGCTTTTGCAACGCCCATCCAATCGTATTTTGGCCAAGCAACGGTTGCATCAAAATCAAGTCCAACAACAGAGCCACCGCCATTAAATAAAGGCCGTGCTGCCATTGTAAGTGATTTCAAAGAGTAAGCAGATACATGCATCGCAATTGCTACATCTTCCCACTCTGTGTTGAGAAAATTTCCACCTAAAGCAGCTGTTGGAGCGAACCCGATTGAATGAACAACACCATCAAGTCCGTCTGGAAAATGTGCACGAACTCGAGATTCTAAGGAAGCTAGATCATCAGCATTTGTTACATCAAGTTCAATAATTGGGGCTGGTGCTGGAAGACGACCCGCGATACGAGTGGTTAGTGAAAGTGCTCTACCAAAAGATGACAGTAAAACTTCTGCTCCTTGTTCTTGCGCCAATCGGGCGATGTGAAAAGCGATGGAGCCATCGGTGAGAACTCCTGTTACTAAGATCTTCTTTCCATCAAGTAAACCCATATCAGTGACCCATTCCTAATCCGCCATCAACTGGAATTAACGCCCCAGTGATATAGCTCGCTTGAGGTGATGCTATAAAAGTTACAACATCAGCAATTTCTTGTGCGGTACAAAAACGACCCAATGGAACTTCCCCGGCAATATCATTTCTACGTTTTTCATCTAGAGTTGACGTCATATCAGTTTCTACAAATCCTGGAGCAATGACATTTGCAGTGATTCCTCTGCTGCCTAATTCACGGGCGAAAGAACGAGCCATTCCAACTAAACCAGATTTTGAGGCTGCGTAATTAACTTGACCAGCGGCACCGACTGCACCAACAACTGATCCTACAAAAATCAGCCTGCCCTTTTTCAACTTTAACAAACCTTTAGTGCATCGACGCGCCACTCGGAAAGCCCCCGTGAGATTGGCGTCGATAACTGATTGGAAATCATCATCACTCATCCGCATGACAAGTCCATCTTTAGTTATGCCAGCATTGGCAACAATGATTTCTGGAATTCCCCAATTAGTCTCAATTTCGTTGAAAGCAGCATCCACACTTTCAGTACTTGTCACATCCATGATTACTGACTTAAATCCAACAGGTGGAATGCCACTTCGATATGTAACAACAACGTCGTGGCCAGCATCGGCCAGCGATTGTGCAACTGCCAAACCAATACCGCGGTTTCCGCCTGTAACCAAGGCCACTGAATTCATACCCAAAACTTACTTGTTACCGAGAGGTATTCAAAAGAAGCGCCACCGTGCGTCGAGCACTACTCTTTGCATATGGCTAAGAAAAAGAAAGTATTTGATATTACCAATGCACCTTTAGCCTTGACTCGCGATCAGTCAGCCCGTCAAAAACGCTATTTCATTTCGATGATGATTCGAACCGCATGTTTTATTCTTACTGTGGTCCTACCTAGTCCTTATCGATGGATTGCTTTAGCTGGAGCTGCAGGCTTGCCGTATTTTGCTGTTGTTATCGCAAATGCGGGCCGCGAAACATTTAACCGTGACACTCAAATTATTCAAGAAAAGCCGCTTACACTCGATTAATTATGGCAAAAGAGCGCGAACAATATTCATTTCTTAAATCACTTATCGCTCTATCTTTGGTCGCACTTTGTTTAGTCGCAGCTCAGTGGCAATATCACCGAGGCGTTGATAGACATGCTCGAAATTCAATGATCGAAGCGCATATTGCATTGGATCCAGTCACATTGGATTCTGTTAAAAATTCCCCACTTGCGGCTGAATGGCAGACGGTCACTACACAAGGTGTGTTTGATTCATCAAAGCAAATACTTTTACGTAATCGCTATAACGAAGGCGTTTACGGCTTTGAGGTTTTAACCTTGTTCACAACCTCAAATAACGAAAAATTCTGGGTTGATCGCGGTTGGGTTAAAGCCGGAGCCAACGCCACAATTGCTCCAACCATTACTCCCCCACCAGTTGATGAAGTCTCAATCACCGGCAGATTACGATTAGATTCTTCCCTGCCTCGAGGTTCCTTCTTTGCATTACCAACAAGTGGAAATGGTTTGATTTCTAAACTTGACGCGCAATCGCAACTCAATACTGAGAACTACTACATCGATCTACTTAATAGTTCAGATAAAGCTTCAGCAGCCGTCACGGCCCAACTGCCAGAGCTGAGCGATGGTCCCCATATGGCATATGCGTTGCAATGGATTTTCTTTGCAGGTCTTGTTATTTACGGCCGAATATTAATTCGCCGCACCCGTTAAATCCTGACGGTTGTACAGATCGGCATACAAACCGCCGTGTGCCACAAGTTCATCATGTTTTCCACGTTCAACAATCTGGCCTTTTTCAAGTACAAGAATCTGGTCGGCATCACGCACAGTGCTGAGTCGATGCGCAATGACGATACTTGTTCGACCTTTCAAAGCACTTTGCAATGCAGCTTGAACTAAAGCCTCATTCTCTGAATCTAGGTGTGCGGTGGCTTCATCAAGAATCACCACTGACGGCGACTTCAGCAATAAGCGCGCAATAGCTAAGCGTTGCTTCTCGCCACCAGATAAACGATGACCACGCTCTCCCACCATCGTGTCTAGACCATTTGGCAGTGATTGAATCAATTTCCATATCTGAGCAGATTCGCAAGCGATTCGCATCTCATCTTCAGTGGCATCGCTTTTTGCATAGCGCAGGTTCTCAGCAATAGTTTCGTGGAAAAGATGCGCGTCCTGCATAACAACGCCGATAGCTCCACGTAAGGATTCAAGAGTCAGATCACGAATGTCATGCCCATCAATTTCAATAGAACCGGTTGTCACATCGTAGAGGCGAGGTAACAGCGCACTGATGGTTGTTTTTCCAGCACCAGAAGGACCGACCAACGCAGTTAATGTTCCAGGTGCCGCCGTGAATGAAAGCCCACGCAAAACTTCTCCACTTTGAATCGTCTCAGGCTTTGCTGCAGATTCTAGGGATGCAAGTGAAATCTCTTGCGCCCTTGGATAAGAAAAACTAACATCTTTAAACTCGATCTTCGGGTGCGTTGGCTTCAACTCGACTGCATTTTCACGATTCTTAACCATTGGTTCTAGATCTAAGACTTCAAACACACGTTCAAATGAAACCAGCGATGTCATAACATCGATGCGCACATTAGATAGTGCGGTCAGTGGTCCATAAAGTCGAGCTAGAAGGGCAGTAATAGCAAGTAACGTTCCAACCGTTACTCCCCCACTAATAGCTAAATGACCGCCAATTCCATAAGCAAATGCTGTGGCAATGGCTGCAACACTTGTGAGTGCGATAAAGAAAAGACGATTAAGCATTGCCATCTTTATTCCAATATCGGCAACTTTGCGTGCTCTAGATCTAAAGTATTCTCGTTCACGTGCTGGCTGCCCATACAAAGCCACAAGCATTGCTCCCGAGACATTAAAACGTTCCGTCATAGTGCTCGACATCTCGGCATTGGTATTAAAAGAATCACGGGTGAGTTCTTGCAGTTTTCGTCCCACCCACTTAGTTGGGATCAGAAATAGCGGCAAGAGCAAAAGTGAGAAGATTGTTATCTGCCACGACAAAATCATCATCGTGACTCCGACCAAAACCAAGCTGACTACGTTGCTAACGAGCCCAGAGAGTGTGGCTGTGAATGCTTGCTGGGCACCCATGACATCTGAATTAATTCGAGATATTAGTGCGCCAGTTTGAGTCCTTGTGAAAAATGCAATTGATTGTTTTTGAACGTGAGCGAAAACCAAAGAGCGCAAATCATAAATTAAGCCCTCACCAATTCGGGAGGAGTAGTAGCGTCCCAACATGCTCATGGCTGCATCAGCTATTGCTAGTAAACCAACAAAAATTGCTAAACGCGTGACCAAAGCACCATCTTTAGGAATTACGCCTTTGTCGATGAGTTGGCGCAAAAGTAAAGGTGTAGCAACAATTAAGGCTGCGTCTATAACAACTGTAAACAGGAAGATCCAAATACTGAAGCGATAAGGCTTGGCAAAAGCAAATATCCGTTTGACCGTACCGGGCTTGAGTTTTTGCGCCTTTACAGATGGATCTGCCGTCATAGAACGATGAGTCATCCAAGCCGCATGCATTGACATGTGACTACCTTATTGAGTTATTGCTCAGACAGTGAAACCGAGAGCGCGAAGCTGTTCTCTTCCATCATCAGAGATTTTGTCTGGGCCCCAAGGTGGCATCCATACCCAGTTAATCTTCACATCACTGGTCATTGAAGCCAATGCTGAACGTGTTTGGTCTTCAATGACATCTTGAAGCGGGCACGCTGCCGAAGTGAGCGTCATATTCAAAATGGCGATATTGGCTTCATCGACCATAACGTCATAAATGAGACCTAGGTCTACTACGTTGATTCCAAGTTCTGGATCTACGACATCTTTCATCGCTTCAGTAACATCATCGACCGTTGTTGTCATTTGCTCTCTCCCTGTGACTGTATTGCAGCATCTTTAAAAGCCATCCAACCAAGCAGGGCACACTTTACCCGACCTGGAAACTTTGAAACTCCAGCAAATACAACTGCATCTTCTAAAATCTCTGGATCCCCAGCAGAAGTTCCCTTGCTAGCCATTAATTCAGAGAATGACTTAACAATTGCATCGGCTTCTTCTAAAGTCTTATCGGTAACAAGATCACTGAGCATGGAAACACTGGCCTGTGAAATAGAGCATCCCTGACCATCCCACGTAATCGAAGTAATAATATTGTTCTCTACATTCAAATTCAGAGTTATCTCATCACCGCAACTGGTGTTTACGTGGCTGACTTGAACCGTGAAAATTGGATTTAATCCTTTATGTTGTGGGTGCTTGTAGTGATCCAGAATGACTTCTTGATATAGCGAATCAAGTTCCATTAAAATCTCCCAAAGTATTTCTGTGCCCCAAGTAATGCTGCTACTAAAGCATCAACATCTTGTTCATCATTATAAAGATAAAAAGAGGCACGGGTCGTTGCTGGAACATTCATTGCCCTTGCTAACGGCCAAGCACAATGGTGACCTGTTCGAACTGCAACACCCTGGCTATCAACATATTGGCCAATGTCATGAGGATGAATATCTGCAAGGGTAAATGAAACTGTGGCTCCGCGAGACACATTCTCTAGTGGCCCAACAATTCTTATTCCTTCAATAGCCGAAATCTTTTCTAGGGCATAACCGGTAAGTTCGATTTCATGGGCGCGAACCGCGTCCATTCCTAATTCAGATAAATACTTACATGCCGCACCCAATCCCACGGCCTGAGCCATGTTAGGGACACCAGCTTCAAACTTTTGTGGGACAGGTGCCCACGTTGCAGTTGTCATGGTTACATTTTCAATCATTGATCCACCGGTAAGAAATGGTGGCAGTTCATCTAGGAGTTCGGCCTTGCCCCATAAAACTCCAACACCGGTTGGTCCAACGGCTTTGTGTCCAGAAAAAGCTAAGAAGTCCACACCAAGTGCAACAACATCCACACTCATGTGTGGCACTGACTGACAAGCATCAAGAACTACAACCGCACCAACTTCGTGTGCTCGCTTAACAATAGCTTCCAGCGGATTAATGGTTCCGAGAACATTGGATTGATGCGTTACGGCAACAACCTTTGTCTGTGAAGTAATAATTTCATCAATATTTGAAAGGTCTAATCGTGAATCTTGCCCCACTTTGAACCATTTGAGCTGTGCCCCGGTGCGCTTAGCTAATTGCTGCCATGGAATCAGATTTGCATGATGTTCCATCTCTGTTACAACAATGGAATCAGATGGGCTTAAAGCAAAGCGATTTCCGGCTTCAGCATTACCCATTGCATAGGCAACTAGATTTATGGACTCCGTGGCGCTTTTTGTGAAGATCACTTCACTTTCTTGAGCCCCAATAAACTGTGCAACGATTTCGCGTGCACCCTCATAAGCATCAGTTGCTTCTTCGGCAAGCTGATGAGCCCCACGGTGAACCGCAGCGTTGTGCTTAGAATAGAAATCACTTTCAGCATTAATTACAGCCCAAGGCTTTTGAGCAGTTGCCCCGCTATCTAAATAGACCAACCTTTTCCCGTCGCGAATAGTGCGTTCAAAGATTGGAAAATCTTTGCGCACCTGCGCGACAGAGAAGCTCATTTTAAGATTACTTGCTCACGTAATCTGCATATCCATTGGCTTCTAGCTTGTCGGCTAGATCCGGACCGCCCTCTTCAACAATTTTGCCATTAGCAAAAACATGAACAAAATCAGGCTTAATGTATTTCAAGATGCGCGTGTAGTGTGTAATAAGTAATACACCCAAATCATTATTGGCCTTAGCTCGATTAACACCTTCTGAAACGATACGTAGCGCATCAACGTCCAACCCTGAGTCTGTTTCATCAAGGATGGCCATCTTTGGCTTAAGCAGTTCAAGCTGCATGATTTCATGGCGCTTCTTTTCACCGCCGGAAAAACCCTCATTAACATTTCGTGCGGCAAATGCAGGGTCCATGTTCAACGCTTCCATTGCACCTTTAACTTCAGCTACCCATGTACGAAGTTTTGGCGCTTCTCCACGTAGTGCAGTTGCTGCTGTACGCAAGAAATTCGATACAGAGACACCAGGAACTTCTACTGGATACTGCATTGCCAAGAACAAACCGGCCTTAGCACGCTCATCTACAGTCATGTCCAAAACATCAGCGCCATCAAGAGTTACAGAGCCACCAGTAATTGTGTATTTAGGGTGACCAGCAATTGAGTAAGCAAGCGTTGATTTACCAGACCCGTTTGGACCCATGATTGCATGTGTTTCACCTGACTTAATAGTCAAGTCAACACCTTTGAGAATTTCAACTGTTCCATTTTCAGTGTTAACTGAAACTTGTAGTCCGCGGATTTCCAAAACGCTCATTATTTTCTCTCTTCTACTCGTGTACTAAATCTCAACCGTGACGGAATTTCCGTCGATCTTTACTGCATATGTTGCAAGACTGATATTTGCCGGCAGGGTCAACGCCTCACCGGTTCGCAAATCAAATTCAGCACCATGGAGCCAACATTCAATTTTGAAATCTGTTACTTCACCTTCTGATAGTGATGCCTCAGAGTGAGAACATGTATCGTCAATGGCAAATACTTCATCGCCAACTCTGGCAACACAGATAGTTTTGCCATCTTTTTCAATCTTGACGGGCTTTCCAATCTCTAATTGATCTAAGGCTAAATCGGCCATTTACGCACCAGCTCTTTCAAGTTCGCCATCGATACGTTCCATGAGGCGCTCTTGTACTTCTTCATTTCCAATTTCAGTGATGATTTCATTGAAGAATCCGCGCACAACAAGACGGCGAGCATTTTCTAGAGAGATTCCACGTGACATCAGATAGAACAACTGCTCGTCATCAAATCGACCGGTAGTGCTTGCGTGTCCTGCACCAACAATCTCTCCAGTTTCGATTTCTAGATTCGGGACTGAATCAGCCCGTGCACCATCAGTGAGCAAAAGATTACGGTTTAATTCATACGTATCCGTACCTTGTGCAACGGCGCGGATTAATACATCACCAATCCACACTGTATGAGCATCCTTGCCAGCAAGGGCACCTTTAAAGTTAACCCGAGACTTTGCATTAGGAACCGCATGATCAACATGCATACGGTGCTCAAAAAACTGTCCAGTTGTTGCAAAATAAACACCGAGAAGTTCAGCTGAGCCTCCTGGAGCTATAAATTCAACAGTAGGGAGAATACGAACAACATCCCCACCAACAGTGACAGTAATTGACTTGAAAACAGCATCCTTATCAACTACGGCATGGTGGCGCGCTGTGTATACGCTCTTAGAATCAAACTCTTGTAGAGATACAAAAGTTAGGGAGGATCCTGGAGCTAAAGAGATCTCCAAATCTTCGGCCAACAACGTATCGCCAATATTTTCAACAATTACGGTTGCAACAGCATGCGTACCCAGCGAAATACGAACTCTAGAAAGTTCAGCTGAATCTAAAGCACCTGCAATACGGGTGAGAAAGATTGGCTCTTGAATTTCAACATTGGCAGCAATTGCTAGATGTGAAACATCTGATGCCGCTCCCCTGATGCGCTCGATGATGATGTCATCACTTGCAGCTAGTGGAGCTAAAGATTCACGTGTAAAACTAACGCCTTTCGGCAAAGCAGCTTTAGCTACTAGTGAATTGCGATCAGAGATACTTGCAGAACCATTATGTAGTCCACGAAGTCGCTTTAGCGGTGTAAAACGCCACGCTTCTTCGCGTCCAGTTGGAGTTAAGTAATTAGTAGTTAAAACAGACATTAACCAACTGCACCTTCCATTTGAAGTTCAATAAGGCGATTGAGCTCTAGCGCATATTCCATTGGAAGTTCGCGCGCAATTGGCTCAATGAATCCACGGACAATCATGGCCATAGCTTCATCTTCAGTTAATCCGCGAGACATCAAGTAGAAGAGTTGATCATCAGAGATCTTAGAAACAGTTGCTTCGTGACCCATTGAAACATCATCTTCACGGATATCAACATACGGATATGTGTCAGAACGTGAAATTGTGTCAACAAGAAGCGCATCGCACTTCACTGTGCTCTTTGAGTGATGGGCACCTTCTTGAACTTGAACAAGTCCGCGATAAGAAGTACGT
>CANFUR010000018.1 GCA_947450175.1 Actinomycetota bacterium | reverse complement strand
TCGCACTGCTGATAGAACTGCATCTAAATGCGTTGCATCAGCCATTTCAAAAGTAAAACGTGAGATTGCTGTGCGATCTTTTGATGTTGTAACTGAGGCGCTCAAGATATTGACGTGCTGATCTGAAAGCATTCTCGTCACATCAGCCAGCAACGACGCACGATCTAGCGCTTCTACTTGAATGTTGACCAAGAATACGCTAGCCGCACCTATGCGCCAGGAAACTGTAACTATTCGATCATTTTGATTACGAATTAGATCATCTGCATTCACGCAGTCAGAACGGTGAATGGAAACTCCACTCCCCTTGGTAATAAACCCGATGATTGAATCTCCTGGAACTGGAGTGCAGCAACGCGCAAGCTTGACCAATACATCGTCAGCCCCCTCCACATCGACAGCATTACTTGATCGCCTTGTTGTACTGATTCGCGTTGGAAAAACTTCCATCGTTGGTTCAGGGTGGGAATCTTCAGCCCCCATAGATGAAACCAATTTATCAATAATGGACGCTGCTGATACATGCCCGTCCCCTACCGCTGAATACAGCGCTTCGATATCGGTGTAGCGAAGTTCATGTGCCAATTCCAAAAGTGAATGACCTGCAAAAATTTTCTGCAGCGGTAAGCCCGCTTTTCGCATTTGCCGCGCAATTGATTCGCGTCCAGCATCAATTGCTTCTTCACGCCGTTCCTTGCTAAACCAAGCTTTAATCTTCGAGCGTGCTCGAGGGCTTTTAACGAAATTTAACCAATCTCGACTTGGCCCAGCATGCTCACCTTTATTAGTAACAATTTCAACAACATCGCCGTTATTAAGTCGGGATTCAAGCGGTACCAAACGACCGTTCACCTTTGCTCCTGCACAACGGATGCCAACATCTGTGTGCACTGAAAAAGCAAAGTCAACTGGAGTTGATCCGCCAGGCAAAGCAACAACACTTCCCTTAGGAGTGAAGACAAACACTTCAGGAGTCCCTAGATCAAAACGAAGTGCTTCTAAGAACTCGGATGGGTCTTCAGTCTCCTTTTGCCACTCGTGCAATTGACGTAGCCAGAGCATTTCCGGTGAAGTCTCATTATTTTCATGGCCTTGCTTGTATTTCCAATGTGCAGCAATACCGAACTCCGCGCGTGAATGCATGTCGTATGTACGGATTTGAATCTCAATGGCTTTTCCAGTTGGTCCAATTACTGTTGTGTGCAAGGATTGATAAAGATTAAATTTCGGCATCGCGATGTAGTCTTTAAAGCGACCAGGAACTGGACTCCACCGCGCATGGATAGCACCTAGAACGCCATAACAGTCGCGTACATCTTCGACGAGTACACGGATACCAACCAGGTCATAAATATCATTGAATTCGCGACCGCGTAGCACCATCTTTTGATAGACCGAAAAGAAATGTTTCTTTCGTCCAGTAACGGTGGCTTCTATTCCATCTGCTTCAAGATCGGCCGTAACAATTTCTATAACATCATGAGTCAATGCATCTCGAGAAGGTGAGCGTTCGGCGACGAGGCGTGCAATTTCTTCAAATTTTTTAGGCTCTAAAACTTCAAAAGAGAGATCTTCTAGCTCCCACTTAATGGCATTCATGCCTAATCGGTGTGCAAGTGGGGCATAAATATCTAAGGTCTCGCGAGCCTTGCGCTGCGCACTTTCACTTGAGACATATTTCCACGTACGGGCATTGTGCAATCGATCCGCTAATTTAATAACCAGAACTCGAATATCTCTAGACATTGCAATAACCATCTTGCGAACTGTTTCAGCTTCTGCCGTTGGCCCGTAAGTGAGTTTGTCCAACTTAGTTACACCATCAACTAATCCAGCAATCTCATCCCCAAAATCTGCACGCAGTTCTTTGAGTGAGTACGCCGTATCTTCAACGGTGTCATGCAAAAGGGCGGCAATGATTGTTTCCGAGTTCAGCCCAAGCTCGGCAAGAATATGTGCCACAGCAACTGGGTGAGTTATATATCGATCACCCGATTTACGTATCTGACCATCATGTGCCTTTTGCGCAACGAGGAATGCTCGCTCAACATCATCATAGGAATTCGTTGCATGGTGTTCTTTGAGCGCACTGATTACAGGTGCAATCAAAGTGTCCATTTAGGTACCGCTATTTGCGATGTTTACGCTTTGGCTGATTTCGTGGACCGCGACGATCCCCCGCTACTGAAGGTACAGGTGTAGCCGTTCCAACTGGACCGGTTCGACCATTGACTCGCTTTGCTAGCGCTTGCATTGCTGGTTCCTTCTCACGCAATTGCGCAAGCACAGGAGGTGCGATGAAGATCGATGAATAAGTTCCAACAGCTAAACCAATAAATAGGGCTAGTGAAAGATCCTTAAGAGTTCCAGCCCCAAGTAACCCAGCGCCAACAAAGAGAATTGAACCCACTGGCAAGAGCGCAATCAATGATGTGTTCATCGAACGCACAAGTGTCTGATTAACGGCCAAGTTTGTTGCTTGCGAATAAGTGCTTTTCGAACTTGCTGTAATTGTTCGTGTGTTCTCGCGAATCTTGTCGAAAACAACCACGGTGTCATAGAGGGAATAGCCCAGAATTGTTAAGAAACCAATCACTGTAGCTGGAGTTACATCAAAGCCCACAAGTGCGTAAATTCCTACAGTAATGAAAACGTCATGTACAACCGCTGCGATTGCAGCAACAGCCATCTTGGGTTCAAATGCCATTGCCAGATAAAGCATTACGCAGATAAGGAATCCGAAGAGTCCATAAAGAGCTTTGCGCGTAATTTCCTTACCCCATGAAGGTCCGACGATTTGAGTATCGATAGATTCAACAGGTACTGAAAACTTTGCCGCAAGCGCATCCTGTACGGCGTTATTTTGTACGGTGTTTAGCGCGCCAGTTTGAACGCGAATCTTGTCATTACCAATAGTTTGGATGATCGATTCGCCGGGGATTCCAACTGTCGCAACGGCAGCACGAGCATCATCAACTTTTGCTCCTACTTTAGTTACAGTGAATGAAGAACCACCCTTAAATTCAATTCCTAAATGCAGACCTTGCATGCTTAATGCAGCAATGGAAAGCATGATAAAGATTGCAGAGATTGCATACCAACGTCGACGACGTCCAATAATCTCAATAGAAGTTTCACCGCGATAAAGGCGGCCACCTAGACCTGAAATCTTTGACATTGCTTATGCCTCCTTTGCAACTGGCAGTGTTCCAGTGCTCTTTGCTGATAGACCCGACAATGGATGACCTGATGCAAAGAAGTTAACCTTTGAAAGTATTGTCACGATTGGCTTTGTGAAAACAAAGACAACGATCAAGTCGATAAGCGTTGTTAAACCTAGTGTGAAAGCGAAGCCGCGAACGCCACCTACTGCAAAGAAATACAGCAGAACTGCGGCAATAATCGAAACAAAGTCCGCAACTAAAATCGTGCGACGTGCACGGGTCCAGCCAGTTTCAACTGCTGTACGCAGTGATCGACCTTCACGAATCTCATCTCGAATACGCTCGAAGTAGATAATAAATGAGTCTGCGGTAACACCGATGGCGACAATCGCACCAGCGATACCTGCAAGTGTCAAAGTAAAGCCAATCCACTTACCTAGAAGTAAGAAGAGTAGGTACACAAGTGAACCAGCAACTGTAAGTGAACCCACAGTTACTAGACCTAATCCACGGTAATAAAGTAGTGAATAGAGAAGAACAAGACCTAAACCAATTCCACCTGCCAAAAGTCCTGCGTTGAGTTGGTCTGCACCAAGTGTTGGAGAAACTTGTTGAACTTCACCACGATCAAATGCGAGTGGTAGCGCACCGTACTTCAAAACGTTCGCAAGGTCTTGTGCTTCTAACTGTGTAAAGCTGCCAGTAATCTGAGCATTTCCAGATGGAATTGCTTCAGTAATACGAGGAGCTGAAACAACTAAACCATCCAGCACAATTGCTACTTGATTGAGAGGTGCTGCCAAAGTAGTTACGCGTGATGTAAGTGCGCCGAAAGCTTTTGTACCTTCGCCATTAAAAGTCAGACTTACATACCAAGCGCTTCCACCTTGAGTATCAATTGATGAAGTGGCTTTTGAAACCTGGCGACCTAAAACTTCTGCTGGTGCCAAAATATATTTATTAGTACCAGCGCGATCGCAACTAACAATTGTGTCAGTTGGTGCATCGGCTCCAGATCCTTGTAGATTTTCGGCCTTTGTACAATCAAGTGCTGCAAACTTTGCATTCACTTCTGCAGAGACGCCAGCTACAGGTGTTGCTTTCGGATCAGGTGCACCAGCAGAAACAGCAGTTGCTAATACTTGGCGGAATCGTAGTTCGGCAGTTTGACCAACAAGTTCAACTACGCGACGTCCTGTATCTCCAGGAACAGAGATAACAATTTGACGATTCGTTCCACTTCCTTGTGCTGTAACTTCTGATTCGGCAACACCGAGTGAGTTAACACGTTGACGGATAATGGAGACTGCTTGGTCGATCGCTTCGTTAGTAACTTTTCCACTTTCACCTGGCGCAATGCGCGGTTGCAGAGTGACTGAAGTTCCACCACGGAGATCAAGACCTAGACGTACTGCGGTAGCGCTTTGAACAAATACAAGACCTGTGAGTGCGATAAGCACGAGGGCCAAGATTGCCAATGAACGCGCTGGGCGTGCAGCCGTCTTTACTGGTTTAGTAGTTGTAGACATAGAGGCAGAGTCTAGGCGTCAGGTGCTGGTGTGTCGAAAAGGGTCCCTAGTTGAGCAGGTGGTGTTCGTCCTATGTGGGCAAAGCCCGCAGGAGTTGCCACTCTTCCACGCGGGGTTCTAGCCATGAGGCCATTTCGAACTAGAAAAGGTTCAGCAACTGATTCAACAGTTTCAATTTCTTCGCCAACTGCAATAGCTAACGTTGATAGACCGACCGGGCCTCCATTAAAACGCTCTACAAGAGCGGTTAAAACTCCCCTATCCAGACGATCTAATCCCATTTGATCAACTTCATACATCTCTAATGCAGCTCGAGCATCGACTAGTGAAATCGATGATGCTCCATGTACTTGTCCATAATCTCGAACCCGTCGCAGGAGCCGATTTGCGATACGAGGAGTTCCGCGAGATCTGCCTGAGACTTCAGCAATGGCATCTTTATGAATATCTATTTCCAACAATTGGGCACTTCGAGTAATCACTTGCGCAAGCTCTGCATCATCGTAGAAATCCAAATGCGCAGTGAATCCAAATCGATCACGCAATGGGCTGGGCAATAAACCTGCCCGTGTAGTTGCACCAACTAATGTGAAATGTGGGAGTTGAAGTGGAATTGCTGTTGCACCCGGACCTTTTCCAACAACTATGTCGACTCGAAAGTCTTCCATTGCCAGATAAAGAAGTTCTTCTGCCGGACGCGGCAACCTGTGGATCTCATCTAGAAAAAGGATTTCACCTTCGACCAATGACGAAAGGATTGCTGCTAAGTCACCTGCATGTGTAATTGCCGGACCACTTGTAATACGAATTGGTGCCTGCATCTCGCTGGCCAAAATTAAGGCCAACGTTGTTTTACCTAAACCTGGTGGGCCTGAAAGCAAAATATGATCCGCTGGTGTTTTACGGTGGCGTGCGGCAGTAAGCAAGACATCGATCTGCTCACGCACGCGGTGTTGACCAATAAAGTCTTTGAGAGTTTTAGGTCGAAGTGCCTGCTCTAAAGCAGATTCTTCACCCTTTATTTGTGATGTAACTAAACGCTCTGGATTATCAGCCACGGGAACTCTTTCCGCTAGCTAGCGCCAACTTGAGCAGTTCACTCAAATCCATTGTTGAAGGCTCAGCATCATTAGCGTGCAAATCATTTACAACAGAACTAATTGCAGAATCAGATTCCTTTGGTGAGAAGCCAAGAGAGACAAGTGCGCTTGTGAGTTGTTCACGCCACGGTGGTTGATGACCTTTATAAGTTCCGCCACTGGATAGATCGCTGAGTTTGCCTTTCAACTCCAAAATCATGCGCTGTGCACCTTTTTTACCTATGCCTGGAACACGCTCTATTGCCGACGTATCCTCTTGTGAAATTGCGCGAGCAAGATCTTCTGGAGTTAGGGCTCCCATAATTGAAAGTGCAACTTTGGGTCCAACACCTGAAACAGTTTGTACGAGTTCAAAAAGATTGCGCACTTCTTCAGTTAGAAATCCGAATAGGGTTAAGGAGTCTTCACGTACAACTAATGACGTATAGAAAGTTGATTGCGAACCTAACGCAACGTTTGCACTTGTTTGGGGGTTAATCAAAACGCTTAGCCCTACTCCCCCAACTTCGATAATCAATTTATCCGTCGAGAGTGAGCGAATCGTGCCCGTAAGAGTAGAAATCATTTAGTCACGCAATTTTCGTAATCGTGACTTTTCCGCTTCCACGGCTTGAGTAATCCTGGCAGTTGAACCGCCACGCCAAATATTGCAAATAGCTAGTGCTAAGGCATCGGTAGCATCAACGGGTTTTGGAACTGTTTCAAGATTAAGAATTTTTTGAACCATCTGGGCTACCTGCGCCTTGTTAGCTCGTCCCGAACCAGAGACGGCAGCCTTTACTTCACTTGGAGTATGCATCATGACTGGAATCCCTGCTTTAGCTGCAATCAGCAGTGCAATACCTGCAGCCTGACCGGTACCCATAACCGTTCGCACATTGTGTTGTGCAAATACTCGTTCAACTGCAATCACGTCAGGATTAAAAATGGCAATCCATTCATTTAAACCCTTATCTAATTCAAGTAGGCGATGTTCAAGGGCCATTTCCGTTGGGGTCATTACTATTCCGACGCCCACCATTTTTAACGGTGAACCAGCAGCGCCTTCAACGATTCCAATACCGCAGCGCGTTAGACCAGGGTCAATACCTAGTACACGCATCAATGGCCACCTAATCCTCTACTTATATGCAGGTTTCTAGCCTAGGCCTTAACGGTGACGAAACTATTCCAGGCTCGCCATGACCTCATCTGAAACATCAAAATTACTATAGACATTTTGAACATCATCAAGCTCTTCGATTGCATCGATGAGTTCAAATACCTTTTTGGCGCCCTCTGCATCTAGTGGAATAGACATTGAAGGCAAGAATGATGAATCTGCAGACTCATAATCAATACCGGCGTTCTGAAGCGCTGTTCGTACTTGCACTAAATCAACTGGCTCGCACACCACTTCAAAGGATTCACCAAGATCATTAACTTCTTCCGCACCAGCATCTAAAACTGCCTCTAAGACTTTATCCTCTGTTAATCCATCAATCTTGTTGACAATGATGACACCTTTTCGGTTAAACAAATAAGAAACAGAGCCAAGATCAGCCATTGATCCTCCGTTGCGAGTGACTGCAACCTTAATTTCAGATGCAGATCGATTTCGATTATCAGATAGACATTCGATCATGATGGCAACCCCGCTCGGGCCATAACCCTCATACATGATTGTGATCCAGTCTTTTGCACCCGCTTCAAGACCCGCTCCACGTTTGATAGCGCGATCAATGTTATCTGCAGGCATTGAAGATTTTTTAGCCTTCGTTACAGCATCAAAAAGCGTTGGATTGCCATCCATGTCGGCCCCACCATTGCGAGCTGCCACTTCAATTGCGCGAATCTGCTTTGCGAAAACCTTGGCACGACGACTATCAATAATCGCCTTCTTGTGTTTGGTCGTCGCCCACTTGGAATGGCCAGACATGGCTTACACCTTCAATCTAAACTCTGCGGATGAAGTTACTTTACCTTCTCTAATGCAGGCTTTGCCACTTCCTCAATAAAGTAGCGGTGAATTCGATGATCGCCAGTTAATTCTGGATGAAAAGATGTTGCTAACAGGTGGGCCGAGCGGACCGCAACCGGGTGTGAATCAACTGATGCCAGTACATCTACGCCAGGACCGATCTTTTCAACCCACGGCGCACGAATAAACACGGCTCTTATTAAATCTGCCGAACCATCATCAAATGAAATGTCGGATTCGAAAGAATCGACTTGGCGTCCAAAAGCATTTCTGCGAACAGTAATATCTAAGCCACCAAAAGTTTTTTGACCTTCTTTGGCATCAAGAATTGAATCAGCCAACAGAATCATCCCTGCACACGATCCATACACTGGCATGCCAGATGCAATGCGAGATTTGATTGGATCGAGCAGACCAAAAATCTCTGCTAACTGTGCAATCGTCGTTGATTCTCCCCCAGGTAAAACCAGAGCATCGGCTTCTGCTAATTCACTGGGCCGACGAACGTGCACCGGATTGATCCCGCAGGCAATAAGTGCGCTGATATGTTCGCGCACGTCACCTTGTAGCGCGAGAACACCGACCTTCATGAGGTTATCGAAACTACCAACCGCGATCGGCAAGACGATGAGGTGCTGGAAGATCTGCAACGTTAATACCAACCATCGCTTCACCTAATCCGCGAGAAGCATCGGCAACAACCTTTGCATCATTCCAAAACGTTGTAGCTTTTACGCACGCAGCTGCGCGTTGCGCTGGATTTCCAGATTTGAAGATTCCAGAACCAATGAATACACCGTCGGCGCCCATTGCCATCATTAGTGCCGCATCAGCTGGAGTTGCAATTCCACCGGCTGTAAATAAAACAACCGGTAGTTTTCCAGTTTGAGCAACTTCTTTAACTAATTCATAAGGTGCTTGTAGTTCTTTTGCAGCGACATAGAGTTCGTCTTCGCGCATAGAAGATAGTCGGCGAATTTCTCCACCAATCTTGCGCATGTGCTGCATTGCATTGGAAACATCTCCAGTGCCAGCTTCACCCTTAGAACGAATCATCGCTGCGCCTTCATTGATGCGGCGCAAAGCTTCGCCTAGATTTGTTGCGCCACAAACGAAAGGAATAGTGAAATCCCACTTATCAATATGGTTTTCATAATCAGCAGGAGTTAAAACTTCAGATTCATCGATGTAATCAACGCCAAGGGATTGCAAAACCTGTGCTTCAACAAAGTGACCGATACGAGCTTTAGCCATAACTGGAATTGAAACGGCAGCTTGGATCTTTTCAATCATGTCTGGATCAGACATGCGAGCTACTCCGCCTTGTGCGCGAATATCTGCGGGTACTCGCTCAAGTGCCATCACCGCAACTGCGCCAGCATCTTCGGCGATTTTTGCTTGCTCGGCATTAACGACATCCATAATGACGCCACCCTTAAGCATTTCTGCCATGCCGCGCTTAACTCTGCCTGTGCCTTTAACTTCTGACATTACCTATTTACTCGCCTTCGCTGATGTAGGGGTCCATCCTACTTTGTCTTTGTAGAGTCCGCGCTCGCTGTTACATAGGTGAAATCAGGCTCGGTATCGGTCAAGGCCACCCAAACCTGGCCAGGTGCAAAGTTGATCTCATTTCCATCTGGTGAACTCCATGTAGTTCCGACATCTACTGAAGCCCTATTCCACAAAGCCGAGAATGTCTGTCCATCACGCAATATGTATCCATGTCCGCTGCCAACAGTTTGTGAAAACGGCGTAATTCCGCCGACTTTGTCATGATATTCGGAAGGGGTAATTGAAACCATTTGAATAACTAAAGTTGTTGGGCCCAAAGTTATTCCAGAATCTGCTACATCTATCGTTTCGTTGTGCTCCAGTAACCAACGCTTCTCCCCTTGCGACCAGGTAGCTCGGTATTTTGCTGCAGGCCAATGCATGGCTACTGACTGCGTGGGTTTACCGCTTTGCCTAACTTCACCAAAACTCCATCCAACGTTACTTGCAGATGCTATTTGATATTTTTTTTCAACGATTTTCGCCATCAATAAATCTGCCCGAAGAATCATCGCAACTGGAGGTGTGCGGCTGGGATCATTCGTGTAGATACTTGGAGGTTGGGATTGCGCACCCATATTTTGAAGATTCGCTGCTTGAATAACTGGAAGTAATTTCTTTTGTGCACCGCTGTATGCAAATGCAACTCTTCCATATTGGCGCAAAATATCTATATCCGAAATACGCGCGCTACGAACTGGGCCAACCCGTTCAGGAATCGTGGACGAGAAAATCGCTGCAAGTCTGGTTAATCCGCCTTCTACTTGTTCTATATAGACAACATCGGCATCTTCTAGTCCAATTTGCGGATGCGCAACATTAGTATCATCTACTTTCACCGCAAGAATCGGACCATTGGTACCTTCGCGTCCACTTAGAACGTTATGTTGCACGCTTTTGGGAATCAATTGCGTGACTGATGCGCACCCAGTCAACAGCAATAGAGATGCAATAAATAGCGATAAACGCTTAAAGAACATCAGATTCAAACTCATAGGTAACTGGTAGTGGAGCAGTGCCTGCCAACCTAAAAACTCTTACCACTAATTTGCGCCGCACCATTTGAGTTGATGAAACTGCATCAGTGTGTAATGAAATAGCAATTCGGATTTTTGAAGTTAAAACAGAGAGCTCTTGAAGTAGCGCTTGCTCAGAGGTACTCGCATGGGGCAGCCCATCTGAAATCAACAAACCCAGTGCACCGGATAGACCGCTTTCGGCCATGGAACGGTTTTTAACTTCGGCATCACGGGCTTGATAAGCCGCACCAGTTAATAGCATTGACGTGGCAGGATCGGCTAAATCGCTGTGGGCTATTTCTAGTGCAATGGCGGCACGCTTTTGCAATAAGACATCTAAATTTGCCCAACTTGTTTCCACCCGATGGTGCAAACGGTCCAGACGTGTTGCCGAGAAAGATAAATACCAAATACCCACAAGTAATAAAAAACCAATGGTGAGCCAGCTTCTCATTTCTTCTCCTCGTCACGTGAAAGGAAACGTCCCCAAGCACGTCCATCAGAACTCAGTGAAACCCCGTTCCCACCAACGATAGCCATTTCATAAATTGAAAATATTTGCTGGGCTACAACATCCCAATCAAATAGCTGTGAACGAATCTTCCCCGCAACAGCTAACTCTTGTCGCTTTTTATCATCACGCAAAAGATCGATAATAACTTTGGCTAATTCTGTAGAGTTTTCAGATTCAAAAAGGGCTCCGAACTTTCCGCCACCCAAGAGTGAATCAAAGGCCGGAATGTCACTGGCTACGACACAAGCACCACCTGCTAGCGCTTCAGCCAGAATAATTCCGAAAGATTCTCCGCCGGTATTTGGTGCAACATAAAGAGAAACTGATGACATGAAGTCGGCCTTCTCTTGTTCTGAAATCTTGCCAAGGAACTCAAAGCGATCGCGAAGTTCGGGATCAATCTCTTTTTCGAACTCTTTAGAATCACCGGGGCCTGCTACGAAAACTTTCACATCAGGTGCAAATCTTGCGATTATGGGAAGTGCATCTACAAGGACCTGAAGTCCTTTTCGCGGTTCTTCGAATCGCCCAATAAAACCGATGGTATTTCCTGACCACTTTTTTTGTGCAGCGCCATCTGCATATCTTTTTGCGTAAATTCCATTAGGAATCACCACGGCATCTGTTTCTAAATGATCAGTCAGTGTTAAGCGAGCCGCTTCGGAAACAGCAATGCGGGCGGACAGTTTTTCAATGGCTGGTTCCAAAATTGGCCCAATTGCAAAGATAACCTTTTGGTGTTTTGCTGCAGCATGAAATGTTCCAACCATTGGGCCTTCAGCTGCCCAACACGCTAGAAGAGATATAGAAGGTATTGCAGGTTCGTGTAAGTGGAGCAAATCAAATTCTCCACTTCCAATCCACTGACGTACTCTGGCATATGCAATAGGTCCAAAGAGAACACGTGCAACTGCACCGTTATAAGGAATCGAAATTGGCTTTCCCGCACTAACAACATAACTTGGTAAATTTTCTTCATCTATTGCTGGAGCCAACACAGAGACACTGTGGCCTGATGCAATCAAGAATTCTGCTAAGTCACGAACATGGTTTTGCACTCCACCTGGCGTGTCCCACCCATAGGGACAAACTATTCCGATTTTTAACTTCTTTGTAAGCATTATCGACGATCCTTAAAATCGCCATCGATCCAAATGCGCTGCATCATGTGCCAATCCTGTGGGTGTTTGGAAATGCCTTGAGCAAACAAGTCTGCACTCTTCTGAACAACTGCGGCTACGCGCTCACTTTCACTTCCTTGCATTGGAATTTCGATAACAGTTAAGTCGATATGTATCCCAGTTTCAGTATAGGAAATATATGCGCTAATCAACGGGGCTCCCGTACGAATGGCAAGAAGAGCAGGGCCCGCTGGCATCCGTGCAGGACCACCAAAAAAGTTCACATCTATCCCAGATTTAGATAGATCGCGATCAGCGGCAAGTGCAATTACGCTTCCGCTTCGAATTCGTTGCATCAATGTTGGAATAACTCGACCATCTAGTGGAAGAGATTCCATACCAAAATTCTCACGGTATTGCATAAACTTTTTGAAAAGCTTTTCGGGTTTTAGATGCTCAGCAACGGTGACAATTGTTGCCCCGCGTGCACAAAAATATGCCGCTGCGTGATCATAGTTTCCACAGTGAGGAAGCGTAACAATGGCACCGTTTCCAGCAGCAATTGCGTCCATCAAAATACTTTCATTGTTGACAGTGACAGTGTTTAGAATTCTCTCTTTCGACCAATCAGGAAATCTGAATACGTCGCACCAATAACGAAGTGCAGATCGCATTCCTTGGTAAACAAGTAAATCTAAATCAAGATCTGTAATATTCGGTGACGTTCGCGCTAAATTCGAACGCAACCGCGCGACGCTCTTACCGTTCCTTTTAACAAGAAAGTCAGCCATATTGTTGGCTTTGGAATACACAAAGGTTTCAGGTAGCCAGCGGAGAATTCGCCAAGCTAAAAAATAACCCCAGGCGCTAACATTTTCAATCATTACGCAAATGCCTTCCGCACTACCAACATACGTTGCACAACAGTTACGGCTCCCAGCGTTGCAAGTAGCCACATTCCAACTGCTAGTACATAAGGAATGCCGAGTCCGTCTAATGCAATTGCTGACATTGCCATGATTAATCGCTCAGTACGTTCTGCTATTCCTGCGCTACATGCAACAGAAAAACTCTCAGCTTTGGCACGGATATAGGGAACCAGAAGTCCGGTGACTAAAGCGATGATGACTACAGAACTGAGACGGTCGGAGTGATTAATCAAATAGATACTGACACCTAATAAAATTGCAGAATCAGTTAAACGATCAATTGTTGAATCCAAAAAACTTCCCCATGCACTCGCACCGTTTTTGGAGATACGAGCCATAGCTCCGTCGAAGAGATCGCTTAAAGCAAATATCGCGATAACTGCAGTGCCCGATAAGAATTCTCCACGCGGGTAAAAAAACAGCGCTGAAGTAATCACTCCCACCGCTCCTACCCACGTGACCGAATTTGGAGTTAACCCAATACGCAGCGCAAATGAGGCTACGGGTGTTATTAATCTCGTAACCGATGGTTTCAAAGAACGGCTTAACATCACTGCACATCGTAGGCTGAGCCAGTGCAGAATCACACATCAGGCCCCAATATTTGCGTCTTTGGCCATCCTTCAGCGGTACCGGCCGATGTTGCTGCCGTCTTAGGAGCCACTATCGGCACAACTGCCGCGGGTGAAGTTTCTTTAGCAATATTTGCGATAAATCCCAACACTGGAATTGATCAGGAAACAATCGAACAATGGCAATCATTCGATGAATTTCTGACTCCACGTATGGTCGTTGTAACGCAGCTAGATGGAAACAATGCAGATTTTGACGATGCGGTTATGTTAGCCAGCCGCGTCTTTGATCAGATAGCAACACCATACTTAGTTCTACATGATGACGATGGGTCACCACGCGCTTTGATCTCACTGTCTGACATGATGATTACTGATTATTCAACGACTCCTCCTAGGCAAAATCCCTGCGAACCCGAACATGAAACTTTGGTACAAGAGTTTCGCGATGAATATTTGGAACTAGTCACTTCTATGGGTGAAGGAGCATTTGCTGCAGGCGTTCTCTTTCCCGCAATCCCTTTAGTCTTTGATAAGGGAATTGGTCTAGATGTAATAAAGGAATATATAGCCCAACTCGTTTAGCGCTACCAAGCAGCAGCAATCTCATCTCGCGTTAAATTCAGCAACTGTGGTAACACTTTAGTCTTTCCAATTATCGGCATGAAATTAGCATCACCACTCCAACGAGGAACTATGTGCTGATGTATATGCTCTGCAACCCCAGCTCCAGATACTGCGCCTTGATTCATTCCTAAATTAAATCCGGCTGGCGCTGAAACTTTACGAATAGTTTTCATCGCATGAGCACTTAGTTTGAATATTTCATTTCGTTCTTCATCGGTTAAATCGGTCAAATCTGCAACATGGCGATACGCACATACCAACAAGTGCCCCGGGTTATATGGATACAAATTCATTACAACAAAAGCTGTACTTCCTCGGTGAACTATTAATCCTTGCGAATCATTTAATGTCGGTATTCTGCAAAAAGGGCATTCGACTTCATTTCCTTCTAGTGGTCGGTTTTCACCACGTAAATACTCAAGACGATGGGGCGCCCATAAACGCTGCCAACCATCAGGCATTCCTGCACCATCAATCTCCATTGATTAAACCTGTGTGCGCTCAGCTACAGTTTTTTGAATCTCGGCAATCGCTTGCTCAATTGGGATTCCATTTTTCTGTTCACCGTTGCGATAGCGGAATGAGACAGCACCAGCCGCCATATCTTCCTCTCCAGCAATGACCATAAATGGCACCTTTTGCATTTGAGCGTTTCGAACTTTTTTCTGCATGCGATCATCTGAAGCATCTAGCTCGGCACGGATTCCGGCCTTCTTCATCTGAGCAATCACATCGGCTAAATAATCAGCAAAGGCTTCTGCAACAGGAATACCAACGGCTTGAACAGGTGCAAGCCATGGTGGGAAGGCACCCGAATAATGTTCGGTGAGAACACCAAAGAATCGTTCTATAGATCCAAACAATGCGCGGTGAATCATTACAGGTCGTTGGCGTGAACCATCGGCTGCTGAATACTCGAGAGCAAATCGTTGTGGGAGTTGGAAATCAACTTGAATGGTTGACATCTGCCACGTACGCCCAATGGCATCTTTAGCTTGAACTGAAATTTTTGGACCATAAAAAGCTGCACCACCATCGTCTAAAACAAGTTCTAGGTTTTGCGCAACGGCCGCTTTTCGTAATGTCTCGGTTGCTTCTTCCCAATCTGCATCTTCTCCTACAAACTTTTCTGGGTTTTTCGTAGAAAGTTCGAGGTAGAAATCATTGAGACCATAGTCGCGCAATAAATTGAGAACGAAAGTTAATAATGAATCCAGCTCATCGGCCATCTGCTCTTTTGTGCAATAGATATGCGCATCATCTTGTGTGAAGCCACGTGCACGGGTGATGCCATGAAGTACACCTGATTTTTCATAGCGATACACAGTGCCAAATTCGAATAAGCGAAGTGGAAGTTCGCGGTAGGAACGCTGGCGTGCTTGGAAAATTAAGTTGTGAAAGGGGCAGTTCATTGGCTTCATGTAGTACTGCTGGCCAGGCTTCTTAATTGTTCCATCAGCGTGGAGTTCTTCGTCCATAATCATTGGTGGGTACATGCCTTCGGAGTACCAATCCAAGTGGCCAGATTTTTCAAATAGCGCTGCCTTTGTAAGGTGAGGCGAATAAACAAATTCGTAATCTTCTTCTTCATGGCGCTTGCGCGAATAATCTTCCATGGCCCGACGGATGATTCCCCCCTTAGGGTGAAACACTGCAAGACCAGAGCCAATCTCTTCAGGAAATGAAAAGAGATCGAGTTCGGTTCCTAATCGACGATGATCGCGTTTTTCAGCTTCTGCTAAAAGTTCAAGATGTGCGTTTAGCTCATCTTGTGAAGGCCAGGCGGTTCCGTAGATTCTTTGCAGCATCGGATTTTTTTCAGACCCGCGCCAATACGCCGCAGCGCTCCGCATTAATTTAAATGCAGGAATGAGTTTTGTTGATGGCAAATGTGGGCCTCGACAGAGATCGCTCCATACGGGATTTCCATCACGGCCTAAGTTGTCATAGATAGTGAGCTCTGCTCCCCCAACTTCAACGTTTGCTTCTTCGCCTGCTGGACCTTTAATTCCAATAAGTTCACATTTATATGGCTCGTGCGCAAGTTCTGCCAAGGCTTGCGCTTCGCTGACAACGCGACGTCGGAAACGTTGACCCTCTTTAACAATCTTTCGCATTGCGCTTTCAATTTTGATTAAATCTTCTGGATTAAAAGGTGTCTTTGGATCAAAGTCATAATAAAAACCATCCTTTATTGGTGG
>CANFUR010000017.1 GCA_947450175.1 Actinomycetota bacterium | reverse complement strand
GTTGATTTAGCAGAGCTCGATCCATTTATTCATTTAGATCAAATGGGTGAAGTTGAATACGCGCCAGGTGAACCAAAGGGAACTCCTTGGCATCCACACCGTGGTTTTGAAACTGTTACATACATTATTGATGGAATCTTTGACCACAAAGATAACAACGGTGGTGGTGGAACAATTTCTGATGGCGACACACAATGGATGACTGCTGGTGCTGGAATTTTGCATATCGAAACTCCTCCAGAACATTTAGTAATGAGTGGCGGACTGTTTCATGGTTTCCAACTCTGGGTAAATCTTCCTGCAGCTAAGAAATGGTCACCGCCTGCTTACCAAGATGTTCGCGCAAAGGATGTCGCTCTACTTTCATCGCCAGATGGCGGTTCATTGATTCGCGTGATCGCCGGTGAAGTCGGTGGGCATGCGGGACCTGGAACAACACAAACACCAATCACTTTAATTCACGCCACTATTGCTGCAGGTGCAGAACTTCGTCTGCCATGGCGTCGTGATTACAACGCACTTGTTTACACAATGGCCGGGCATGGATTTGTTGGCGAGGAAGAACGCCCAGTGCATACTGGCCAGTTAACTGTTTTTGGTGATGGCGACACAATCGTTGTCCGCGCAGCAAATAATCAGGAATCGCGTTCTCCTGAAATGGAGTTATTTATTCTTGGCGGTGCACCAATTAAGGAACCTGTTGCATGGATGGGCCCTTTTGTTATGAACACTAAGCGCGAAGTTTTACAGGCTTTTGAAGATTTCCAAAATGGATTGTTAGGTTCTATTCCAGCTATATACAAAGATGATGCGAAGAAGCCTTTACATCGAAGTGGTGCCGGAACCAAGCTTGGTGGGGATTCAAAGGCCGCCGATATCCTTGACGTTCACGGAGCACCTACTGAGATTCAAGAGGGCTGACAATTCACTTTTCTTTCTGCACAGTTCTTACTTAAAGTCAGTTTATTGTCGCATTCGTTCATTTCAGTAATTCTAAATCTCCTTATGTATAGCCCTTAGTCCACAGTTAATTACCACTGTTAATACGTAAATAATTTGTCAGTATCCATAGACAGAGTGCGATACATGACAAGCGCACAGATGTACTCCATCGATAATGATCTTTCAGATGTGGTTCAAACACTGCTTGCTGCAATTCCTGGCATTACTACATTGGCCGATTTAGTTGGAATAGATCCACACAAACTATCCCCTGCATCACGCATCGATTATTTATCTGCCTTAGAACGCCAGACGGCGTGGTTGCAAGCGCTCATGCAACGCGCGATTGTTGCAGTTGCCGGAAGAGAATCAAGTATCTCTGAAAAAATCTGGGATGGTGTGGACGAGGCAGAACGTGAAGATATTTCTACCGCGCTTCGGCTATCTCCAAATACTGCACAGATGAGAATCGATGTCGCTAGAACTCTTGTTAATCACCTTCCAAATACCTGCTCGGCATTAGCAATGGGAGAAATCTCAACTGCGCATGCAACAGTCATAGCAAAAGAAACTGCAGCGGCGATTCGTGATGGATTGAGCGACTATGCGATCTATCAGGTGGAGGAAAAGGCTTTAAGTTTTGCCGAGTTTCATACTCCAGGCCAAGTTGCCAACAAAGTACGTACAACAATTGCGCAGCTAGCTCCTGCCGAGTTTGAGGAAGTTGTCGATCGCGCGCGTGAAACTCGCAGAGTAAGTTGTTATAACGATGCCGATGGAATGGCTACCGTAGTTGCAATTCTGCCAGCTCAAGATGCACAGATTGTTATGAAGTCTATCGAAGCTTACATTCTGACAATGAATGCACACAATGAAGAAACACCAACGAAGGTTTGGTCACTACTTTCTGCAGATAACAAACGAGCTGATGCATTAACGGCAATACTTTCCTCCGCACTTTCTGATTCACTCACAATGGTTAAACCACATCGTCGTGCAGTAACAATCAATGTGACTATTGATCTTCCAACTTTGTTGGGATTAGCGCAAAATCCTGGTCAACTTTCTGGATATGGTGCAATTCCTGCATCAGTTGCCCGTGAATTAGCATCTGATGCAACGTGGAAAAGATTCATCACCGATCCACAAACTGGAAATCTTTTAGATTATGGTCGTGAGAAATATGACCCACCTCAAGCTCTAGTTGATTTTCTACTTGCACGAGATAGAACATGTCGCTTCCCTGGTTGTCGACAACCTGCAACTCGCACTGATATTGATCATGCCCATAGTTGGGAATCCGGCGGGCAAACTAACATTGAAAATCTTGGACTCCTGTGTCGTCGACATCACCGTCTAAAAACGCATGGTGGATGGTCCTTAATCAGCAACGACGATGGCTCCTGCGAATGGAGCTCACCGGTAGGTAAGAAGTACTTCGTACCAGCGCGTCCCATCAACGAGAACATTTAAAGATTGCATTGGTGCATACTTGCCAAATGATTTGGTGGCCTACAGAAGTACCGACGCTTTCACATGGCCTAATTACTTTGCGTGCGCCAGAAGAGCGCGATATCCCCCAAATATTTGAGGGCGCACAAGATCCAATAATTCCAATCTTTACGCGAATTCCTTCCAATTATTCAATGGCCAATGCCGAGTTCTATGTGCGCGAGCGATCTCCGAATACATTTGCGAATCAAACCGAGCTGCAACTTGCGGTCCAATATGGCAATGGTGCTGATTCCCAGTTCGCTGGTGCGTTCTCATTTCACAGTATGGATCTGCGCGAGCATGTAGCAGAGATCGGTTACTGGCTTACTGCCCCAATGCGTGGAAAAGGAATTGGTAGTTCTGCAACAAGATTATTGACTCAGTTTGGCTTTGAGAGCATTGGTTTTGAGCGAATTGAAGCAGTAGTAAATATTGAAAATATGGCATCTCGTAAACTTTTGGAGAAATCTGGGTATATGCTCGAAGGCATTATGCGAAAGAAATCCCGGAAAGAAGATGGGACTCAGTTGGATATGGCGCTTTATGCTGCCATACGCGATGAATGGAAAGGCGCATAAATGGAGGGCCTAGCAGTATTAGTTGCAATTCTCTTCTTACTTGCAATTGTCTCTGGTCCGATAGGAATTGGTATTGCGAGAATCAAAACCACAACCTTTTTTGCTTTATTAATTAAGCGAATTTTTCACGGAATATTTATCGCGCTAGGAACTATTGTTGGCGCTCAATGGCTATTAATTCCTGGACTTCCCTTAGCCCCACGATTTATTGGTTTAACCTCGCTGTGCTTGTGTTATATAGCTGCACGCAATGAATATTTTCCACAATTTAGAATCGTGCGACGTGGTGGACGCAGTAATGGAAAAGATGGACACGGTCCAAGCGGGCAGCATTAATACATAGTGGAGGTTTCACGCTAAAGCGTTCAACCTTCCACTCCTCGCTCGCAATTTAATAAAGCAAGCTTTCTTAATTGCTCATTCGTCGTGGAGGTGCCGGGAATCGAACCCGGGTCCTTCGGTGCAAAAACAGGGCTTCTACGGGCGTAGTGTGATTAACGCGTTCTCAGTCCCGAAGTTTCTCCACACGACTCTTCGACGAACTCAGTTGCAAAACTGTTCTCCATCGTTGTTTGCAACACCAACGAAGTGAAAAGCCCTCTAGCGACGCTAGGTTCCAGGTCGAGAGCGGCACCTGGGCTAACGGCTTCGAAATGCTTATGCAGCGAGTTCGAAAGCTTGCTGATTAGTGTCAGCAGTTATTTTTTGCACGGATTATTGGTTTACGAGATCATTCCGGCTTCCTCGGCCCGCTTCCCCTGCCTCAACATCCAAAGTCGAGACCGTTCACCCCCAAGTGTGTTTGCGCCAAAGGCACATCAACCTTGGAGAAAAAGAAACGTAATTCTTCTTCTCTATTTAATTGTCAAAGTAATTGGCATTACTTACCGTCGCTAAATCAGCCTAAAAATTTAGGCAAACGAGGCGGCGGTAGGTCAAGTGTAAGTCATAAAGCGGACAAGGGCATAATCAGGGGATTTCTGATTCTCTAAACAAGGAAATCTTTTGGCTAGTCCTCGTAACGCTTAGAAGCGCGGCCGCTCTTTCCTGAACTACCTCGCGAAACTACGCGTGCAACTTCACGGTCTGCCTCGCGGGCTTTGAGTGCTTCACGCTTGTCGTGAGCTTTCTTTCCGCGGGCAACTGCGATTTCAACTTTAGCTTTTCCATCTTTGAAATAGAGAGAAAGAGGAACCAAGGTAGTACCGGAATCTTTGAGCTTTGCAATTAACTTATTGAGTTCATTTTTGTGAACCAGAAGTTTGCGATCGCGGCGAGGTGTGTGGTTAGTCCATGTACCTTCGGTGTATTCGGGTATGTGAACACCACTGAGCCACAGTTCGCCATCATTAATCATGGCAAAACCATCTATCAAAGATGCCCGACCCAAACGTAGCGATTTAACTTCAGTACCCATTAACACCATGCCACACTCAAAAGTATCCTCGATTGAATAATCGTGGCGCGCCTTTTTGTTTTGGGCAATGACCTTGCGGCCAACTTCTTTAACCATTACCGCATCACCGCCCTTCCTTGTTTTAATGAGATAACTAGACTAATTCTCTCATTAGATACGAAAGCTTTAAACCTTTAAATAGCGGCGAAGCGTAATTACTGATGCAACTGTTGAAACGAATAAGCCTGTTGCAAGTAAATATGCTGATGAAACCCAGACTTCGCCCCAACCAAAAAACTTGGTAAAGGAAAGAAGTGGGGCAACTTTAGAATCAATAACACTTTTGAGTGCTGCAAGTAAACCTGTTGCAAGTGCCCAGCCAACAATGGCTGAAATAATTCCCTCTAGAAGAAATGGCAGCTGGATTGACCATGAGGATGCACCAACAAGTTTCATCACGCCAGTTTCACGACGGCGATTAAAGGCTGCGATGCGTAAAGTATTACTAATCAATAAGGCTGCAGTTAGTACCGAAGCCAAACCAACAAGTAACGCACCATTTCGTAGTACTCCTAGAAGTTTAAAAAACTTGTCCAAAATACTGCGTTGATCTTGAACAACATCAACACCTGGGCGCCCTGAGAAGGCACTCACAATTACCGCAAACTGCGTTGGATCTTTTAGTTTGACTCTAAATGATTCAGGCAATTGATCTGCAGTTACATTTGCCGCAATTGCTGAATCCTTAAAACGCTCTTGGAAATGTGCAAAAGCTTGTGACTGTGACTCGTAGAAAACTGAGTCGACTGCAGACATAGATTGAATATCTTGCTGAATCTGCAAGCGCTGTTCTGAAGTTACTACTCCACCCGCACATGATGGTGATTCAGAAAGTGAACCACAAAGAAATACTGAAACTTCAATTTTGTCATACCAATAATCCTTCATCGCGCCGACCTGAGCATTTGAAAGTAGGCCGATTCCGAGCAATGACAGTGAGATGGCAGTAGTAACTATGACGGCAAAGGTCATTGTCATGTTTCGACGAAGACCAATACCAACTTCGCTTAAGAGAAACCGTGCGCGCATTCTTACTCCCTGTCCTTATCCCGTGTATCCGTAGACACCGCGAACTTGGTCGCGGATAACATGGCCTAAATCAAGTTCGATAACGCGCTTTCTCATCTGGTCAACAATTCCTGCATCATGTGTAGCCATCAAAACTGTCGTGCCTTCGCGATTAATACGATCAAGTAATTTCATAATTCCAACCGAAGTTGCTGGATCTAAGTTTCCAGTGGGTTCATCGGCAATCAAGATTGGTGGCCGGCTGACATAGGCGCGAGCGATTGCAACTCTTTGTTGCTCACCACCAGAAATCTCAGACGGTAAACGGTCACCTTTATCTTCAAGGCCCACTAGCTCTAGAACTTCTGGGACCTCCCGGTTGATTTCCTTCTGTGAATATCCGAGAACGTGCAAAGCAAAAGCTACATTTTCGGTAATCGTTTTATTGGGTAGCAATCGAAAATCCTGGAAAACAGTGCCAACTTGGCGGCGCAGCTCTGGGACTTTATGGGCAGCAAGGGTTCCTAAATCTTTACCAGCCACATGAATTACTCCACTCGTTGGGCGTTCTTCACGCAAAATTAATCGTAAGAAAGTTGATTTACCAGAACCAGAAAGTCCGACAAGAAATACGAATTCACCTTTTACTATTTCGAGGTTGACTGAATCAAGAGCGGCTCGTTCTTGACCAGAGTAGGTCTTCGTGACGTTCTCAAAACGAATCATGTAAATCTCCTATTGCATCTGCGACGCGAATATCGGGGAATCCGCTCTCGGCCTGCTGCATAGTTTATGGAAAATAGTAGGAAATGCGGGTAAGTAAGGCACTTCTGAGCCTGTGAAAACTGTGATTTAAGCTTTATCTGAGGAATTTATGAACTACGACGCCATCTAATGCCAGCTTCGATGAATTCATCAATTTCACCATTGAGCACGGCTGACGTATTTCCAGTTTCATAATCGGTACGTAAATCTTTAACCATTTGATATGGCGCTAAAACGTAGGAACGCATTTGATTTCCCCATGAACCAGAGTTATCACCTTTAAGTGCATTTATCTTTGCCTGCTCTTCTTGGCGGCGGCGCTCTAACAATTTTGATTGCAAAACTGCCATCGCTGTAGCCTTATTTTGAATCTGAGAGCGTTCATTTTGGCAAGAAACTACGATGCCAGTTGGGATATGAGTTAATCGAACCGCAGAATCTGTTGTGTTAACACCTTGTCCCCCAGGCCCAGATGAGCGATACACATCTACACGAATCTCTTTCTCATCAATTTCAACGTGGTCACTTTGATCAACAACTGGAACGACTTCAACGCCAGCAAAAGAAGTATGCCGTCGACTTTGGCTATCAAATGGGGAAATTCTGACCAAACGATGTGTGCCTTGTTCAACCGATAATGTTCCATAAGCATACGGTGCGCTTACGCGAAAAGTTGTTGACTTTATTCCAGCTTCTTCTGCATAAGACGTTTCTAGCACATCGACTTTGAAACTATGACGTTCGCAATAGCGCAAATACATTCGCATAATCATTTCAGCCCAGTCGGCAGCTTCTACGCCTCCTGCTTCGGATCGAATAGTAATGAGAGCATCACGATCATCATATTCACCATTGAGAAGTGTTTGAACTTCAAGTTCACTAATTGATTTCTTAACTGCGTCCAGCTCTCGTTCAGCATCGGCCACACCAGATCCGTCGGGTTCACTCGCCGCCAATTCAAAAAGGATTGGTAGATCTTCAACTCGTTGACGCAGCCCAGATAATTTAGCAATTTCAGATTGAACACGAGAGAGACGACTAGTTATTACTTGCGCACTTTCAGGGTCATCCCACAAATTGGGAACTCCTGCTTCTTCCTCTAACTGTGCTGCTTGCTTGCGCAATTTAGGAAGATCTAGAACTTTTTCAATCGAAACTAGGGTCGCGTCAATTTCATTAATCTCTAATTGATATTCGCGCGCGGCCATGGAACAAGGATAGCGGAGGTAAAGATATTGAATAACCGATGTCAAAACGTGCTTTGAGTCAGGTTAATGCAATCTAATACCAAATAAATAAAACCCTTCCTGAACTTGATTTGTACTGCCGGCAGATGAGGTCAGCTCTGCTGAATCCAAAGAAGAAAATGGAACCGTAAAGGGAAACCTCACCTTTGAATATGTAGAAATCTCTATGGACGTTCCATCGCAGGAGAAATCCGTTAAAACAATTCCTGCAAGTTCTTTACGCTTCATCGAGCTCTCGTCTTGACTCCAATTATGAAGCTCTAACATCACATCTAGTACTGCTTGATCGCAATCGATAGGAATACTTGGGTGCTCTCGGTTATTTATTAAACTCATAGGAGTTGTTGCGATAGTGCCTTTGCCTGTGTAATACGAATTGCGATCCAAAGTATGAACTCCGCGCATTGCAGCTGCCTCGGTTGCCTGAGCTAACGAGCGCTTTGCAACAAAAATAGTTGCTACGTCACTCATGACCATCAATGAAGCTACAGTAATTATAAATAAGCCAATAATTAATACACTTAACGAACCGCGTTCATTGCTCAATTTAGATAGTGTTTTTACTTCCATGGACTTACATTTTCTTGGGCAGAGGCTTCAATTCTTCGATGTGATTGTTCATCTGTATAGGAAATCGTTAATTTGATGCGACTATTTGCTGACAAACATGGCAGACGTGAGCATTCATAATTCACCACAAGTGAATCAATCTCCTTGGTACTAAGACCTAGGTTCTTGGCAATGAGTGAAATAGCTTGTCCTGATACCGCTCTCCCGGCATAGTCATTGTCACTAGCCACATATGCGCGAACTCCTTCACGTGCCAAAACGCGAATCACTGCTTCATTTCCACTTACTGATGCAAAACTATTAAGGTAGATAAAAATAGGAATAAAAAGTGGAATGGCCAAGGCAACAAATTCAACAATTGCACTTCCCGATTCATCTCCTATTTTGTTGATCAATTGATGGTTTCCATTACTGCTGCACCATTGACTTCAACTACAGCTTTGCCACCTAATAACGCCATCAATCCTGGAATTAGCTGTGGGAGTGAATGTTTGCGATGTGAAATCAAGAGCTTCATGTGAGCAAAAGAATCTGGTGAATCTAATTCAATCACCTGGTCCGATGCTAAGAGTTGCCCACTAATTGCGCGTCGACTTGCATCCCCCTGTGCTAGAGCAAGATCACTATTGCGAAGATTGGTTGCTACGACGAGCTCAATTGCAATCAGAAAGAGCACCAATAATGGGATTAATACCAATGCACTTTCAACATTTCCATCCTCATCTCGCCAACGATTATTGGGTTTGCTTCTCACCGACAATCACCTGCCATTCTACTTAGCGAATACCATTCATGGCATCGAGGGAGTTTTTAAGAATTGTTGTTAACCGAGGTGCAGCTATCGTCCAAATTGCGGTCACAAGCCCTGTTGTCATCAAAACAACAAGAACCCATCCAGGTACATCGCCTTGTTCATTTCGCAACTTTGCATAAAAGTTCTTATGGGCCTGCTCTAATTTTGCGCGAAAAAGTAACTCGCCGTTGACCAAAGATTTGCTTATGGATTTCATTTTTTACTCTTTTCTTGTTAATTGCTTTGTGTGAACCGCTCATGTTGAGCTTTATGCATGAATTCTTATTACCTTGATCAAGGCCAAGTTCGGAGGTTTATTTGCTGTGTAAAACTGTTAAATATTTAAAGAAGTACGCCTTCTTCTTGCCACAAGCAACTACATCCGGGGTGATGGGGGAAGCGTTGCATCTGTGGTGCAAGTGCATCTAGAAAATCAACGACCAATTGAGCTGCTAATAAATCACTTTCCCCTGTATCAATAAATTTCAATGCAGCGTGTGCTGCTAACGCGGCGACCTGATGTGCAATCGCGATAGGTAGCTCGTAACTAGTGCTAAGGGGAATCGATAGTTGTGCGACTCCTACTCGTTCGGCTTCGATGAGAGATAGACAGTGCCGGCAAGGAGAGTTACCGGGTCTCACAAAAGGCCCAATCGTTGCTGCATGACCTGGGGTTCGTCCAATAAATAAGTGATCGTGGCCATCTTTTAATAAATGTTCGACATACTGCGAATCAAAGCTGTCACAAATGATTCTTAAATTTTTTTCTGGCAGAACAGGTTTAGGTGCTCCCCTTTGCGCAAGCGCATAACTTGATGCCACAGGAAATAGTGACCATTCGCGTGAGAGTTCTTCAATTCTTTTCTTAAAATTTAAACCCAAATCTGTGGTTCGCAATGAACCAGAGCCTAAATCACTATAGACAACAGTTGGATGTTTATATGAAGCCGAGAGTGAAATTCGGGTATTAGTAACTCCGCTAGCCAGCAAGATTGAGTAGAGTAAAGTTGCTGTTCTGGAATTTCCAATTATTTCAACTCCGTAATTCTGGCGTGCCGTCATCAAATCAACGCCGCCATCTCTAACACCTTTGATCCAAGTCGCTTGGCTTAACTCTGGAGCTAACCTTTTCTGAAGTTGGCTATATGCCGCATCATTACTTTGATCTTCAGTTTGAGCAGCACGTGAAGCAATAGAGGATTGGAATCTATTATTGAGTTTGATGGTATTGCGTTCTGTATCAAGAAAATTCACATTGAGAAGTTCTTTAATAATTGAATCAATTGTTGAAATGGGCAGATCTAATTGTGTCGCAATTTCGACTGAACTCAATACACCAGTGAAATGTTCAATAATTGAACGAGCTTTACTATGAATTATTTCGATACCATGAAATGAGGTTGCTACCGTTATCGATTTTTCGTCTTTGAGTGTAGGCGTACTTATAAAAATGCCATTTTTTAGCCGAGGGAAAATAGAATCTGGTGATGGATGTGGAATTAAACTCTGCTGGGTACTTGGGATAAACGTTGTTGTCATGGCGCAAGAGTTGCCACAATCCATCGCCTCTACCGTGAGCTGCTAAAAATCTGTGGAGCTATCAATAAATTTGACTGCGGGTGTAGTTATTTATGACTGCGTGAATTCTTAGCTCCCACAAGTCAACTTTGTGCAAAAGAAGAAACCCCCACGTTATTGACGTGGGGGTTTCCTTGAACGCTAGACGCTCACAGCGTGTGAGCGAAATTTAATTACTGAGCCTTGCCAAGGATGCGATTGACCTTGGTGCCACACACTGGACAGATGCCCTGTGCCATGCGACGACCTGAGTCAGAGACCTTTACGGTTCCCTCGAAATCACGCTTCTCTTTGCACTTAACGCAGTAAGCGTCACCTTTGTATGTCTCTACTGTCATTTTCATGTCCTCCGTTCGACGCTTGCAATCCCGTGGGAGTTGCTCCCCGTGCGGGGCGAGCGTTCTGTTAAGTACGACGATACCCCTGCTTACGCTTGATTAAGCGTAAGCAGGCGCGTTTATAGGTAGGTTTTTTCGGTAAAAGTGGTAGCTACATCCCTGCCAGTAGTTTTTTCAACGCCTCAGGGGCAGCGAGCGCGGTTTCGGCCGCCTCATATCCATCCAAATAGGCGCTAGCGATGTCCGCCTTTGGAAAGCGGGCTAATAACTCTTTGAATTCGAAGCCGTGGTCGAAATACTGCAGATGAATAGCCTCATGAAAGAGGACATAGTCCACAGCATATTCTGGAGCGCCTTTGAGACGGTCTGAGATTCGAATCGTGCGATCTACGCCTGTACATGAGCCCCAGCGCTCGCGCATTGCTCTCCACACAACGCTAGCCGGGCGCAGGGTTATTTCTGGGGCTAAATCCGCAAGCAGCTCATCAACTCGCTTGGCCAGAGACTCCTCACTCATTGTCATGGCCGCCTCTTGGGCCCGAATCTTGGCGACCATCTCTGGAACCATTGCCCGTTCATCGGCTTTACTCATTCGGGCTGGGATTGAGACGACGATCCGGCCACCCTGACGATAAGCAGAGATATTTTTCTTACGCCGGGTAGATCTGATCACGATTATTTCGCCCTCATTGATTCCAGGCAACGTGTTGAGGCCTTCCAACTCCTCGGCAGGGTTAGCGCCAAACTCCTGTCCATTCATGTTCCACACGCTACCGCTCTGGTGCTTGGCAATCGGCAAAGCTCAACCACGTGTTGAGAGATTTTAAATAACCACAAGTAAATATCTCATTGTTTTGCCTCCAGAAAAATCTGCACTACACGAGAAAAAGAGGTTGTGTCAAAGTGATTCCCAGTTGATTCTCGGGCCAAATACATTTACGTTACGACTACGAACTCCTCGGAAAACTGTTCTGTATCAGCAAGGGGAAGGCTGATAAAGAATGAGCGGCCGGGGAGTTCGCTTTTCTTTTCTAGGGCTGTTCTAAAGGCTAGATAAATCGTCAGGGATTTCAATACTTGCAAGATAGTTTTGTGGAGTAAGCAGATCATCTGATGTCGGCAAGATTCCGCTCCAAATCTGATCACGACCCTGGAGGTCTTTAACTTCACGAACTGCTTTCCAGAATCCTGCAGCTTCACGAGCAAGTTTTGGAGATACCTGCAAACCAAAGAGCGTTGCAAATAACTGTTGAGCTGGTGCTGAAGTTGCACGACGCCTACGTAAAGTTTCTTGAAGTGCCACAAGGTTGGGTAAACGATCTCCTGCTGCAAGTGTGACTACTTCTTCACTCCATCCATCAATTAACGCTAGAACTGTTTCTAATTTAGTTAATGCCGCCCGTTGTGCTGGAGTTTCTTCAGGAGTAAAAATTCCTTGATTTAATGCAAGAGTAAAGCTTTCGGAGTCAGTTGGATCAAACTCTTTTCCATCGGCAGCAGCTGCATCAAAAACTTCTTGTGCCTGGCGTTGAATAGCATCAATATCGATTCGAATACCTTTACCATAATCTGAAATTGCAGTACGGATATATGAAATCAGCCAAGGGTTATGTGCAAATAAGCGCGTTACTGCACCTTCGCGAAGTGCATGGAATATACGTACTTCATCCATTGGGATATCTAAATCTTTACCCCATTCATTAATATTCTGAGGGATGAGTGCGGGAAAGGCAGGCTCCACCAATGGAAGGCCCACATCATGTGTGCCAGTTACATCTGCTGCGAGTCCACCAATAGATTGACCTAGCTGAGTTGCAATCAATGAGCCAATAAATGAGCGTAAAAGTGTTGCAATCATTCCTACTGGGATCTGCATTGCATTTTCTGTTTCGCCTTGATCCTGATCACCTTGTGCCTTACGCAAGAGCTCTGAAATTGCTTCTGCCAAGCCGAGCGCAAGGGGCTCAACAGAGGTTTGCCACCCCATTAAAGTTGTATCAACCCAATCAGTCCTAGCCATTGCTGGATTCCCAACACTGGTGGATTGGGGGAAAAAGGTTGCTTCGTTTAGCCATAGTTGGGCAATTGCAAAAGCTTCTTCGACCTTAGCAACATCATTTGCGCCAATTGGGGCTGATCCTTTTGCAGTAACAAATTTCTTGGCTGTATCGCGAACAATATTTTTTGGTAATGCTTCAGTTGATTGAGAAAATCCTGGACCACTCATACCTAATGCAGAAAACTGTTGCTGTATCTGTGCTTGCATCTGCGCCATCATGGCAGCAAAATCAACAGATTCCCCATTGTTGTTTTTCTCAGGGTCATCTGAACTATCCGGTGTAAAACCAAATGGCGACATGTATAAATCCTCCCAGTGCTTTAACCAGTTAGCCATCTGATTTCTTCCCAAAAGGTAAAAAAGGTTTACGTGGAGCGTTCTACCCCAACGGGCGATAGACTCACCGTATGTCCAGCGCCTTCCTTGCACTCATTTGGTGGGTCGTTCCAGCTGTAGGTCTTGGCGGAGCTCTTCTCTATGTTTTATGGGTGACCAAGTTTGAAGGCAAGTTTGCGCAAGAGACACAAAGATCTGTTGGACAATTTCAACGCTTTCAGGATTCTCTACGTGATTCGCAGGCACGTGATGTTGCCGCTGATTCTGCTCATGCAGTTGTAGAAACTTCAGATACTGTGCACCCTGCTCTGGACAATAAAACGCAATTAATAAAGCCCGATCCTGCAAGTGATGCTTTAGATGACAATCCTTTTCTGAAGAAGCGCTAAGTAGAAGGCTTTCTAGGCCCAATGCGCTTTTCGCCACTTCCTCGAATTGTTTTCTTTATTCTTTCAATCTTCACTGTTCTTGCTCTAGTAGCCCCCCTTCCTTTCACAATAGTTTTGCCCGGGGATGCCCAAAATATCTTTAATAAAATAATCACGATTAAAAATCAAAAAACTTATCCCGCAACGGGGCAAATCGATTTGATGTCTATCAGGGTCACCAACCCCAATAACTGGATTATTGGGCCCGAAATAATATATTCATGGCTCAAAGCTGATGAGGCTGTCTATCCCCGGGCTGCTATTTATCCTCCCGGTGCAACACAGGAATCTGAAACAAAAAAAGCCAAAGCTGACATGACTAATTCGCAAGATAATGCCGCAACTGCAGCCCTATCATTTTTACGGTTACATCCTGAGTATGGGGTTGCTGCAAATGATTTGCACATAAAAAATATTTCATTTGATGTAAAGAAAACTGGCGGACCTAGTGGTGGAATGATTTTTGCTTTAGGTGTTATCGAACTACTTACAGAAAAAGATTTTCTACACGGCCGACATATTGCCGGTACTGGAACAATTTCAACTGACGGACGAGTCGGGCCTATTGGTGGAATTAATGAGAAGATTCACGCGGCTTATAAGGCCGGCGCCACCTTATTTTTAGCCCCTGCAGGCAATAGCGCTGAGATTTCACATACTCCGGCTGGAATTAAAGTGGTGATCGTCTCTACCCTTGCCGAAGCAGTGGCGGCCCTGTAACTCTGGGTTAACGCTGAGAATGTAGCCACCCCCACCGTGCGCTAGCGTATGACCATGATGAGTAACGCAACCCCGCAGTTTAATTTCAAAGGCCGCCGCAGTCCCCTTGCATTAACAATTGGAATTTTGGTTGTTTTGTCAGGAGTTTTGCTCTCACTCAGTGGCTTCTATGCCGATTGGCTCTGGTTTAAATCTGTAGCCTTCACATCGGTATGGACAACTGTGCTTACAACAAAGATTTATCTTTTTGTCGCTGCAGGATTGCTGACATCATTCATAGTCTTACTCAACATAGTCATTGCATACAAGCGACGTCCTCTCTATGTTCCGTTAAGTATTGAGGCAGATAATCTTGAGCGATACCGTGCACAGATAGAACCAATCAAACGTTGGGTAGTTATCGCCCTTGCTCTAGGACTTTTCTATTTCGCCGGAACATCTGGTTCTGCAATGTGGGAAACATGGCTTCTATTTAAGAACTCAACAAACTTTGGCGTTAAAGATCCACAGTTCAATATGGATATTTCTTTCTTTGCATTTAAATTACCATTTTGGCAAACCCTGATATCTTGGGGAATCTCAACTCTTATTCTTGCAATTATTGCTTCTGCAATCGTTCATTACCTTTATGGCGGAATACGCCTTGCAGTCCAAGAAGATCGCACAACTGTTGCTGCACGCGTTCAGCTTTCTGTACTTCTTGGCGGCGTAGTTCTAATGAAGGCAGTTGCATATTGGTTTGACCGCTATCACTTAGCTCTAAAGGAAAGTAAGTTGATAACCGGCCTTACTTACACCGATGTCAATGCCACTTTGCCGGCAAAAGCAATCCTTGCAGCAATCGCTGTGGTCTGTGCTTTACTATTTTTTGCAAATATCGTTCGTCGTTCATGGGTTTTACCTGCTGCTGGAACCGCGCTTTTAGTTATCTCTTCGGTTTTAATCGCCGGAATCTATCCAGGGGCAATTCAACAATTCCAAGTAAAGCCAAGTGAGTCATCAAAGGAAGCGCCATATATTCAGCGCAATATTGATGCAACACGTGCTGCTTATGGTTTAAGCGATGTAACAGTCACTGACTATCAGGCAACCCTTACCACCTCTGCTGGTCAGCTAACTAAAGATGCGGCCACGATTTCTAATATCCGATTAATGGATCCCAATGTTATTTCGGCTACTTTTCGCCAGTTACAGCAGATTAAGCCTTATTACAGTTTCCCTGACTCTCTCGATATTGATCGCTACACCGTGGATGGCGTAAAGCGCGACACTGTTGTTGCGGTGCGTGAATTAAATATCGCAGGAAATCCTTCACGTAACTGGATTAACGACCACTTGGTTTACACACATGGATTTGGTTTCGTTGCAGCATTTGGTAATGCACGAGATGCAGATGGAAAGCCGTCATTTGTTGTTGGCGATCTGCCACCAACAAAGGGTCTTGGCACATTTGAGCCTCGTGTTTACTTTGGTGAAAATGTTCCTGACTATTCAATTATCGGCGGCGTAAAAACAGATAGCCCAGTCGAATTTGACTATCCAGATGACACATCAGCTAATGGTCAAAAGAACGTTACATATTCAGGTACTGGCGGTGTTCCAGTTGGCTCACTAGTTAATAAAATTGTCTTTGCGCTTAAGTATCAAGAACAACGTATTTTGTTGTCTTCGCTCATTAATAAGGATTCAAAAATTCTCTACAATCGTAATCCCCGTGAGCGCGTTGCAAAGGTTGCGCCTTGGTTAACTCTTGATGGAGACCCATATCCAGCCCTAGTTGATGGCAAGATTCTTTGGATTATCGATGGATACACAACCTCTGCTGGTTATCCGTACTCAAAGCAGACTTCACTTTCTAGCGCTACATCTGATGCATTGACTTCAAACTCAACTTCAGTTACTGCACAAGGAAATCAGAACATTAATTACATTCGTAACTCAGTCAAAGCCACCGTTGATGCTTATGACGGAACGGTTACTTTGTATCAATGGGATGAGAAAGATCCAGTTCTAGCCACATGGAGCAAGGCTTTTCCTGGCACAGTTCAACCAAAGAGTGCAATCTCAAAGGGGTTGCTCGATCACATACGTTATCCAGAAGATATGTTCCGAGTTCAACGTGAAATTCTTTCGGCGTATCACGTACAAACTGCCGCAGCGTTCTATGGCGGCCAGGATTTCTGGCGCGTACCTCGTGACCCATCAACATTTGGTGCTAATGCAAGTGCACAGCCACCATATTTCTTAACTCTTCAAATGCCAGGTGAACCTAAGCCAGAGTTTGCGCTTACAACACCATTTGTTCCTCGAGGTGGCCGTGAAAACTTATCCGCATTTGCAGTTGTAAATTCTGATGCTGGACCTAATTACGGAAAAATAACTGTTCTGCAATTGCCACGCAGTACTAACGTTGCGGGCCCATCTCAAGTTGCATCTAACTTTGAAGCAAAACCTGAAGTAGCCAACTCACTCTCCTTGCTTCGTCAAGGTGGATCTGATGTTGTTCTTGGAAACTTGTTAACACTTCCGGTGGGTGGTGGTTTGTTATACGTACAACCTGTTTATGTGCGCGCAACAGCAAACACTGCTTC
>CANFUR010000016.1 GCA_947450175.1 Actinomycetota bacterium | reverse complement strand
GATGGCTTGTGCTTGATTTGTTCCAGATTGCAACGTTGGCAATGCAGCTCTAGATTTATCACGGATGTGTTCGATAAAACTATCGACAACCGAGAGGGCCACATCTGACTCAAGTAAAGCTTGTCGAATCTCAAGACATGTGGCCTCAATATCAGCCATACTTATTTTTCCGCGAGAGCGCAGTGATGAAAATGCGCCGCTAAAGCGGGTAGTTAAAGATTCAAACATAAGGCGCTAAGACTACTTGAGCAGTTGCAATAAACGCGAAGCAACCTCATGTGCTCGCTCATCACTTAAAGGCCCACCAGTTAGTTCGGTTACATACAAGGTGTCTATAGCTTCGGCCCCGAGGGTTGTAACGATTGCCGATCTAATATCGACCTTAGATTGGGTAATGCCTGCGCCAATCCTAAAAAGCAACCCTGGACGGTCGTGGCTTCGAACTTCAATGATAGTTGCACCTGTGGCGCGCTCATTAAAGGTTTCAACTATTGGATCAGGTACAGGAATTGATGGAATTGAGGCATATGCCTGCGCCCTTGCAATTAATTTTTCTTCAATATGGCCCGAATCATTAAATGCTTTCTCAATTTCAGTACGAAGAATTTGTGCCGTGACAATCGGTGCATGTTGCTCAGGTGTGACGATCCACTTCATTACAGCCGATGATCCATGGCTCTTTGTACGTGCGGATTTCACATCGAGTCTAGAGGCGTTAAGAACACCTGCAACTAGAGATAATAATCCAGGTTTATCAGGTGATATAACTTCGATCGAATAACCATTCTCTCGTTTCTCCAAATTAACGTGCAAAATACCGCTCTCAGCAATTTTTAACTGCTCTGATGTTATCTCCGGTTGCTTTGCAATGGTGCTCGAACCCGTCATTGCCTTTTTAACTCGAGAGACTAAATCCGATACTAAGGTAGCTTTCCAATCACTCCAACCCGCACTTCCTGTTGCTTCTCCGTCAGCAATACTCAATGCATGCAAAAGTTCAAGTGTCGTTAAGTCTGGAATCACTGCAAGAATTGATTGAATTGTTGCCGGATCATCTAAATCTCGCCTTGTAGCGGTAGATGATAAAAGAAGATGATGCTTGACTAAAATTTTAATGATTGCAACATCTTCTGGTGGAAACCCAATTCGCAAGGCCAATGGCCCAATTAAGCGCTCTCCTCTAATCGAATGATCTTCTTCGTCACCTTTGCCGATATCGTGAAATAGAGCAGCAAAGAGTAATAAATCGGGACGATGAACTTTGCGAGTAAGTGCTGCTGCGTGAACAGCAGTTTCAACCATATGTCTATCAACTGTGTGCCGGTGCAGGGCGTTTCTTTGTGGCAGCGAACGCAATGCCCGCCATTCTGGGATCCAATGAAAAATAATTTCCTCTTGATCAAGGGCTTCGAAAATCGAGACCATAGATTCACCTGCACCAATGAGAGAAATCAAATATTCACGAGCTTCGCGAGGCCAAGGATTGGGCAGTAATCCCTGGCCTTGATTAAGGGCTATAGATAAAAGTGAATAAGATTCTAAAGAGATAGGAAGTCCTAGCTGGGCAGCTGTTGCCGCAGCCCGTAATCCTAAAAGCGGATCATTCTCTAAATCGGCCAATCCATTAATGACAATCTCTTTCTGAGAAACATTTAAATTTTTAGCTATTTCATCAGCACGGGGCTTACGCAAAAAGCGACCGAAACCGCCCTTACTGCGTTGCTCAATTTGGTGCCAAGTAAATTCAAGCAAATAATCTACTGAACGTGCTGCTTGAGCTACATCACTCATCAATGCATCTGCATCAAGATATTCAAGTTTGCGCGCAACGGCATCTTGTTCTTGGAAAAGTAGTCGATCTTTATTACGACCACTTGTTTGATGCAAAGTTTCACGGACATCATTGAGCTTGGATTCTGCCCAACTAATTCGCTCAAGCGGAACATTCGTCACACCAGATGCAGCAATTGCACGAATCGCATTGATATCTCGTAGACCACCGCGAGCTTCTTTAACATCAGGCTCTAATAAGTATGCCAATTCACCGGAACGTTCATGCCGTTCTTCTAAAGATTTCTGCAACTCTGGAAGCCGATTGCGCGCATTCTTGCGCCAAATTTCTAGGTTATCGCTTTGTACTGCTTCAACTAAATCAACATCTCCTGCCACGTGGCGAATATCTAGTAAACCAAGAGCAACTTTCAAATCTTTTTCAGCTACATCTCGAACTTCGCTGCGAGTTCGCACAGAATGATCAACACTTTTGCTATCCCAGAGTGGATACAAAAGGTTATTAACAAATTCACTCAATACTTCATTTGAGAACTGCCCCTGATGCAAAAGCACGATATCTAAATCAGATCCTGGCGAAAGTTCACCGCGGCCATACCCACCAACGGCGGCAACTGCTAGACCTTTAGAATTCTTTCCTACTTTGGCAAGCGCGGCATTAAAAAGAGAGAGAAGGAAGCGATCGCTCTCGTTGGATCGCTCCCTTCTCTCACGTGTACCCATGTATGTATCTTAGATTGCGTCCGACCCTCGTTCTCCAGTGCGCACGCGTACTACTTGATCAACTGGAGTGGTCCAAACCTTTCCATCCCCAATTGATCCTGTTGATGCAGCCTTGACGATGACATCTACAACTGCTGCTGCATCTGCATCATCTGCTAGCACTTCTAGTCGAACCTTTGGAACTAGATCAACTGTGTATTCAGCTCCGCGGTAAACCTCGGTGTGTCCTTTTTGACGTCCAAAGCCACTGGCTTCAGAGACGGTCATTCCAGTTACACCATGTGCCTGTAGAGCATTCTTTACATCTTCTAACTTAAATGGCTTCAAGATTGCTGTAATTAATTTCATTAGAAAGAACCTCCCCGTGAAGAGCTAGACATTTCATATGCTGTCTCGGCATGTTCTGACAAGTCAACACCTTCTACTTCAGCATCTTTAGTTAATCGGAAACCGATTGTCTTTTCGATGATAAATCCGAGCACCAAAGTAACAAGGAATGAATAAATCGCAACCATTCCAACGCCAAGGGCTTGTTTTCCTAGAAGTGTCGTTCCACCGCCGTAGAAAAGACCGTCCAATCCGATGCTATTTACAACATGAGTGCCAAATAATCCGATGGCCAATGATCCCCAGATTCCACCCACAAGGTGAACACCTACGACATCGAGTGAATCATCAAAACCAAATTTATATTTCAAGCCAACTGCAAGTGCACAGAAAATGCCGGCAAATAATCCGATAACAACCGCCGCCCATGGAGCGACGAAAGCACATGCCGGTGTGATTGCTACAAGTCCAGCAACGGCTCCAGAAGCTGCACCTAACGAAGTTGGATGACCGTTACGAAGTTTTTCAACTATTAGCCAACCAATAAGTGCGCCTGCTGTTGCAACTTGTGTGTTCATAAATGCAAGTCCAGCAGTTCCATTTGCGGCAAGCGCCGAACCAGCATTAAAGCCGAACCAGCCGAACCACAATAGCCCTGACCCTAATAGCACTAATGGAAGAGAGTGCGGACGCATCGCTTCTTTACGCCAACCAACGCGTTTTCCAAGAACAATCGCAAGTGCTAAACCAGCTGCACCTGCGTTGATGTGAACTGCAGTTCCACCAGCAAAGTCTTCAAGACCTTTGCCCGCGAGATAACCCGTACCGGTAACGGTATCGCCAACTTTGTTTCCAAAGGCGAATACCCAGTGCGCAACTGGGAAATAAACAATTGTTGACCAGATTGCAACAAAGATAGCCCACGCAGTGAACTTTGTACGATCTGCAATTGCTCCAGATATAAGTGCTGGAGTAATAATTGCGAACATTAGTTGGAATGCAGCAAAAACTAATACGGGGATTGGATAAATTCCTCCATTATTAGTTAAGTCATTAACCATTCCACCTAAACCTGAGAATGAAAGATTTCCATACCAAGCCGATTCGCCTTTGTAACCAAAAGCTAATTCAAACCCATAAATAACCCACAAAATGCTTACGATGCCAATAGTTACAAAGGACATCATCATCATATTAAGAACGCTCTTAGTACGAACCATTCCACCATAGAAAAAGGCAAGACCAGGTGTCATAAGAAGAACGAGAGCGGTACTTGCTAACATCCAGGCCGTATCACCTGAGTTCAACACGATATCTGTCATATTTACATCTGCTTTCGAGATTGATTAAAAAGAAATTCTCGCCTTTGAGATGCCCGTACCCTCTCTAGCCCGGGTTACGGCAGATGGTTGAAACTATTTCATATGCGTGACGAATTCGCCCTTGTGTTACGCCCAGGTTACGAGAGCAGGCCTTGTATATAGCTCTGGGCATCGAAGTGGTCAAAATCTGACTCAGACTCCCCTGTGCCAATCCATTTGATAGGAATATCAAGCTCTTTTTCAATCGCTAAAGCCACACCACCTCGGGCGCTGCCATCGAGTTTAGTGAGGATAATTCCTGTTACATCAACGGCCTGAGTAAAAATCTTGGCCTGCTGTAAACCATTTTGACCAGTTGTTGCATCGATTACTAGTAAAACTTCATTAATTGGGAAGATTTTCTCGACAACGCGTTTTACTTTTTCAAGTTCATCCATCAAATCACTCTTATTGTGTAATCGCCCAGCAGTATCAATAATTAGATAATCAGCATCAATCTCCTGTGCCCTCTTTGCCGCATCAAAAGCAACTGAAGCAGGGTCGCCATTTACTTTTCCGGAAACTACATCGACACCGATGCGAGATCCCCACGTTTGCAACTGCTCAACGGCAGCTGCACGAAAAGTATCACCCGCAGCCATAACAATGCGCTTTCCGCTATTTTTCAAATTAGATGCTAATTTCGCAACACTTGTAGTTTTTCCAGTGCCATTGACGCCAACAACTAGAATCACTGTTGTAGATTGTCCAAGAAGTGCGCCACGATCTTTGGAGGAAAGACTAGAGCTAAGAATCTGCGACAATGCTTCTTCAGCGTTTTCACTCTTAACTTTTCGGGCCTGGTCAAGAAATTCTCTGGTCAAAGATGGACCCAAATCAGAAAGCAATAATTCTTCTTCTAACTCTTTCCAATCGGCAGTTGAAAACTCATTTACACCTTTAATTTTGGCAATGAATTTACGCAATAATCCCATCGATAAAACCTAGATTAACTTGCGTCAGATTCGCGCAAACGCTGAGAAATAACTTCAGTTACGCCGTCGCCTCGCATTGTTACACCATACAAAGCATCTGCAATTTCCATAGTGCGCTTTTGGTGAGTAATAATGATGAGTTGAGAACTTGCGCGCAACTCTTCAAAAATTACCAATAGGCGGCCTAGGTTGACATCATCTAGGGCCGCTTCAACTTCATCAAGAACATAGAACGGACTTGGGCGGGCTTTAAAGATTGCGACCAACATTGCAACTGCGGTTAATGACTTTTCTCCACCAGAGAGCAATGACAATCGCTTAATGCGCTTTCCTGGTGGACGAGCTTCAACATCAACACCACTTGTAAGGGGATTATCTGGATCTGTCAAAATCAACCGTCCATCTCCCCCAGGAAATAAGCGGGAAAAGATGTCTTCAAAATGTTTTGCGGTCTCTTCGTATGCTTCCATAAAGATTGACTGAACGCGGTCATCAACCTCTTTAACAATGTCCAGTAAATCCTTTTTAGTGTTCTTGAGATCCTCTAACTGTTCAGCTAAGAATTTAAGCCGTTCTTCCAGGGTGGAGAATTCTTCTAGTGCTAACGGGTTGATCTTTCCAAGCAGAGTTAGAGATCTTTCGGCAGAAGCTAAACGTTTTTCCTGTTGGTCGCGGCGGTAAGGAATCAACTCAGTAGTTACGATTTCGCCTGCTTCATTTTCAAAGAACGTGGGAACATCTTTATCTGGACCATATTCTGAAACCAAAGTTTGTGTGTCGATACCAAACTCTTCCATAGTCTTATTTTCAAGCGTCTCAATACGCATTCGTTGTTCGGCGCGTGCAATCTCGTCTTTATGAACACTTGAAGTCAATTGTTCGAGTTCAGTTGTTAGTTCGCGTCCTCGTGAACGAACGGTTAGCGTTTCACCATCGCGAGCAGTGCGAGATTCTTCCAAACGTGCACGCTCGGTGGCAGCTTTAGCTAAAGATCGTTCAATATGAATCAAAACTTCGTAAGCTGACTCGGCAATGGCTTGTGAAATGATCGCCGCACGAGCACGAGCACTTCTACGCACAATTGCCCGCTCTGATGCTTCACGTTCGTTGCGCGCAGAATCTTCTAGCGCTTTAGCGCGAGCAGCCACAGAATCCACGCGCTCTTCGATTGTGCGCATAGCCAGACGCGCTTCAACTTCTGTTGTCCGAGCAAGAGAAACGGCGTTACGTAAATTTTCTGTAAAAGTGTGATCGGGTTCTGCAACGGCACCTTGCTGGTGAAGCTGATTTTGAGCTATTACTAACTCGCCTTCATCGCGAGCCTTAGCGGCGCTGGCTTCGTTAATTGAAGAATCTAAACGTTCAACTTCAGCTAATGCTGATTTCATATTTTGGCCAGCTACCGCTAATTGCTCGGTAATAGATGCAATGCGCGCATCAGATTCATTGAGTTTTGATAGCGCCACATCAAATGCGCTTTGGCGATCTGCAACTTGTGCTGTGGCTGTAACTATTTCAAATTTTAGGCGATCACAAGTGTGATTAATTTCAGTGAGCTTTGCTTCTAGGCTCTCTATCAATGCCTTGATTTCAATCAAAGAGGATGAGGACTTTGAGCCTCCACGTGCGCGGTTTTTATTAATTACATCACCATCGCGCGTTACAACCGTAACCGAAGGATGTGAGCGCAAGATTGCTTCTGCATCACGTGCATTCTCTGCCACGACGGTTGAAGCCAAAAGGGATGTAACTAGATCGCCAATTGAATGTGAACGTATGTGCGATGAGAGTGGGATTAAACCAGCTGGAATATTTGAATGGCTATTATTTCCTGGTTCAAAAACAAGAACGTCGGCCTGGCCTAAGTTTTGATCGCGCAAGGTTGTAAGGGCGGTTACGGCTGAAGATAAATCCGAAACAACGATGGCATCAGCCAAAGTTCCAAATGCGGCTGCGGCTGCAGATTCCCACCCATTATCGATTTCAATTAATGATGCCACTGATCCAAGAATGTGAACTCCTCGAGAATCGCGCATCAAAGCTGATGCGCCATCTCGATTTTGTGAAGTCATCTTCATCGCTTCTAACTTAGATTCAACCGCGTTTCGTTCACGATCGGCTGCCCGCTCAGAATCGATAAGGTTTTCAAGATTTACTTTTGAAGAATCAAGTGAGGTCTTAGCGTTTTCGAAAGCCGAATCAAGGCCGAGTTCACCAGAATCCGCACTTGCTATTTCAAGTTCAAAAGATGCATATTCTCTAGAAGCATTGTCTACACGTTGCTGTGCATCATCTCGTGCCTTAGTTAAACGTGCGATTTCTTCATCAATTGCCTCTAGGCGTGCTTGCAGTGATTTGATATGACCTTCTTGGCGAGCGGTACCTTCACGCGCATCGGCAATTGCTCGCATTGCTGCAGCAATCTTGTCTTCATCAATTTTTAGAGAATGTTCAGCGTTTATTAAAGCGCTCGTTGCAAGTTCCAATGCTGCGCGTGCATCATTAATACTGTTTCGCAAGTCATTTTCTTCATGTCGCAGACCTTGAGCCTCTTTATCTAAACTTTCAGGATCTCGTCCTGCAGATCGCGCTTCTTCAGCTTCTTCATTGAGAAAACGTGAACGCTCTTGCGCAAGGCTTTGGGTTCCGCGGAATTTTTCGCGCAGTGAATTCAATTGGTAATAAGTTTCTTGGGCTTGTACAAGCATTGGAGTTTCAAAAGCTGATTGTGCATCGAGAGCCTCTTCGCGCAAACGAATTGTTTCAAGTTCCTTATCAACTTCTGCCCGTTTTTGACGAAGCGCTGTTTCATCGGCAACTTCAGCGTCTAAGGTTCGTGACATCGATATAAAATCATCTGCAAATAAACGAAGCTTTGCATCACGCAGATCTGCTTGAATCGTTGCCGCTTTTTTAGCAACTTCGGCTTGCTTACCAAGTGGGCGAAGTTGACGACGAAGCTCGACCGTTAAATCTTGAACTCGGGCCATATTGGCCTGCATTGATTCAAGTTTACGTAATGCTTTTTCTTTACGCTTTCGGTGCTTAAGTACGCCAGCGGCCTCTTCAATAAATCCGCGACGTTCTTCAGGTGTTGCCATCAAAATCGCGTCAAGCTGGCCTTGGCCCACTATGACGTGCATTTCGCGGCCAATACCTGAATCACTTAAAAGCTCTTGAATATCTAGAAGCCGAGATGCTTCACCATTAATTTGATATTCAGATTGACCATTACGGAAAAGAATTCGAGAAATTGTTACTTCAGTGTAATCAATTGGCAATGCGCCATCTGTGTTATCAATAGTCAGCGAAACTTCTGCGCGACCAAGTGGAGCACGCCCACTAGTTCCAGCGAAAATTACATCTTCCATCTTTCCGCCACGAAGGGATTTAGCGCCTTGCTCGCCCATAACCCAAGTGAGTGCATCTACAACGTTTGATTTACCAGAACCATTTGGACCAACGACACATGTAATTCCGGGTTCAAGCCTTAAAGTGGTACTCGAAGCAAAGGACTTGAAGCCCTTGAGGGTCATGCTCTTGAGATACACGCGGTAAACCTATCGCGCTCGGCACTTGTTTTTAACAATATTAATGCTGCGGCAGCTCGGTTTTTAGGCTTTCATATGCGATGCGGGCCGCAACTTGCTCAGCCTCTCGCTTACTCTTTCCAGTACCGACGGCCACGGCGTTTCCAGCGACCATGGCGGTAGCGGTGAAATCTTTATCGTGATCTGGACCTTCTTCAGTAACTACATACTCTGGCGCGCCTTTACCAAGGCTGGCTGCTAACTCTTGTAACGCAGTTTTGCCATCAAGGCCTGCACCGCGCGCAACGGCAGAATCCATTGTTGAAGCAATAAGTCTGCGAACAATTTCTGTGCAAATTTCAAAGCCACATTGAAGATAAATAGCGCCAATTAAAGCTTCGAGTGCATCTGCAAGAAGTGAATTTTTATCGCGCCCGTTAGTAACTTCTTCGCCTTTGCCAAGTCGAATATGCGAACCAAGATCTAATGTGCGCGCAATATCTGCCAGCGCGCGCATGTTTACTACTCCAGAGCGCAAGGGAGATAAACGCGATTCATCTAAATCTGGATACCGTTTATAGAGTTCCTCGGTAACAATTAAACCTAGAACTGAATCACCAAGAAATTCAAGGCGTTCATTTGTTTCTTTGCTTGCCGATTCGTATGCAAAAGATCGATGTGTAAAAGCCAACTCCAAAAGTGAGGGTTCAAGTTTTACCCCCAATGCTTCATTGAGCAAAGAACTAACGATCAAACCTCTAGGACTTGGCGGCGGTTATAAGTACCGCATGTTGGACATGCTGTGTGTTGAAGCTTTGGTGATTGGCATTGTCCGCATGTTGCTAAAGAGGCAGCAGTTGTCTTCCACTGGCTACGGCGTGAGCGCGTCTTTGAACGCGACATTTTTCGCTTTGGTACTGGCACGGTTCGAACCTCTTCTTATCTTTTTCTAAAAGCAGCGGTGGCTGCAAGGGGTAAGTATCCCCCAAAAGCCCTAATTCTTGAAATCGGGCCTTACTCCAGGTCCAGGCCGGATAAGCCCGCCCATCTGGCATCGATGACCTCGTGAGCGTGATCAGTAGGCAGTTCGGCCCATTTTCCGCCACATTCGGGGCATAGCCCTGGGCAATCAACTCTGCACACTGGATTAATAGGAAGTGCGAGAACGATTGCATCCCGGATAGGAGGCTCAAGATCCATGATGTCTCCGTCCATCATCAACTCATCTTCCTCTCCAAAATCATTCTCTTCATCTAATTTTTTCTTTTTCTTTGGCCTTTCAATCTTTTGCGCGTAGTAATAGAGCTCCTGAATAATTCGCTCAATCTCAATTTCAACTGGGTCTAAGCAGCGCGTGCACTCCCCCTTCGCGGTGGCAAAAATTTCTGCGGTAAGAAGAACTCCTTCAGTTACCGATTCCAGGCGTGCATCAACCTCAATTACTTCGCCAACTGGGACTGAAAGTAAATCAACACCAACTTTTTCGGGAACTTCAATATCAAGTTCGTATTCCTTCATCTCCCCTGCGCGTCTGGCAAGTTCGTGTGTATTTAACTTATAAACCTCGGGTAGGCGCGGCATAGAAATTAGTCGGCATCTGAAAGTTGAGACAAGACATCTTTATCATTTGCACCAGCTAGGCGTTCACGGCCTCGAGCAACTGCGTCTTGAGTCTTATTTAGAATTACTTCCAATGTTGCAAGGCGGCCATCAATATATTCTTCAACTTCTTCTTTTTCCTGCTGCGCCAAATCGCGGGCATCGTCAATAATTTTACGAGATTCATCTCTGGCCATTTGAACAATTGAAGTCTGCTCAACCATTCGTGCCACATCTTCACGGGCCATAGCAATCATCTGTTCTGCGCTCACCCGACCTTCTTCAATAATTGCTTCCTGCGCGGCAAGAAGTTTTCGTGCTGATTCAAGATCAGTTGGAAGAGCTGCGCGTGCCTCATCAAGTAGTTCAAGCATTTCGCCACGATGCACAACACAGCTTGCAGAAAGTGGGACTCCGCGAGCTTCTTCCACCATTGTGATTGCCGACGTTAACTTTTCTATTGAATCCATGTGATTACTTCCCTGCTACTCGAAGTTTGAGTGCTTCATTTACCGATGCTGGCACCATCGTTGAAACATCACCGCCATAATGAGCAAGTTCTTTAACTAAAGATGAAGACAAGAACGAATGTGTAGGTGCGGTAGCCATAAACATTGTTTCTACGCCCGATCCTTGTAAGTTCACTTGTGCCATTTGTAGTTCATAATCAAAGTCAGTCACCGCACGCAGACCTTTTACGATTGCTTGAATCGAATTGCTTTTACAGTAATCAACAAGCAAGCCAGACCATGAATCAACCGTGACATTAGGCAAATTGGACGTAGTTTCGCGGATCATTTCAATCCGTTCAGCTACCGTAAAAAGTGATGATTTAGTTCGGTTCTCAAGGACAGCAACCACTACTTCATCAAAGTGGGCACTGGCTCGGGCGATGATGTCGATGTGCCCGTATGTGATTGGATCAAAGGATCCGGGACAAACCGCGCGTCTCATAGCCTAAACGCTAGCAAGAGATGCGCTAGTTATCCATTCTCAGGCGTGTAATTACCATAGAAAATCGTGGCCTGACCGTAATTTCGTTCTCGCACTGCACTGAAACCTTGTGGCCAAGAAAAATGAGAACGCTTCGAAGTCCGCTCAACTGCAATTATTGCATCTTCTTTTAAGAATCCGCCTGTGTTCAACTTCGTGAGAATCTCTTCTACTTCAGCATCTGAAAAATCAAATGGTGGATCCACATAAACAATGTGATATTTCTCTTTTGGAGGATCACTAACAAAACGTTGAGCCGACATTGAATAGAGGTGAAATTTTCCTACCGGCTTGTTCTTATTGACAAGTTCACAGTTATTTTCAATAGTTTTTTGTGCGTCAACATCTTTTTCGACAATATGCACAAGGCTTGCCCCACGCGATAGAGCTTCAAGGCCGATTGCACCTGATCCACCAAACAGATCTAAAACATGCAACCCAAGAAAATCACCAAACTCTGAAAGAAGTGAAGAGAATAAACCCTCGCGTGCGCGATCAGATGTTGGACGTGTAGCACCGGCTACAGTTCCAAGAGTTCGACCTTTGGCAACGCCTGCAATGATTCTCAACTTTTCTAACCCTTATCTAAATAATCTACGGCCATGTCACGTTGCATAGCGTTTAGTTCACTTCTTAGTCCAGGATAACTTGATAAGTCTAATGATGTAGCAATCAGATCCTGTGCTTCTGTCCGAGCCCGCTCAATCAATTCTTCATCTCGTATTACGCGCAAGAGGCGAAGGTGGGAAGCAGTGCCCGACTGGGTTGCACCAAGCACATCACCTTCTCGGCGTTGCTCTAGGTCGATTCGTGAAAGTTCGAATCCATCTAAAGTTGCAGCAACTGCATCTAAACGCTCACGTGCAGGTGTTTCGGCCAATGAGTTCGTTACAAGTAGACATAAGCCTGGCGAATCTCCACGACCGATTCGACCTCGTAACTGGTGCAGTTGAGAAACACCAAAACGATCGGCATCCATAATCACCATGATTGTTGCGTTAGCGACATCGACACCTACTTCAATTACTGTCGTCGAAACTAAAACATCAATTTCTCCAGCTGCAAAGGCTTTCATCGTCGATTCTTTTTCTTCACTGCTCAAACGCCCGTGCAGCATCGCCACTTTGAGTCCAGCCAAATCCCCACCATGTAAACGGGGCGCTAACTCTTCTACCGAGGCAATATCACTGGATTCGGTTCCGAAAAGAAAATCGATATCTGCGTTTTCATCATTGCCGGCAGCGATGCGTGGAGCGACAACATATGCCTGATGGCCCTGTGAAACTTCTTCACGAATACGTTGCCAAGCACGTTCTAAGAATGCTGGTTTTTCCATTACCGGAATTACATGAGTAGTAATTGGTTGTCTCCCCAGCGGAAGTTCTCGCAAAGTAGAAACATCTAAATCGCCAAAAACTGTCATGGCAACAGTTCGCGGAATTGGGGTTGCAGTCATAACTAATAAATGCGGTGGTTTCTGTGCTTTTTCTTTTAAGGCATCTCGTTGTTCAACACCAAATCTATGTTGCTCATCGACAACAATTAATCCCAAATCCTTAAACTCAACTTTTTCACCAAGTAAGGCATGTGTGCCGATAACTATGCCCGCACCTCCTGAAGCCGCTAAAGCAAGAGCCGCTTTACGCGCCACCGCATTTTGTGAGCCAGTAATCAAGGTCACTTGTGTTGCTTTATCTTGAGATCCCAACATTCCACCTTGGGATAAATCTCCTAAGAGTTTTTCAATCGTGCGCAGGTGTTGCGCGGCTAAAACTTCAGTTGGTGCAAGAAGTGCTGCTTGTCCACCGCTATCGACAACAGCCAACATGGCGCGCAAAGCAACAATTGTCTTACCCGATCCAACTTCACCTTGAAGTAATCGGTGCATGGGATGAGCTTGGGCTAGATCATTTTCAATCTCGGCACACACCTGTTTTTGTCCACCCGTTAATTCGAAAGGTAGAGATGCATCAAATTCTTCGAGAATGCCACCTTTGATTACTTTTCGCGAAATCGTATTTAGCTTCTTCAACTCATTTCTACGAAGAACAAGCAGTGCTTGAAGTAAAAATGCCTCATCAAAAGTCAGGCGTTTACGCGCACTTTCGGCCGAATCTAAATCTGCCGGACGATGCAGCTGCACAAGAGCCTGATGCAAAGTTGGGTACCCGTAAGTGGTGCGAATAGATTCTGGTAAAAAATCCTCGACATCATCAAGTGAATCAATGGCCATCTCTACACACTTTGAAATTTTCCACGAAGGCATCTTTGACGTTGCTGGATAAACCGGAAGATACTTTCCTGCAAAAGAACTTGCTGCGGCCTCAACGTCATTGCCATCTGGAATCATTTCGTAATCAGGATGAGCTAACTGCTTCTTGCCATTAAAGACGCCTACTTTGCCGGCAAATAAACCTTGGCGACCAGCCTTCAACTCTTTCTCACGCCAGGCTTGATTGAAAAAAGTGAGAGAAAGTTTGTCGGTTCCATCAGTGACCACGACTTCGAAAATACTGCCCTTTCGTCCACGCAACGCTCTATTAGTTGAACTCAGAACCTGCGCCAAAATAGTTACTTCATCTCCCTCTGCTAACTCCGAAATATCTGATAGTTCACCTCTTACCAAATACCGTCTGGGATAGTGACGCATGAGGTCGCCAACAGTCTTAATCGCAAATGAGTCATGAAGGACTTTGGCAGTGCGGTCTCCCACCACTGAGGAGAGTTTGCTTTCAAGATCTGCCATGCGGGCATTCTCTCGTACTGCGCCGCAGAAGTAGTGGAGGGGTTCAGGCTCAATCTCAGAGGTCCAAGCCAGATTGAGCCCGTAATTGGCGCAGTTACCTGTGCTCGCGATACCCTTGCGCCTTGTCCGTTAAGGACTACTTACGTTCACAAATAAAAGGAGTACCGCTGTGGCATCAACATGCGATATCTGTGGCAAAGGGCCCAGCTTTGGCAATAACGTTTCTCACTCTCAGGTTAAGACTCGTCGCCGTTGGAATCCTAATATCCAGCGTGTTCGCACACTTGTTAAGGGTGCAACTAAGCGTCAGAACGTCTGTACTTCATGCCTGAAGGCTGGAAAAGTTACTCGTTAATCTTTTTTCTTAATTGAAATGGCGCCAGGTTTCTGGCGCTTTTTTCATTTCTAAACCAAGTACCCCGCTGCCTTCTTTGACAACTCCCACACACAGTCCAGGCAAATCTTTTCCTGTTGCAAGAAATACATGATCTTCTCCTCCGGCAAAAATCCACTGCCAGATATCACACCCCATTGCTACAGATATTTCCTTTAACTGTGCAAACTCGCCATCTTTTTCAAAAGATTGAGGGTCGAAAACAAATTGAACTCCAGATGCTTCGGCAAGTTGCTGTGCCTGAATAACTAATGCATCACTAATATCACACATTGAATGTGCGCCTGTGTTTGTAAATGCTACCGCCAATGAATAATCAACAGTTGGAGCGCAAAACTCATCAACGGCATACCGCTGCAAATCACTATGTTCAGCTTTTTCAATTGAAGCCAATCCGGCTGCTGACCAACCCGGTAGTGACGAAAGATAAATCGAATCACCCACTTGAGCGCCAGCTCGGGTAATTGGATTTTTAACTTCTCCTAACGCAGTCATCGCAATTACTTTCAGTGGTCCACGTGCTAAGTCGCCACCAACAACAACTGCGCCGCAACTATTGGCTTCATGTTTAATGCCTTGGGCTAACTCTTCAATCCACTCTAATGTTTCTTCTCCAGTCAATGTCACTGCAGCGACGAGGTAAGTAGGCATAGCTCCCATTGCATATATATCAGCCAAATTAGCCGCACAGATTTTGCGACCGATTTCAAAGGCTCCTGACCATGCACAGTTAAAGTGCGTACCCTCAACTGCAATATCGGTAGTTATAACGGTGTTCGCACCTGTTGTAACAACTGCGGCATCATCACCGATTCCAACCGTGACGCCTCGATGATTACTTCCAAAAATCTCGGCAAGTACCCTGATTATCTGGGCTTCATCCATGTTCATAGAGGTAAGACTAATCGACTAGCCAGTTGCCACATCTCTGAAGTAGCCTTTACCCACCAACGAAAGGAAACTCTTATGTCAGTACAGGCCTACATTTTGATTCAAACCGAGGTCGGTAAAGCGGGATCCGTAGCAAAAGCAGTTTCAGCTATCGCTGGTGTCACTCTTGCTGAAGGTGTTACAGGTCCATATGACGTCATTATGCGCGCAGAAGCTCCCAGCATGGAAGATTTTGGCCGTTTGATTTTGTCTAAGGTGCAGGGTGTTGCAGGTATTACTCGCACACTGACTTGCCCAGTCACTCACCAATAAGAAACGTTCATACGTGCGCACGCTTTATACAAACGCGCGCTTTTGGTCTGCTGATAAAGAAATATTTCATGACTTACTTGTTGAAGAGTCGAAAATTCTTGCAGTTGGAAATGATATAAAAAATTTTACTGCCGATATAACAATCGATTTACAAGATGCTTTCGTAATCCCAGCATTTCTAGATGGTCATGCACATCCAATTTTTGCTGGCCGTGAAGCCGCAGGCCCACGAATCAATGGACTCAATTCCCTGGCCGAGATCAAAGATGAAGTCAAAGCTTTTGCCCAAGCTAATCCCACAACTCCTTGGATTATTGGTGGTGCTTATGAAGCCGCAATTATCGAAGGTGGAGATTTTCAAGCGCTATGGCTAGATGAAGTTGTAAGTGATCGACCAGTTGTTTTGCACGCAGTGGATCACCACACAATCTGGGTAAACACTAAAGCGTTGCAGTTTGCTGGGATTAATGCTCAAACTAAAGATCCCGAAGGTGGAACTATCGCTCGCAACAGAGATGGCAGCCCAAAAGGGACTCTGCGCGAACCCTCGGCGATGGCCTTAATTCTTAATCATGCGCCGGCTAACACTATACAAAGTGATATTGCCGCAATTAAATTCGCCTGTGCCGAGTATCGAAAAGTAGGTGTAAGTGCAGCAATTGATTCGTGGTGTGAAAAAGATATGGCGCGCGCATATATAGCTGCTGCGCAAAACGGTGATTTAACAATTCCTTTCAATCTCTCTTTTCTTGCAACACCGAATACTTGGGTTGCCGATATTGATGCCTTCAATGATCTGCGCCAGCAAGCAGCCAATCTCAATGATCCAACACTGTTGTTAGCCAACAGCATTAAATTTTTACTCGACGGTGCTTTATCGGCCGGAACTGCCCATTTAACGGCGCCGTATCTTGATGACCCTACTTCATCTGGAATTGCAATCTGGGAAAACGACGAGCTACTTAATGCACTTGTTGCTTTTGACGCTCTTGGTTATCAAGTCCACTTACATGCTATAGGAGATGCCGCCGTTAAGCAGGCGTTAAATGCCCTCGAATCTATGCAACAAGTAAACCCCCCATGTGATCGACGTCCAGTAATAGTCCACGCTCAACTGATTCGGGATGAAGATTTATCTAGGTTTGCTCAATTGGGAGTCATCGCAAATATTCAACCATTGTGGTGCTACATGGATCCTATGAATAAGGAGTTGATTGCACCACGAATTGGCGATGAGCGAAATAATCGTCAATATCGCCTTCGTTCATTGTTAAATTCCAAAGCGATGATTGCATTTGGAAGCGATTGGCCGGTGACTAGCCATGTACCGATGCAGGCTTTGAACGTACCGGTTACCCGTACCAATCCAGCAGCAGGTGTTACCCAACCTTGGAATATTGAAGAAGCAATCACGCAAGAAGAATCACTTACTTTTTATACACGCAATGTGGCTTACCAAATGTTTCGCGAGAACGAACGCGGAGTTTTTGAAGCGGGGAAAAAAGCTGATTTTATTGTTCTGCAATCCGATGAAATTGAAGCCATCTACATCAATGGCAAATTAAATTAGAGTGTGGGGATAACCCAAGTTTTTTCCTCATTCTAAAGGAACAAACACTCACAATGTGAGTGCCAACTCTCACGAATTTATTATCTCGATTCATACAGAAGTTACACCCATGGTGGGTTACTCTGACAGGTGGCAATTCGAATCGTACTCATAGATGAAAATATCTACGACTCTCTTCTCTTAGCGTGTGCCTTAGAAAATGATGGAATAAGCGTTTCTGATACTTCTAACAATTTTTCTGATCTAGATGCTTTAATGAAGCAAAATAAGCCCGATGCGATTGTTTTTTCCCTTGATACACATGCATCTCAAGCCCTAAGCGCTGCGCAGAAAGCACGCAAAGTGAATCCAGAAGTTGGATTAGTATTTTTGACTAATGTTCCAGATCTTCGTTTGTTAGGAATTAATGAAAAGGAACTTCCTCAAGGTGTTCAGATCATTATAAAAAACTCTGTAAAACAACTAGATGCTCTAACAAATGCAATTAAGGGATCCATTCAAGATTTAGAGACTATTGCTTCATCTCTTGATGAATCTGCATTCGTTTCGCACCTTCAATCACTCACTCAGGTTCAAATTGAGACTCTGCGATTAGTAGCACTAGGTAGCAGCAACGCAGAAATTGCACGAATTCGACTTGTTACCGAAAAGGCTGTGGAGCACACCATCACTCGCATGTTGCAAGCGCTTAAGATTGCCGCAAATCCGCGTCACAACGCACGCGTACTTCTATCTCGTGAGTATTACCGCTGGGTCGATGTAGATAATCAAAGCCCGAAATTAGTTCCCTAACACTCCATTAGTGCGGGCCAAAGCCGTTGTAATCAGGGCTGAAATCAAGGTCGTGTAATCAATTCCGCTAGCTGCCCAAAGCTTTGGGTACATAGAAGTTCCCGTAAAACCAGGCATCGTATTAATCTCGTTAATAATGATTTCACCCTTGTCGGTATAGAAGAAATCACATCTAGCCAGCCCACTACAACCCAAGGCTTTAAAGGCCTGCACTGCTTTGGAGCGGATTTCTTCGGTGGCATCAGTTGGAATATCCGCTGGCATCTTTACTGTTGTTGCGCCATCTAAATACTTGGCTTCGAAATCATAAAATTCAAATTTACTATCTATGACAATTTCGCCTACAACAGATGCTTTAACCACACCATCGGCTTCAAGGACTGCACACTCTATTTCGCGACCATTGACAGCTTGTTCAATCATGACTTTGTGGTCAAACAAAAATGCATCTTTGAGCGCTGCATTCAATGCGTCAACTGATTTAACTTTATGAGTACCTCGACTTGAACCTCCGCGGGCAGGCTTAACAAAGACGGGATAAGCCTGATCATCAATTGAAACTTGCTTGTCTCGACTCGTAACAACTATTCCATCGGCTACGTGCATACCTGCTGCGGCAAAGATTGGTTTAG
>CANFUR010000015.1 GCA_947450175.1 Actinomycetota bacterium | reverse complement strand
TTTCGGAGCTGAACCTGCAGATAGAACTTCTACTTTATCCCCACCAAGTGATTTCATAAAGCCTGCAGCCATTTGTGATCGGCCAGCATTATGTACACAAACAAAAAGTACGGTTAGTTTATTTGTCAAACGTGAGCACCTTTGTTAGGCCCAGGCCGATTAATGCACCGAGCGTTTGAGCAGCAATGAATTTTGAGAGACAACCTGGAGCTATACCGGCAAATGAATCAGAAAAGGCACGTCCAATTGTAACCGCAGGATTTGCAAAGGAAGTTGAACTAGTAAAAAAGTAGGCACTGCCAATCCATGATGCAACAATAATTGGAACCATCGTCAATTTTTCCTGGGCGATCAGCAAATTAATAATCATGATTAAACCTGCGGTAGCAACAACTTCTCCAATATAAAGATTGCCGCCAGAACGTACCCGGGCAGCAGTTTCAAGGAGTGGATGGCTAAACATCGCATTTGCTAGTGCGGCTCCAGAAATTGCACCTGCAATTTGCGCCACAATATATTGAATGAAAACTACAAACGTTGTGCGTTTTTCAATCAGATCAATCAGCGTGACAAGGGGATTGAAATTGGCACCACTGATAGGCGCCAAAATCTGAATCAATACTATTAAGCCAAATACAGTTGAAATAGTATTAATTAAAAGTTGTACGCCAATATCGTGGGAAAGGTTCGTGGCCATGATGCCAGAACCAACAACAATTGCAACTAAGAGGGCGGTACCCAGAAACTCAGCAAAGCTCTTTTTCATTTAAGAGACAGCGATGATGTCTACTACGAAAATTAGCGTTTCATTTGGGCCAATTGGTCCAGAACCATTTGGGCCATAACCAAGATTTGCTGGAATAACTAGCAAGCGGCGTCCACCAACTTTTGCGCCAGGTAAACCCTGTTGCCATCCGGCAATTACACCTGAAAGTGGGAATGTTGCTGGCTGTCCACCTGACCATGATGACTCAACAATTTTTCCATTGGACCATGTCATCAACGTGTAATGAACTGTCAATGTAGATGATGCAACAACTTCTGCGCCTGTTCCAACAATGATGTCCTGAGTCTGAAGAGTTGTTGGTGCAGTGCCAGTCGGTGCAGTGATAGTTGGCGCTTCGCCTGCATTGGCAGTTACTGCCGGCAAGCCTTGTGATGTTGATTCTGACACTTTATCTTTTCCTCCACATGCTGACAGGGATGTAATTACGACTGCAAAAATTGCTGCGACTGCTAAGTTTCTAACCTTTGAGTTCATTTTGTTCCTTTATTCGAGTTCACCGATTAATTTGAATTCACCATCACCAAGTTGTCCTTGCGCACGATACATCTCAAGTTTTGCTCGGGTATCTGCAATATCAAGGTTACGCATAGTGAGCTGACCAATGCGATCAACTGGACCAAAGGCAGCGTTTTCTGTGCGCTCCATAGAAAGTTTTTCTGGTGCGTAACTGAGGGCTGGGCCAGTTGTATTAATAATTGAATAATCATCTCCGCGGCGCATGCGCAAAGTAACTTCGCCAGTAACTGCAGATGCCACCCAGCGTTGCAGAGATTCGCGAAGCATTAAAGATTGTGGATCTAACCAGCGACCTTCATAAAGCAAGCGACCTAAACGGCGACCTTCGGCATGGTAGTTAGCAATGGTGTCTTCATTATGGATTGCGCTAATCAATCGCTCGTAAGCGATAAACAGAAGTGCCATTCCTGGAGCTTCATAGATTCCACGACTCTTGGCTTCGATAATACGGTTTTCAATTTGATCCGCCATTCCAAGACCATGGCGACCACCAATTGCATTGGCCTCATTCATTAGCGCGACAACATCATCAAATGACTTGCCGTTGATTGCAACTGGTCGACCTTGAACAAAAGAGATTTTCACATCTTCAGATTCAATCTTTACTTCTGGGTCCCAGAAGCGAACTCCCATAATTGGTTGAACTAATTCGACAGAGGTATCTAGATTTTCTAATGACTTTGCTTCATGGGTAGCACCCAAGATATTGGCATCGGTTGAATAAGCCTTTTCGGTGCTATCGCGATATGGAAGACTATGGGCAACTAAGTACTCAGACATCTCTTTACGTCCACCAAGTTCATTGACGAAATCAGCATCTAACCATGGCTTATAAATACGTAAATTTGGATTAGCTAAAAGTCCATAGCGATAAAAACGCTCGATGTCATTGCCTTTGTATGTTGAACCGTCGCCCCAGATATTTACTGAGTCTGCATACATTGCGCGCACTAGCATTGTGCCGGTAACTGCGCGGCCAAGCGGAGTTGTATTGAAATATTGTTTTCCACCTGATCGAATATGAAAAGCTCCGCAGGCAATCGCTGCTAAACCTTCTTCAACCAGCGCAGTTTTGCAATCAACAAGACGAGATATTTCGGCGCCATATTCTTTGGCGCGATCTGGAACTGAATCAATATCTGGTTCGTCATATTGACCAAGATCTGCGGTGTACGTGCATGGAATCGCACCCTTTTCGCGCATCCATGCCACAGCTACGGAAGTATCGAGACCACCTGAAAAGGCGATTCCGACTTTTTCTCCAACTGGCAGAGATGCAAGGACCTTAGACATGTGTGAAGTCTAACCGATAGTAAAGGTAGGAATTTTCTTTGACAGGGCAGGAACGATGCCCCATTGTGAGGTGATTTCACGATATCTATCGATATCTATCGCATCTGGTTGTGCTCCGGTCTTCACCGCACGAATCATGATATTTCGAGGTGTGTGCTCTCCCCCAATAAATTCAATTACTTCGACGCGATATCCAACTATGCGCAAAATCTGTGCGCGCAATGCATCAGTGAGCAAATCGCCCATCCGTTCTTTCATAACGCCAAACTTAGTTAATGCTCCCCATGGTTCTGGACTCTGCTCCATCTGCTTTTGAATATCGTGATGGCAACATGGAGCTATTAGTAAAAGTTTGGCTCCACCATTAACCGCCCAGGCAATTGCATCATCGGTTGCGGTATCGCATGCATGTAAAGCAATAGCAATATCGGCTTGCTGCGCAGTTGTCGATGCAATTTCTTCAGCTTTAAATGTGATTGTTTGTGAGATTCCAAGCGAGCCTGCAATTGCATTATTTCGATCACATGATTCTGGGCGAATATCGATTCCAGTTACATGAACATTCATGCCAATGCTGCGAAGATACTGGTGGGCTGCAAAAGTTAAGTAAGCATGGCCACATCCTAGGTCTACGATAGAAAGTGGCTTTTCCTTACTTGGCTTTTCTATCTGCCCAGCTTCTATTGCTGAATTAAGTGTTGGAACCAACAACCGTAAGAACTCTTCAACTTGCTTATATTTATCATTTTTTGATGGCTTTATCTGACCTTTGTGATCAGAAATACCAACTGCAAGTAGAAAGGGGTCGGAAGGGTCTAACAATCTTTCCTTCTTTTTATCGTGAGTTAAGTCCTGAACCAGCGTTTTCTTTTCAAAGTGAACTTGGGCATCGCCACTCTTTGTAACTCGAACACTCATTGACCTGTCCAAGCTATCCACAGTGATATTTGCATAACCGCTAGAAAGAAGATCCAGAATTGCAGTAGTTTCTGCGCTGATATTTTTAGTCGTCGTGGCACGACCGTCACTATAAGTAAGTTGCAAAAGAATTGAACCCTTAATTTCTACAGGGCGAATATCGATTCGCTCATGCTCGGTTTGCATATTGCGCCTGCGCCCAGATAGGACAACTCGAACTAACGTGCTGGTATCAGTAATTAGTGTGCAGGCTTCTTCTAACGCTTGCTCGAGTGAGTGAGGCATTTTATTTTGGCGAAATTACCGCTGTGCCCTTTTCATGGGGATAGATAGTTAAGACATGATTAGGAAGAGATTTGGCAAAACTTTCGGCCAATTGACGTTCGCCTTCACGATTTATATCATCTATAACAATGACAACTTTGGGTGAGAGTTTTGTAATTAACTCGGCACAAGCAGGCATGCGTGCCTGGGGATTTTTAGATCCTGGGGGACCATCAACAATAAGTAAATCAATACGATTTAAATCTTTTAGAACTGTGGTGTCATACCAATCAGAACCTGACTTGTGAGATTTAAGTTCTGCAACACGGACTTCAACACCACGAGCTTTATGCTCCTTGAGCATTTCACGAGTTTTTCCGGCAAATTCGGAAGAGTGATCAATGCTAATAATTTTTTTTGCCCCAGCTTTTGCTACTACTAATGTTGAAACTCCTGAACCTAGTTCAACGACTAATTTTGGATTATGCGTGCGTACTAACTGGGCCAGAGTCAGCAGTAAATCTGGTGATGCTGCCCAGCTGCGTGTTGGTGGGACGGGAGATGTAAATTTTAAAAGCACTAGCAATTGCTGCATCGCTTCACTTTGACGATAGGACTGCCACACCTGCGCCTTAATCTCTTTGGTAGATGCTGCAATCTCACGCGTTGTTCTTTCAGATCTAGCACTGACTTTCTGATGCAAACTACGAAGTAATCGGATGCAATAAATCAGACATACGGCAATGACTATTAAAAGTACTAAAGACAGTGTTTTCACCTCGTAAGTCTAAGCGCGAGGCAGTTGAACTTCAATTGCCAAACCACCAAGTTCGCTTTTGCGCAGAGTAAATATGCCTTTATGACTTTCGATGACTGCATTCATGATGCTCATTCCAAGACCTGTGCCTCCAGTATCCCGAGATCGAGATCGATCAAATCGCTTGAGCCCGCGGATTTTCTCACCATATGAAGCAGTAGGTAATCCCGGACCGCTATCTTCAATAACAATTACGATCTGCTTTTCAGCTTTCACAGTGACCCTCACCGACGTACTGGGCGGTGTGTGTAAGCGGATATTAGTAAGGGCGTTTTGGATAAAACGCTGTAAATATTTTTGTGAGCCCACCAATACTGCATTTTGATCAATTTCTACAGTTACAGGATGAGTTGGTGATATTTCCTGAAAATCTAAAATATTCTCACGCATTAACTCGGCTATATCTATCTCCTCAAAATCAATGTTGCCTTCTTCCCCCAATTGGGCCAACATCAAAAGGTCACCAATTAAAAAATCCATGCGTTTCAATTCACTATTAAGGCGATCGAAGGCTGCGCTTTCCCGTTCTGGATCTAACTGTTTGCCTTTGAGTAATTCTGCATAGCCTTTTACAACTGTCATCGGTGTTCGAAGTTCGTGGGCCGCATCGCCCAAAAACTCTTGCATCTTCTGTCTTTGAGCACGTTCCTGTGCCAATGCATTAGAACGAGATAGTAATGATGAAATTATGGATGCAACGATGTTTGCAAAAATGATGAAGATTAAGAGTTTCCAGAGATTTCTATCAAGAGCATGGTTTATGTCTACAATAGAACTTGTCAGAATTAATTCGTCACCTTCAGGAATTGGAATATGGCGAATGCGTAAATCTGCCCCAGTAAGTGGTGTCCCTGAAGCTTCACGCAAGATTGTAGTTTCACCGTTTGGTGTTGAAAAAGCCAAAGTAAAGTCAAAATTATTTTGTTCAATGCTCAATAGAGCAATGCTGACGGCATCTACTGGATTGGCGTTAATGTCATTTTGAACTCGATCGAGGCGCTTGTCCACCATAGAGATTTCACTTTGATGTGAACCCCAGATAGCAAATCCACCGATAAGAATTGAAAGGGTTGATGTTACGAGCCCCGTCGTAATTAACTGCCGTGTTCTATTATTCATTGAATTTACTTGGGCTCTTGAATTTGAAAGCCAACTCCCCGAACAGTTTTAATCCCCTCAAATCCATCTCGATGAAGTTTCTTTCGTAGATAAGAGATATAGGTATCAACTACCGTGCTCTCAGATTCAAAAGTTATCCCCCAGACTTCATCCAATAGAAGATTTTTGCTCAGTACTCGGCCTTTTTTCTCAATCAAAATCTGGAGTAAACGATATTCTGTGGGTGACAAATCAATTTCTTCACCATTAAATGTAACTAGATGTTGATCATCATCAATAGAAATCGGACCACAAGAAAGCAATTGTGAAATATCGCTCTTTTTTATAGAGCGGCGCAAGATTGCTTTGATGCGCAAAATTAACTCTTCAATTCCAAAAGGTTTCACTACGTAGTCATCAGCGCCTATTTTTAGACCTCGAGTGATGTCTGCTTTATCTTCGCGAGCTGTAAGCATCAACACGGGAGTCATATCATTGGTGCTACGTAGCCGTTCTACTAATTCAAAACCATCCATAAGTGGCATATTGACATCTATAACCAATAGATCCGGTTTGTGAGTACGCAATAAAGTTAGGGCTGACATACCATCGGTGGCTTCTACAGTTTCAAAACCAGCAATTCGCAGGGTGTCATTTAAAAGCGCACGGACCCCCGGCTCATCGTCAACAATCATAATTAGCTCGGCCATAGGTTCACTCTTGCATGATGTCTGTGTATTTCCAATAAATTTTGAGGATGTTGGGGCGTTTCACAGAAAAATCACAACTCACCGTTGCATGATTTAGGCATGAAACTTAAGGGGTTTGGATTTTTGCTCACGGTATGGGTGCTGCTCTTCTCTTCGGCAACCTATGCATTTGCAGATCCGTCACCCACCCCGAGCACTACACCAGATTTTCAAACGATGATGAATCAGTACAAAGTGGATTTAGATCAATACAGATTTTTACTTAAAAATCGTGATCAACAGCGGATTCAAATAAATCGTATTTTTATGATTGCAGTTGATAGCGCTAATCGTGAGGCACGCATGTCAATGAGATTAGCGAAAACTGCTTCCGAGAAAACCGATGTGATTGCTAAGCAGAAGAACGCTGTAACCACGGCAAGTGATGCGCGTGATATCGCCATTGCTGCGCTAGGGGCTTTGCCGACCCCACCTAAGAAGCCGTTCATACAAGCAGAGATGACACCTACGAACAAAATGAAACCTCAAAAACCATCTCCAATCTCAACGCGTAAATCTAGGAACTGACTATCTTTAACCCATGAAAAAATTTAATTTATGGGTAGCAGCAAAAATTACTGATGGTGTTGCAACGATGTGGTGTGCGTACCTATTTGCGGCAATCGCACTTATCTCCCTACCGAAGGCAATTAGTTCTGGCGATTCAATTGTTATTGTTTCCTGGGTTGCGCAAACTTTTCTACAGTTAGTTTTGCTTTCTATCATCATGGTTGGCCAGAAAGTTCAGTCACAAAGTGTAGAAGAAACTATCAATGAAACCCATACTGCTTCTCTAGCCGAATTTGAATTAGCAAAAGAAGCCCGTGGTATCGCACATAGTGAACTAGCAGAACTGCATCAACTATCAAAAGATATGCACAAATTGATGAGAGAAGTAGAAGCTAGATTAAAAGATTAAATCGTTATAAAAGCGAGACATTTCTGGTCGGGCTTTCAGTCTTCTTGCATTGCTTGCTGATACAGAGGTGACCTAAGTTCGGCTTATGCAATCTTCGCCATGGTGGAAAGAAGCCACAATTTACCAAATCTACCCGCGCTCATTTTTTGATAGTAATGGGGATGGCGAAGGTGATTTGCCTGGAATTACTGCTCAACTTGAATATGTTCAAAAACTGGGTGTTGATGCAATCTGGTTAAGCCCTTTTTATACTTCGCCTAACAAAGATGGTGGCTATGACGTAGCTGATCCGCGTGGCGTTGATCCACGTTTTGGAAATTTAGATGATGCCAAAGAACTGATTACATCTGCCCATCAACGTGGCTTACGAGTTATTGCAGATATCGTTCCTAACCACTTTTCAGATCAACATCATTGGTTCCAGGCGGCGCTAAAAGCACCACGCGGATCAAAAGAACGTGCGAGATTTCATTTTTATGATGCCAACCCTGATGGAACTCCTCCCAATAACTGGATTTCCCTCTTTGGTGGTCCTTCATGGACGCAAGTAGAAGATGGTCAGTTTTATCTGCATTTATTTGATAGTTCTCAGCCAGATTTGAACTGGGATAACCCAGAAGTAAATGAAGATTTTGAAGAAACACTTCGTTTCTGGATTGATTTGGGCATTGATGGTTTCCGAATCGATGTGGCGCACGGTTTAGTTAAAGAAGATATTTTAAAGAATCATTCAGATCCACAAGGGCTGAGTAACGCATTACGCCTGGATGTTGCCATGGATAGTGAAAAGCGCAATGCTCTGCTTTTAACGGTCCCTTACTTTGATCGTCAAGGCGTACACGAGATCTACCGTAAATGGCGAAAAATCTTTGATTCATATGTTGGTCGTGAAATTATGGCAGTTGCTGAAGCTTGGGTGCACCCTCCGGTTAATGCCACTCGATATGTGCGCGCCGATGAACTTCACCAGGTCTTTAACTTTGACTTGTTGACTGCCGAATTTACGGCCACAGTTCTATTTGATGTAATCGATCGCTCTATTTCTTTAAATGCCACAGTTAACGCACTTCCAACATGGGCTTTAAGTAACCATGACTCACCCCGTGTTGCATCACGAATTGGAAGCGAGCAAGCACGCGCACTTGCTTTATTTGTTTTTGGCTTACCAGGATCTACTTATGTATTTGCTGGACAGGAACTTGGCTTACCTGACGGTGAATTAGCTGATTCTGACCGTCAAGATCCTTCATTTTTTAGAACTAAGGGAGAAATTAAGGGACGTGATGGTGCACGTGTTCCCTTGCCTTGGAGCGGTGAATCAACACCATTTGGTTTCACAACAGGAAAAGCATGGCTGCCCATTGCCCAATCCTGGAACCAATACACAATTGAAAGCGAGCTTGCAGATCCTTTGAGTTCATTGCGTTTATATCAAAGCGCATTAAATCTTCGTAAAGAGTTTATGAGTGGCTCAGGTGGAATTACTTGGATTGAATCTCCTGATCATGGAGCTAAAGGGCAGGCATTGCTGGCATATCGGCGAGGCAATGTAACAGTCATTATGAATTTGTCTGATTCCTCTCAAGAATGTGTTATCAATGGCAAACTCTTGATTGTTAGCAGTGGGACCGTTGATGCCCATAATGAAATAAAGGTTATTCCAGCACGTTCATGTGCGTGGTTCATCGCTTAACTGACACAATACCGCCATGGAATCTGCATCAATCTGGATCATCACAATTGGAGTACTGGTAGCCATAATTCTTTTCGACCTAGGCATTGCAGTTATTCGTCGCAATAAAGAAACCTCTATGTTTGAGTCATCATTCTGGACGGTTTTTTACATCGGAACTGCAATTGCGTTTGGAACACTCTTACCTCATTGGGCTAGCGAACAAGGCCAAAAGGAGTTCTTTGCTGGATGGCTGACTGAATACGCATTATCAGTCGACAATATCTTCGTCTTTATTATTATTTTGGCTAGCTTAAAAGTACAAAAGGAGATGCAACAGTTAGTTCTATTGCTAGGAATCATGCTTACAATCGCTATTCGTGGACTACTCATTCCACTCGGAGCTGCGCTTATTTCGCGCTTTGCAAGCATTTTCTTTCTTTTTGGAATCTTCCTTATTTATACCGCTTGGCAGTTAGCAAAAGAAAGCAAAGATGATGAGTGGAAAGAAGGGAAAGTTGTCGCTCTACTAAAAAAGCGCGGATTTAGTACCTTCGCCATCGCCCTCGTTGCTCTGGGTTTAACTAACTTGGTCTTTTCTCTAGATTCAATCCCGGCTATTTTTGGGTTGACCAAGGATCCTTACATTGTTACAACCGCAAATATTTTTGCCTTAATGGGATTGCGCCAGCTCTACTTTTTACTTGAAGGACTTCTTGCTCGGCTTGTCTATCTCTCTAAAGGTCTTTCATTTATCTTAGGTTTCATAGGTGTGAAAATGATTATGGAAGCTTTCCATGGCATTGGGATTGATGAAATTGCGGGAGTGCATATCCCAGAAGTCAGCTTGGAAGTTAGTCTGGGTGTAATTATTGCAAGCTTAATTATCACCACGGTAGCTAGTCTGACCGCCACTCGTAAAGATGGAAGTGAAATTATTTAAATTGTTTTTTTATCTCGCAGGGTTTCACGGTTGTAGTCTTTACTTTTTTCATGGATTTTTCGAATCTGTATTTCAAAGGTTTTCATTGCGACATCAAAAGCTGCGACATCATTAAATTCAGAGGCTTCTGCGCGAATTAAAGGCCCAGATCCATGAGAGGTCAAAATTACTCTGTGCGAATGCTTTCCTAATTTTGGATTAGCTTCATGAATTACTTCAACTTCTACTCGATCTATATCAACGCCAAAGCGCTCCATAGTAATTAGTTTGTCGTTAGCGATATCTTTGAAATCTGCAGCTAGTTCGCAATTACGAGTATGAATAAGAATCTTCATACTTAGAAGGGTAGCGCTATAACCACCGCAGTCGCTATGGATGCTAAAAGAAAAGATTTTCCTAGAATTTTAAGCGCGGTTGCACGATCAGCAGCTTTGTCTGACGCATCACTTACACGGGACAAATCACCCAGTTTGCCAAAATTAAAAGTTCCAGCGAAACCATAGGCAAGACAGAATTTACTGCGCGATTGAACATAACCTACAGCTGCAACCATGAGTGGAATAAAAATTCCAAGCCGTGCACCCCTGGGAGCATTCGCAGAGATCATTGTGAAAAGAGAAATAACTGAAAAAAACAATCCGACACCTGCGACAAACTGCCTACGGCGAATTTCCTTTTGCCCGATGTTGCATGTTCCTGCAATATAAGTTGAATCAGACATCTTCGAATTCATCTTCGTCAATCCATGTCTCGGCAGTTGAATCTTCTTGATGTTCGATCCAAGACAGGAATGAGCCCACAGCACGAAAGGCTAAAACTGCAACAGTGACTGCTGCAATTATTCGTCGAATGGATTTGACCATGAGCTAAAAATACTCTTTATTACCGAATCCCGCTTTAGATAGAAGCTAATGCCGTACTAATGTCGTCCCAAATATCATCAACATGCTCACACCCAACAGATAAACGGATCAACTGCTCTGGAACTGATGGACTTTCAATGGGCCAACGGCGTCTGCGTTCCCACAGAGACTCAACCCCACCCAGACTGGTTGCATGGGCAATCAACGTTGAAGAGTCACATACATGTTGAGTTTGTTCTGGTGTTCCATCTACTTCGAAGGAAACGATTGCCCCAAAGCCTGGGTAGCGAACTCGCGTAACGCTGGGATGGGCTTGCAATCTGACAGCTAACTCCTTTGCATTCTCTTGCGCCTTATTGAATCGCAATGGAAATGTTCGTAAACCTCGAAGTGCTAACCATGCTTCAAATGGGCCAGGAATTGAGCCATTAAAGCTTCGTGAATCCTGCAATCGCTTTAATAAAGCTGGATCGTTAGTTGAAAGTGATCCCATAAGCACATCACTGTGACCAGAAAGGAACTTAGTTACTGAGTGCATAACGATATCTGCACCCATAGCTAATGGATTTTGAACTAGCGGAGTTGCAAAAGTGTTATCGACAGCTACTCCAATGCCAAGTTTCTTTGCAGCAGAAATAAGCGTAGGAAGGTCAGCAACATCTAGACACGGATTGGTTGGCGATTCCAGCCATACCAATGCGGCACCTTTCATCGCATCAATAACTTCTTGTGTATTTACTACATCTACAAATCTGACTTCTAAGCGACCGCTAGCATGAAAAGAATTAAGCAAACTCATGACACCGCTATAGCCTTGATTTGATGCAACTATCGGCGCTCCAATAGGAAGAATCGAAAAGACTGCACTAACTGCTGCCATTCCTGATGAGAAAGCAAGAGTTTGTCCACCTTCTAACTCGCTAATCGCTTCTTCTAATGCAGTCCACGTCTGATTACCGTAGCGCCCATAACCAATTGGTCCACCGGAATGAAATGTCGAAGTTAAGACAACAGATGGATTGAGTGGAGCATCAGGTTCAACCGGTGGCCGGCCAGCTGTGATCGCTCTAGTTTCAAACTTTTTACTCATCTGCGCATCCTATGCCCCAAGCTTCAAGCACTGCCATCGCAGCGTTGTGTCCAGGAATTCCGCTCACACCACCACCGCGAATTGCTCCCGCACCGCAGATAAAGATGCGAGGATCATCTGTTTCGACTCCCCAACGCATTTCTTGATCGTCTTCGTGAAAAGGAAAACTCAAATCCTTGTGGAAGATATTGCCACGGGGTAGGCCAACTTCACCCTCAATATCTAAAGGTGATTTAACTTCAATGGCAGCAATTACATTTTCAATTGGCTCAACGAGATATTCATTGAGTGATGCTAAAGCAGCTTTAAGTGCAGCCGCTTTAGTGTTTTCGTTATCAGCATCGAAAAGTACCGCTGGGGTGTGTAATCCAAAGAGTGTAAGAGTTTGAAATCCCTGCGCCTGTAGTTCGGCGCTAAGAATTGATGGATCGGTTAACGTATGACAATACATTTCTATTGGAAGTTTCTCTGGCAGATTGCCACCCTGAGCATCCAAATAACTTGATTCACACTCTGCAAAAGATTCATGGGCATGAAATGTTCCTGCAAAAGCCAATTGTGGATCTATTCCAGATTTCAATGTAGGCAAGGATTTCAATAAAATATTTATCTTCATCTGGGAGCCTTCAAGACTGACAGCTGGTTTTGTTCCGCGAAGTTTGGCTAGAACTTGTGGAGCAGCGTTGCTTAACACATAGCTAGAGGTTATCTGTGAGCCATTTTCAAGATCAAGCGTTGCTTGATTCGAAGAAGTTTTAACTGAATTAACACGCGAATTTACTTTGATATCGACTCCCGCTGCAGTTGCAACTCGTACAAGTTCTTTTACCAGTGCCCCCATTCCGCCGCGAGGCACTTTCCACTCCCCGGTTCCATTTCCGATCAAGTGGTATAGAAAACATATATTTGCTTGCATTTGGAAAGCTGACGCGAAAGTTCCAATGAGTGCATCAGTCAAAATAACACCTCGGACTACATCATCTTTGAAGCGTGCTTCGATTTCCTCTCCGATGGGACGCTCCATTAAGTATTCCCAAACCTTTGGCATATTGATTTCTGCCTTTAACTCAGTTCGTGACTTTAAAGGTTGAAGCATTGATGGAGCAATTTTGATCGCAAACTCAGCAATTTCATTATAGAAATCCTGCCAAGCTTCCCATTCGCTACCAGATGGATCTAACTCGCTAAAAGAATCTTCTGTTTCTTTATCCCACTTGCGCGCTACGTACAGACCGCAATTTTTACCGTTGCGCGAATACGGCGTATAACTAGAAACATTTCGTGAAATACGTTCAAAATTTAAGCCCAGGTCACTCACGATTTGATCTGGTAGAAGTGAAATCAAATAGGAATAGCGAGAGAGCATTGCGTCGTATTCGGGAAATGCCCTCACACTTGTTGTCGCACCACCTACTTCTGCGTTGGCTTCAAGGATGACTACTGATTTACCAGCTTTAGCCAGATAAGTCGCTGCAACAAGGCCGTTATGGCCTCCTCCAATAATTGCAACGTCGTAGTGAGTCACTACAAAGATTTCACAATTCGATCTATCGCCTCTGTCAAAATTGTTGGACTAGTCGCATAATTCAAACGCACATACTGCGTACTTTGCGCTCCATACATATATCCAGCATTAAAAGCTACCTTGCCGCGCTCTAATAAAGTCTGAGCGGGGTTTTCGCCTAAATTAAGTGAGGTCAAGTCCAACCAAGCAACATAGCTGGACTGTGGCAAATGTGTCTTAACTGAAGGTAATTTGGCGCTCAGTAAATCTCGCACCATGATGGAATTCTTTTCTAGAGTGTCAAGAACTGAATCGAGCCAGACTTCACCATCTTTAAACGCTGCTGCAGATGCAAATGCGCCAAGGATTGAAGATCGAAATTTAACTGCTGGTGGCATCAATTTTAGAACTTCGTCGATTGCCTCGTTTTGCGAAACAATTAAAGCTGATTTGAGCCCGGCAATATTCCAGCCTTTAGATGCAGAAGTAACTGTGATACCAACTTCTCGTGCACTTTCACTGACAGTCAAGAAAGGAATAAATTCATGTGACTTAAATGTTAAAGGTGAATGTATCTCATCGCTGATTACAATAACGCCATATTTCTTGGCCATATCTGCGATTCGAGTCAGCTCTGCCCGTGAATAGATTCGCCCTAAGGGATTATGCGGAGAACATAAGAGATGCACTTTAATCCCAGATGCATAAGATTTTTCAACTTCATCTAAATCTAATGTCCAGGGATTGAGATCATCGTTTTGTGATTCGGATTTCACATAAGCAATATCAACTTTTTCTAATCTGACTTCATTGATCCAGTTAAAGAAGTTTTGATACACCGGTGAATTGATAAGTATGCGATCACCTGGCTGTGTAAATACTCGCAATACCTCAACGCATCCAACTCCAACATCTGCGGCAATTCTTACCTGAGACTTATCTACTTCCCAGCCCCAACGCTTGGCACAAAATGCTGCAAAGCCATCTGCTAACTCAGGAACCGGCCCTAAATATCCAAGATCTGAATGATTGACCATTTCAATTAGTACGTCACGAATTGGTTGCGCAATTGGAAAGTCCATCTCCATAACTGGCAGCGGTAAAACATCTGCTGGAAATCCCCGCCACTTTTCAGAGCTATGTGTAAGGAGTTCGCTTAAAGATGGCGCAACAACGTTGTTATCAGACATGGCGGCAAGGTTACCCTGCACCGTTAGGTTATTGAAATAGGCCTGCGTTAGGCCTCTTCGGGCCCAATTCGCCGTGTTGAATTTCTTACGACCAAAGTAGTTGGCAAAACAAGTGACGGTGGCTGGATATTTGGTTTACGTAATCTCTCCATAATCGACCATGCAGCCATCTCGCCCATCAACTGCACCGGTTGTTCGATTGTTGTTAATTCAGAAAACTCTGCCATCTCATGTCCATCAAAACCTACAATTGAAATATCATCTGGTGCTTTAAGTCCATGGCGACGAAGAGCTTGCATGGCCCCCAATGCCATTTCATCGGATTCACAAAAAATCGCTGTAGGGCGATTTGGTCTTGCCAATAAATCATCCATTGCCCTAGCAGCTGTGTGCATGGTGAAGTCTCCATGAACTTCTCGCTGTGGTAACCATTCCAAACCATTCTCGGCTAAGACCTGCATAAAGCCTTTGCGGCGATCCTGCGGGACACTGAAGTTAAAAGGATCATCTGGGCGACCTGACATTAATCCAATTTTTTTATGCCCTTGATTTACTAAATGCTGAGTTGCTGAACGAGCGCCAGCAATATCATCAATTTTTACAGAAGCACACTTTGGATGATCCATGCCAACCAGGGCGATTGGTATTCCAAGACTGAGCATTGAATCGAACTCTTCAACTGTTGGTGGCAAACTAATAACAATCAAAGCATCAACGCGACCCTTAAGAAGCTGATGTTGAAATAGCCGCTCACGGCCCTTCATTTGGCTGAAGTTATAAAGCAATAAATCTAAACCTGCTTCGCGAAGTGCTTGTTCGGCCCCGCTAATAACTTGAGAAAAATACCAACGCGATATGTATGGAGCAACGACCCCTACGCTATTTGTGCGACCAGGTGTACTGCTGTTTTTTATGGGAGTAAGTGGATAGTTTAATTTCTGTGCGGCAGCAATAATCTTAGAACGAGTTGCATCATTGACATGGTGAAGCCCACGAAGTGCGCGCGAAACCGTTGCACTTGAGACTCCAGCCTCTTCGGCAACTTCCTTGATTCCCGCCATGTCTCCCCCGTGCACTGCAAAAACCTGCAAATAGCTCTGCAAGTAACTGCAAAATAGGGCATATGTACTGCAATTAGCAATAGCCCGGGAGAAAAAGGGGGTAAATTGAATGCATGAGCAACCAAATTGAAACCCAAGTCGATGTCACTCTCACTGAACGAAATCGATTAACTGCATTATTTCGCATAATTCTCGTTGTACCTATGGCCGTCTTTGTAGCCGCTTTTGCGCCTCAACAATTTGATACTACAAACACCGGTTGGGCTGCAGGATTTTTCATTCTGCCAGTAGCTCTGTCAATCGTTTTTCGTCAGGCATATCCATCGTATTTATTGGCATTTAATGAAGCCTTCTTATCGCTATCTACTCGCGTAGATGCATATGTACTTTTACTGACCGATGAATATCCATCTCTTGAAGAAAATGATGTTGTCAGTGTTACTTTCCCTGAGGTAGATCCAAAAGCTCTCAATCGTTATTTGCCATTAGTTAAGTGGTTTTTGGCAATTCCTCTTTACATCGTTGGTCTTGCCTATGGCATTTATGCATTCTTCCTAACAATTTTTGCTTGGGTAAATGTTGTCTTTACAGGTAATTATCCTGAATGGTGTGCAGAAGGCGTTGTAGGAACAATTGCTTTCTGGAACCGTGTTGTTGGATATGCCTTGTTAATGGTCACCGATGAATATCCGACTTTCTCGCTCTAATTAAATGGCTATTCACTCTGCGCAAAAGATGCGGCGCATCGTCGCAGAAGTTGCCCAGATGGATCGCAAATTTGCACCACTTATCGAACGCCGTCCTCTCTGTACTATCGGTCGCAGCGAGCCAACAGAATCTCATTTTGAATCGTTAGTAAGTTCAGTCATTTCTCAGCAGCTGGCAACAAAAGCTGCCGAGACAATTCATGGCCGACTCGTTGACCTGTGCAAAGGAACTATTAACGCCAAGAAGTTAATCAAAATCGATGATCTCGCACTCCGTGAAATCGGTGTATCTGGAGCAAAAGCGCGAACGATTAAGGGCTTGTCTATGGCAGTAGTTGATAAATCAATTCCAATTGATTCCATTGATGAGATTCATGATGACCAAGAGATCTATAACAAGTTAACCTCGCTCTGGGGTATAGGCAGATGGACTGTTGAAATGTTTATGATGTTTCAACTAGGTCGCCTTGATATATGGCCTACTGGAGATTTAGCAGTGCGCCGTGGCTGGGACATCGTCCATAAAAACAAAGAAGAAACCCTCGCAAAAGCTTTAGATGCTAAAGGTGAAAAATTGCACCCATATCGAAGTGTCGTTGCCTGGTATTGCTATCAAGCGGTTCATGAAAGCCGTGGTTTGGATTACTAGTTATCCTCAAGGATTAGCGAAACAGAGTTTATACACCAGCGCTCATCAGTAGGAACGTCATAACCTTCACCTTTAAAAATGTGCCCCAAATGAGAACCGCACGCTGCACAGCGAACTTCAGTACGCACACGGGGAAATAAAGAACGGTCCTCAATTAAATCAACAGCATCATCAGCCGTGGGCGCATAAAAAGATGGCCAACCGCAACCAGAATGAAACTTAGTCTCACTTCTAAAAAGTTCTGCGGTGCACGCTTTGCATTTGTAAACACCAATTTTATCTGTATCTGTGTATTCCCCAGTAAATGGTCGCTCGGTTGCAGCGTTTCGCAACACATCATACGAAAGTGGATCTAATTTCGCTTTTAGTGCAGCTTCATCAATTGCTACTGGATATTTTTTTTCGCTCATACAGATATACCTTGGCTGGGATATGCAACACCCGTACTCGAATGGCAGTCATAACCGTTGGGATTTTTTTCTAAATATCTCTGGTGGTACTCCTCGGCCAAGTAATACTCGACTCCGTCCGCACTTTTAATTTCTGTAACAATCTGATCCAAACCTGCACTTGTCAGTACACCTTGGTAAATATCGCGTGAGTGTTGCGCAGTTACGTACTGCTCTGGAGTTGAGGTATAAATTGAACTTCGATATTGCGTTCCAATATCTCCACCCTGTTGGTTGAGTGAGGTTGGATCATGCATTGTCCAAAACTCTTCCAACAATCTCTGATAACTAACTTTGCTCTCATCAAAAACTACTTTTACCATTTCAGCATGGCCAGTAACACCCGTGCACACTTGTTCATATGAAGGATTAGCTCGAACCCCACCCATATAGCCAACAGACGTTTCAAGAACTCCATCAATCTGCCAAAAACGTCGTTCGGCGCCCCAAAAACATCCGGTTGCAAAATATGCGATTGAACTCATGCTGATAATTCTGGCAGTAACACGCCAGAAGCGCACCCGCTGATAACCTACTCATCTCACGAGCCCCCGTAGCTCAGGGGATAGAGCACCGCCCTCCGGAGGCGGGTGCACAGGTTCGAATCCTGTCGGGGGCACCCCGCGCGACGTATATCACTCTAATTTTCTCAATCTTTTTCGATTCATCCTTGTTTATCAATGCCTAACAAGGGAGAATTAACTTCTTGCGCAACTTCGAAAAGCGTATTACCACGTTCAGAATTTCAGTGGTTTGGGCTTGCCCAAATCTTTCTACAGAGGAGGTTCCCCATGGATTGGCGACATCAATCTGCCTGCCGCGATGAAGATCCAGAACTCTTCTTTCCCGTTGGAAATACAGGTCCAGCTTTAACTCAAATTGAAGAAGCAAAAAAAGTTTGCAATCGATGCGTTGTGAAAGAACCATGTCTTGCTTGGGCTTTAGAGAGCGGTCAAGATGCTGGCGTATGGGGCGGACTTTCAGAAGATGAGCGTCGTGCACTTAAGCGTCGGGCAGCACGTAATCGCGCACGACTTTTGGAGCAGCAAAACCAATTCTAGAGTGGGAAACGTAAATTAGCTTGTGTACCAGCATCTGTTGATTGCAATTTCAGAACTCCTTTGAGTTCATTTTCTGTAAGGGTTCTAACAATTTGTAAACCCAGGTTAGATGACGTTGCTAAATCAAAATCCTTTGGCAAACCAATCCCATCATCGACAATATTAATAACACACTCATTGCTATAGCGCGAGAGTTCAATAGATAGTACTGAACCTTGCTCTGCTAAGCCATGTTCTAAAGCATTATGCATCAGTTCGGTAACAACTAGAGATAAAGGTGTTGCAAGCCGGGATTCAAGTGAACCTAGTTCACCTTTGCGTTCGATCCGAAGCTCGCCCATGCGCGGACTCAATTCAAGGGCGTGCGTAATCAAACTTGTGAGTACTTCATCAAAAGCCACTGTATTTTCACTACTGCTAGAAAGGGTTTCGTGGACCAGGGCGATAGATGCAATTCGCCGAACCGCTTCATTGAGTGCCGAAGCCGCACTTGGATCTTCAATTCTGCGCGCTTGCATTCGAAGAAGTGCCGACACAGTCTGTAAATTGTTCTTAACGCGATGATGAATTTCACGAATAGTGGCGTCTTTTGTAACTAAATCTCGATCACGCCTTCTGAGTTCTGTAACATTTTGAAGTAAAACAATTGCTCCAATGCGATCCTCATCTTGGAGCAATGGCAATACTAATAAATCAATAGTTGCCCCTTGATTATCAATTTCAACTCGGCGTAATACTTTTCCATTTAGGCGAGTCCTAATTCCCTCTTCGTGAGGGTTTGGAGAAATTCTGGCCACTTCTTCGGCGACCTCCCCTAAATTGTAATTTTCAATTTCTTTCTTCCATCCCATGCGACTAAACGCAGATCTGGCATTAGGGCTTGCATATGAAATAACGCCGTTAACATCGAGACGAATTAACCCATCTCCTACACGGGGAACAGGCTCGAATAAAGATCCTGCATCGCTATAAGGAAAAGTTCCTTGCGCCACCATGCGGTACAGACAGTGCGCAATTTGTCGGTAATTTAACTCTAACTTGCTAGGTGAGCGCATCAATTCTGCGTTGCGGTGTCGAGTAATAACTGCAATCACCTGGCCATCAAAGACTACTGGTGTTGCTTCTTCCTTAATCACCAAATCACCAAATTGCTCGGCCTC
>CANFUR010000014.1 GCA_947450175.1 Actinomycetota bacterium | reverse complement strand
CCGGTTCATCGCCAAACACCAGATAGAAAACCCGCTGGTGGTTGGATGCCACATGAATCAATAACAATTCAAGAGGCATTTCAGGCTTATACCCATGAAGTGGCCTACCAAGCTTTTGAAGATAATAACTGGGGAACTTTAGCGCCAGGTTTCAATGCAGATTTTATAGTTTTGGATACAAATCCATTTGAGATAGATCCCCATGACGTACCACAAATTAAAGTTATACAAACATTTAGAAATGGAGAAGCCATTTACTCTGCGTGAGTAAATGGCTTCACCAACTTCTGTTTACTTAGTGTGAAGTTAAATTACCTTCATCGGCTGCCATCTTTGCCTCTTTTTGTAGATCTATACCGCGTGCAAGAATCAAATAAACAATTGCACTAACTGGAAGTCCCACAAATAGAGAGTAATCGACGTTTGAAAGAGATTTTGCAATCGGTCCAACATAAGGTGTTGTAACAAAGAATGGAATCATGGAGATAAAGCCCACGATATAGGCTGTATTTCCCCGCCATCCCCAACGACCATAGATTCCATCTTTCTTAAAGATTTCACCAATGACATACACACCCTTGCGGACTAGGAAGTAGTCAACCAAGTTGACCGCAGTCCATGGAGTAAATAGGTACGCCAAGAACACGAGAGCGTTACCGTAGAAACTATTGAAGCGAGCCTCTCCAACGAATTGTGCAATTCCCCACACTGAAACACCCATCACTAGCAGTGCAATCAGACGTAGTTTCTTAGTTGGGTTAACTTTCTTAAATGAATCCATCATAGAAATCAGAGTAAGAGAGCCTCCGTATGCATTCACGGACATAACGATTAATAATCCAAGTAGCAAAATAATTAGCAAAATTGTTCCAAAGCCGCTAAAGATTGAATCGCCAACAGCTTTAAAAGCTGCAACTGGAGTTAACGTTCCATCAGGACCAGATGCAAGTGCGCCAAGTCCAAATACCCAAACGCCAGATAAGCCACTTGCTAAGTAAGTAACCCAGAAAGTAGAGCGAACTCCCACTTTACCTGGCAGATAGCGTGAATAGTCAGAAACGTATGGCGCCCACCCAAGTTGGAAACCAGCAATGATCACAAATGCAGTCATAAAAGGTGCCAATTTAAATGTACCTAGATCAAAAGCTCCTGGAGGGAAATGGCCACGTACAACTACACCGACTGTCATTACGCCGAGTGCAATTATTGAAGGCCAGAAAAGTAGCTTGTTAACAAAGTGAATTTGGCTATATCCATAAATGGCAATAACTGTTGCAATTGCCGCAGCAATAAAGAATCCAGTTTGAGCGGGAATCTTAAACACTTCATGCATTGCAGATCCTGACAAGATTGCATCTGAAGTGTTATAGGCAACGTAATTTGCCAATGCAAAAACCCAAACCGTTAGCGCTGCGCCGATATAGCCAAACTGTGCACGTGATTGAACAAGTTGTGGGAGACCTAGCTGAGGTCCCTGTGCAGAGTGAAATGCCATAAAGAATGTTCCAAACAAAGAGCCCAAAACAACGGCAATGATTGTCCAGATTAAATTTGAACCAAGTGAAAGTGCAACAACTCCGGTTGCCATTGCTGTTAAGTTAACGTTTCCTACAAACCAAACATTTCCTAAGTCACGAGATTTGCCAAAACGTTCTGAGTGGGGCACCCAGTCAACGCTTCGAGTTTCTACTTCAGAAGGTGCGAGAGCTTTCTCCGCTGAACTCATACTTACTCCTTTTCGCTTCGGAACCTCCGAAGTATGCGTAAAAGGATAGAGCGCAGACTGATGAAAATCAGTATTACTGACGAGTTTTTTACAGGTTTTTCGGCGTCAACGCGCACACTAATTCATACATAACGTGTGAAGCAGCAATACCGGTAATCTGCGCATAATCATATGCAGGGGCGACTTCTACAATATCTGCTCCCACAATATGCATTCCTGCTGTAGCTCTTATTACCGCCAATAATTCCCGAGAAGTTAAGCCACCGGCTTCTGGAGTTCCCGTGCCTGGGGCATGAGCGGGATCTAATACATCAATATCAATACTGATATAAGTTGGTCGATTACCTACACGAGCAACCATTTTCTTAATTGCTTCTGCAACTCCTAAGTCTTGAAATTCAATTGAAGAAAATATCTGAAAACCGATTGCCTTGTCATCAGTTAAATCTTTTGCTGAATACAAGGGCCCCCGAATACCGATGTGCATACAACCTTGCGGATCAAGTAGACCTTCTTCTGAGGCACGTCTGAAAGTCGTGCCATGTGTGTAGTCAGCTCCAAAATATGAATCCCATGTGTCTAAATGTGCATCAAAATGAATCACACTAATTGGTCCATGCTTGGCGTGTAGGGATCTCAATATTGGCAACGTTATTGTGTGATCGCCGCCTATGGTCACAATCTTTTCTACTTTTTCAGATAAATCACGATGGTCCTTTTCAATGCTAGCAATTGCTTCTTCTATGTTAAAAGGGTTTGCTGGAAAATCACCCGCATCAACAATTTGTTGAGATGCGAATGGTGAAGTCCCCGTGGCTGGGTTAAACGGTCGCAATAATCGTGATGCTTCGCGAACATGTGAGGGACCAAAACGTGCACCAGGACGGTAGCTAACGCCACTATCAAATGGAATTCCAACAATCGCGATATCGGCGCTTGAAACTTCATTTATTTGTGGAAGCAAAGCAAACGTTGCGATTCCACCATAGCGTGGCATTTTCGTAGCATCTACTTGACCAACATTGCTGCCACTAATTACTCGTGGTGTTTTAGATTCAGTCATTGATTAAGCGTACTACCAGGATGCAATCGCACGAACTGGTGCCCCATCACTTGGTCCCAAATTTAGCGGGAGCATTGAAACCATTGGTCGCTCAACCTCAATTGCGGCAAGATTTGTGAAATTCTCACCAATAATTGCATTCCCCTGGCTCCAAAAATAGTGATTCACTAAAGTAAATTCTTCACCATCTGCGGGTGTGCGATCTAGTGACAAAAAATCTAATGCGATTGTAGAAATCCCATGACTGCGCAAATATTCTAAAGATTCAATGTTTGGGAAGGGGTGCGCCTTGTACTTATCCGTGCCAAAATACTGCGACCAATCGGTGCGTATAAGAGCTATTGAGGCATGCTTTACATCTATTGCTGTAAATCTTTGCGAAGGTATTTCTTGGCGGTCATTGAGCCCGGTCGCATCAATGACAACGCCAGGACCTATGAAGGATTCCAACGGAATCTCACTTAGTTTTTTACCATCCGTAAATACATGATAGGGAGAATCAATGTGAGTTCCAGATTGGGAACCCATGTGTACGGATAAAACATTGACATAATCGTTTTCAACATTAAGAGCCTGGATTATTTCTACCTCAGGATCTCCAGGGTAAACCTGGAGTCCTGAGTGCAGAATATGACTGAGATCAACAATCATAAAGATTATTTCTTTACGATAGGTGCTACGCCTTTGTTGGACGCTTTGCTAAATCGTGAACCCATCTCACCATGGAGTGCTGAAGATTCTGGTTGAATCATCAAAACCAATCCGTATAGTACTGCGGGCACTAACACAGCCACGAGTAATGAAATATCTAAGCCATTAAAGTGATTTCCAAGTACTCCTACAAACTGACCAGGTAAATTAACAAATGTAAGACTTAGCCCGGCACTAAAGATCCAAATTGTAATCGCTTCTACGTTGAAGCCATTACGGAACCAGTAAGCACCACCCTTTTGGCCACGGTTAAACACCTGCAAATCATCAGGGAGATAATGGCCTCGACGGTGCAAATAGCCGACCATCATCATGATCATCCAAGGTGTTGTACAAACAATAATTAAAGTTACAAAAGTAGTAACACTTGTGACCAAGTTATATCCGAAACGACCTATAAATATAAGCGCTATAGAAATAATTCCGATCATTACAGTGGCTTGAACACGGCTCAACCGAGGGAAAACGCTTGAGAAATCCAAACCTGTGCCATATAGAGATGTGGAACCAGTTGACATTCCACCGATTATTGCAAGAAGAAGTATTGGAAGCAGAAACCACTTTGGAGTAGTGGCCAACATGCCACCAACATAATCAAAATTCTTAAATGACTCTGGAGCCTTTTCAGCAACGATTGCTGTTGTCACTAACCCAAATACGAATGGTAGAAGTGAAGCAATCTGGGACAAGAATGCGGCACGGACAACTTTACTGCCTCCAGAATCACGGGGAATGTACCTAGACCAATCTCCAAGGAAGGCTCCAAACGAAATTGGATTAGACAGCACAATGAATGCTGACCCTAAGAATGCGGGCCAGAAACCTGACGTTGATGTGGTTGGGAAGCTTCCGGCGTATGACCAGTTAGTTTGGCTTGAAAAGGCAAAGAATCCCAATACTAAAATAACGGATGCTCCTGCAATTGCGATTTTATTAATCCAAAGCATGAATTGATAGCCATATACGCAAACGATCAAAACCAAAATTGCCATGATTCCGTAGGAGACGCCGCGGAAGAATTTAGTGTCACTGAAGCCAAATAACTGCACTGCTCCACCAACAATTGCATCGCCAGCTGTCCAAACAGCGATGGAATAGAAAGCGATAGCTGTAAGGAGCGACAAATACGATCCGAGTACACGGCCTACTACTCCAAAGTGAGCACCTGATGAGACAGCGTTATTTGTACCATTAATGGGACCAAAAACCGCCATTGGTGCCAAAATAGCTGAGCCAACTACGACTCCCAAAAGTGTTGCTAATAATCCTTGCTTAAGCGAGAGACCAAAGAAAATTGGAAATGCTCCAAGTAAAACTGTGGCGAAGGAATTAGCTCCTCCAAATGCAATTCTAAAAAGATCCATGGGGGTTGAAGTGCGGTCTTTTCCTGGAATTGATTCAACTCCATACACTTCTATGTCAGTCATTTTCGGTTTATTGCTCATTGTGTTATCCATTGACTACTCCATCTCGGCTAGCAGGTTTACTCAATAAAGGTACAGGATTGTCTAGTTTTTTTGGTCTATTTGCCCTAAATTTAACGTAGTTACAGACAATATGTCTTACATAAACAACCTGGAAAGTGAGCTTTAATGAGTAAGGATGCGCAAGTAAAGAGCGCTGCTGCTGTGATAGTTGATCACTTTGGTTCAGGCAGGGTAGCTCAATATTTTGAGTGTTTTGCACCCGATGCAGATTTCATCTTTTATACCCACACTGAGCGTATAGTTTCACGAATTGCATATGTGGAACTTTGGAAAACTTGGGAAAATGAAATGGGTTTTAAAGTCTTGGGTTGTGCAAGCACAAATCAGAATGTTCGGCTTATAGATGAGAACAATGCAATCTTCACGCATGATGTGGCTAGTGAAATTCAAACAAATGACGGCACAGATACTGTTTTAGAGCGAGAAACAATTGTATTTACATTTAAGGATGACAAATGGGTGGCCGTACACGAGCACCTATCTCCTAGAACGTAATGGAAATTTTAAGAATTTGGTAGATACTGCTTAGCTACACCGTTTCGGGCAAAAGCTAATAAAGTCAGACCAAATTCATGAGCTAAATCAACTGCCAATGAAGTAGGTGCGCTAACACCGACAATGGCGCTTACTCCTGCACATACTGCTTTTTGAACTAATTCATAACCTACGCGACCTGAAACTACGAGAGTCCAATCACTTAAGGGGAGTTTCTTATCCATTAATGCTGCGCCAATTACTTTATCAACTGCGTTATGTCGTCCAACGTCTTCTCGTACCCACACCGCAACACCTTCGGGGTTAACTAATGCAGCAGCATGCAAGCCACCAGTTTTTTCAAAGATTTTCTGACGACCTTGCAGCAGTTCAGTCATCTGTGCCAACTCTTGAATGCTGTGCTGTGGGGCTGCAACTTTTTTAATTCCCCGTTTGTGTAAGTCACTAATATTTGTTGACCCACACACGCCACAGGCTGAAGAAATGGTGAAGCGACGTTCAAGGATTCGTACGGCTTCTTCAGAATCATCTGAAACTAGCGCAGTTACAACATTTGCACGTTGGCGCAAGGTTAGTGATTTATCCGCGCAGATCTTTACTGAAATCAATTCATCGGGAGATTTGAGAAAACCTTCTCCCCACAAAAAACCTGCAGCAAGTTCTAAGTCAGCCCCTGGTGTGCGCATCGTAATTCCTAGCTGTTCATCCTTTGAACCACGTTTAATGCGAATCTCTAATGGCTCTTCGACCACTACTGAATCCGAAGAACTCACATCCGAATCAGTTTTTTGAATCTTTACTCGCGCAACAGATGTCGGCGCAAGCTCTTCACTTGGCATGGCGGTAAAACTCAATGTTTTCTGCAGGTAGTGGAGTTTTACCTAAAATTAAATCTGCAGCCTTTTCAGCAACCATCATTACTGGTGCATAGATGTTGCCATTAGTGACATATGGGAAAACCGATGCATCACATACACGTAGACCTTCAACGCCATGGACTTTCATTGTTTCGGGGTCAACTACTGACATTGCATCGGTGCCCATCTTGGCTGTGCATGATGGATGTAGGGCAGTTTCGGCATCTTTTCGAACCCAGTCCAGGATCTCTTCATCCGTTGAAACAGATGCACCTGGTGATGATTCTCCAGCATTGAAATCATTCATAGCTGGCTGAGTCAAAATATTGCGCGCAGTTTTAACCGCTTCAATCCATTCGCGGCGATCTTGGTCAGTGGACAGATAATTAAATTGAATGGCTGGTTTTTCAAGCGGGTTAGTACTTTTAATCTTGAGCCATCCTCGAGCATCGGAATACATAGGACCAACGTGCACTTGATAACCATGTCCTCGTGTATCACCTGTACCGTCATAGCGAATTGCTAGCGGCAAGAAGTGAAACATTAAATTGGGATACGCCACATCATTATTGCTGCGTGTAAATCCGCCAGCTTCAAATTGGTTTGTCGCTCCTGGGCCTTTTCTAAAGAACAACCATGCAGCGCCGATTAATGGGCGGCGCCAGAACTGAGTGATTGGTTGCTGCGTTACAGGAAGTTTGCACTTGTACTGAACATAGACTTCAAGGTGATCTTGCAGATTTGCACCCACACCTGGCAAGTCCTTAACAACTTTGATTCCTAGCTTTTCTAGATCTTCTCTTTTGCCAACTCCAGAAAGTTGCAGGATTTGCGGAGTATTAATTGAGCCACCTGATAAAACAACTTCACGCGAGGTAAATACATGTTTCTTGCCACGGATAAGTACTTCAACTCCGGTAGCTGTTGTGCCATCAAATAAAACCTTAGTTACATGCGCGCGGGTCTTAACAGTTAAGTTTTTGCGGTTCATGACTGGATACAGGTATGCGCGTGCTGCACTTAATCTGCGCCCGCGGTACACGTTGCGATCAAATGCGGCAAAACCTTCTTGGCGATATCCATTGACGTCATCTGTGCGTGGATAACCAGCTTGTTCGGTAGCTTTGAAGAAAGCTGCAAAGAGTGGGCCTTTGCTTGGTCCGCGCTCTAATTTAAGCGGACCGCTATCTCCGCGAAATGGTGATTTGGGATCTGCTAAACAGTTCTCCAACTTTTTAAAATATGGCAAACAGTGGGCGTAATCCCAGTTAGCCATTCCTTGATCTTTAGACCAGCGCTCATAATCCATTGCATTTCCGCGCTGCCAAATCTGTCCGTTAATTGATGAAGATCCACCTAGTACTTTTCCACGGGCATGATAAATACGGCGATTATTCATAAAAGGTTCTGGTTCGGATTCATACATCCAGTCGTAATATTTGCTGCCAATTGGAAAAGCTAACGCAGCTGGCATGTGAATAAATACATCCCAAATCCAATCGCGACGTCCAGCTTCAAGAACTAGAACTTTGTGATTGGGATTTTCACTTAAACGATTAGCTAGCGCACACCCTGCAGATCCACCACCAACAATGATGTAGTCATATTGCGCGCTCATGCCCGAAAGTCTACATATAAAACAAGGCCCCTACCCAGTGATTTTCACCAAGTAGAGGCCTTGCTTGTTAGATTATTTGATTACTTACCAAGCCATGTCTTTACAACATCGGCATGAGCATCGATCCACTTCTGGGCCGCGGCTTCTGGAGTCATTCCGCCTTCAATATCGGCAGCTACACCATTTTGATCTTCATTAGTCCACTTGAAGTTCTTAACAAGTGTAGTAAATGAATCATTAGCATCGTTGAGCTTCTTTGAGATCAACTTAACCAAAGGTGTTGCAGGATAGTCAGTTAGTCCACTTGCTTTTGCTGGATCAGTCCAGTCATTGGCAGGGAAGTGAACGTGACCTGATTCAAGGTTAGGAATCTTGGCAAAGAGTGTCCATGGCTGCCATGCATAACCAATGAACGCAGTCTTGTTAGCTTCAGCCTTTGTAAAGCCATCTACTAACGCAGCTTCTGAGCCAGAGAAAATTACTTTGAAGTTCAACTTGTTAGCAGAAACCATCTTTTCACCGATAGTTGTGTAACCAGCTGGGCCTTCAAACCATGCACCCTTGCCACCTGAATCTGCAGTCTTAAATAGAGCTGCATACTTATTCAGATTCTTTGAATCTGTGATGTCTGGATACTTTGCAGCCATCCATGGCGCAACGTACATACCGATGAGACCAACGTTTCCGTTAAGTCCTGCTTCAACAACTGAACCACGATCGGTCCAATCCTTCCAACGTCCGCCGCCCCAATCTTCGATTACTACGTCGATTGTTCCAGCTTCCATTGCATCATAAGTTGTTGGACCTTCATCCAGAGTTGTCTGAGTGATTGTGCAACCTAATTCTTTCTTAGCAACTTCTGCAACTACTGATGCTGAAGCTGTGTAACCGCCCCATGCATGCATTGCAATTGCGTATGAACCGCAGTCTCCTGAGGCTCCACCAGCAGAACTATTAACGCTCTTGCTGCAACCTGACAAAATCAGTGCTGCTGCAATAACAACGCTAACGATTGCCGAACGGCGACCGAATAGTGATTTCATTAACCCTCCTAAAGAGTTTTATGTTTTGCGCATAGCCTAGAGCCGGGATAGGTCCAGCACTAGTGTTTGAGAGGTGTATTTGAGGGCTATTTATGAAGATCGACGGGCGCCGGCTTGCATAATCCGGTCGAAAATAACGCCTAATAACAAGATTGCAGCACCTGCGATCAAGCCCTTGCCTTGCAGCTCTGGCTTTGAGTTACCGACGATAACTAAGTAGCCCAAGCCACCTGCGCCAACGAAGCCACCAATTACAACAACGGCCAATACATAGATGAGACCTTGGTTTGTAGCTAGCAAGATAGTTTTCTTAGATGCAGGTAATTGAACTTTTGTAATTATTTGACGGGTTGTAGACCCAGCAGCCGTTGCCGCTTCAACTAATGAATGCGGAACTGCTCGGATACCTTCGCAGACAATTTTAACAACAACGGGAATGGCATACACGATGCCTGTTGCAATAGCCGTAAATCGTGTTGGACCAAAAAGTCCCAACATAGGGACTAAATAAACAAATGCCGGAAGAGTCTGGCCGGCATCAAGAAATGGTCGCAGAATTCGTTCTGCTCGATCATTTCGACCAGTCCAAATTCCGAGTGCGATGCCAATAATCATTGTCAGCAAACAGCCAACAATAGTTTGTGTCAAAGTCAGCATTGCCTCGTACCAAAGACCTGACAAGACGATGGCCATCGCTAATACAAATGCCAAAATAGCAGTTCTGGTTCCACCTATAATTAATGCAAGTGCCACAATCATCGCAACGGTTACATACCAAGGAGAAGCAGATAGCTGAGATTCCAGTGGGTTCAGGATTGAATATGAAATAAAATCTTTAAAGCCAACTGTAAATATAGTCAGGTTTTCTAATACCCACGCTGTTACATCATTAGTTATTCGTTCAACTTGTGGGGCTATGGTGATTTCTTTAGGCCACACTGCCGCCCACAACATAGTGCGTGATAAAAAGACGCCAACAATTGCGAGTATTCCGGTACCTATAAGAGTCATGCGCTTGAACTTAATTTGTTTTTCCGTTGGTGGAATAAATGAATTCTGGCGCCTTGCTGCCGCGCTTGTGCTGCGATCCATCAAAATAGCTAAGAAAACCACAGCAAATCCAGCAACGAAGCCTTGTCCAACGTTTCTTATGATCAGCGCAGAGATAACTGGTTTACCAAGACCTGGTGCACCAATGAGGGCTGCGACCACAACGAAAGAGACCGCTGCCATAACTGTTTGGTTAATACCTAAAACAATCATCTGCTTTGCCATTGGAATCTGCACTTTGGTCAAAGTTTGTTTTTGTGTTGAGCCCATTGATTCTGCGGCTTCAACCGGTGACTGATTTAAGTTTCTAATTGCATGGCTAGTAATACGAATAGCAATAGGAATGGAATAGATCATCGTGGCGATTGTGGCTGACGCTGCGCCGATCATGAAGACAAGAGCAATTGGTGCCATGTAAACAAGGGTTGGCAAAATTTGAGCTAAATCTAAAAAGGGAGTCAAAATCTTTAAAACACGATCTGATAAACCAGCCCAAATGCCCAGTGGAATTCCTATTGCCAATGAAAGTAGTACGGCCGCCAAAGTCATCGCAATTGAATCCATAGTGAACTGCCACATACCCAGTGCACCGCATCCGAGTAATAGTGAAACGGATAAAAGCGCCGTTTTCCACTGACTAGTTGCAAATACTGCAAATGCAATGATTGCAACAACGCCGAGCCAGCCAATTACCGGGATTATTGAATTTGGAGCGGGAACTGCGATGGTATTTCGAATAATCTGCACAAAGCCATCTATGACCCCGCGAATTGGATTAAAGAAATAAATAAATGCTGGGCTACCAGTTCTGTTGCCTCGCAGCTCCAGCGCCTTTTTACCAACATAACTCGTGAAAGAAGTGTTTTCATATGTATCGATCTGCAAGGTATTTTTTCCGTGCAACAAGCGACCCAGCAAAATCCAGATTGTTATTGAGCCAAGCAGTAGATATGACTTACGAACCTTCATTAGGCCACACCAGAAATTAACCGCAAAACATCCTCGCTAGAGACAATTCCCAGTGCTGTCCCATTGTCACTAACACGCACTGGCTTATGTGATTGCAAAATTACTTGGGCAGCATCGCGAATGATGGTGTTTGCAGCAAGTTCAGGACCATCAGTTGCTTCACCAGGTCCTGCTTTTCTTGCTAAGTGTTTAAGCGTGAGTACATGAGATTTAGCAATATCGCGAACAAAGTTAGCTACGTATTCATCGGCAGGATTGGCAACTAAATCTTCTGGTGTTCCTATTTGGACAATTGCGCCATCGCGCATGATTGCAATGCGATCTCCAACTTTTACTGCCTCTGATAAATCGTGAGTGATAAAGACCATTGTCTTACCGAGTTCGCGATGCAAACGAATAACTTCCTGTTGCATGTCGCGACGAATAAGTGGGTCAAGGGCTGAGAACGGTTCATCCAAGAAAAGAACTTGCGGATCTACCGCTAAAGCACGCGCTAATCCCACACGTTGTTGCATGCCACCTGATAATTGTTCGGGGTATGCATGTGAATACCCTTGTAGACCAACGAGCTCGATAACTTCGTTGGCACGCGCATGGCGATCGGCTTTGTTGACTCCGTTAATTTCTAACGAGTAAGCAATATTGTCGATGACATTGCGGTGAGGCAGTAAACCAAAATGTTGAAAGACCATTGAAAATCTAGTTTTGCGAAGTTCGCGCAAGCGGGCATTATTTACTTGCAGAATATCTTCGCCCTCAAACGTCATAGTGCCTTGAGTTGGTTCAATCAAACGCGTCATACAACGCACGAGCGTGGATTTTCCTGAGCCCGACAGACCCATGACTACGAATACTTCTCCGGGGGCAACATCGAAAGAAACATCGCGGACCGCAATTGTGTTACCGGTTTTTTCGCGAAGTTCAGAGCGAGAGAGATCTGCAAGTGGTGAACCGATTACTTTGTCGGCATTAGCGCCAAATACTTTCCAAAGATTCTTCACAGAAATCATCGGCGCTCCAGAAACCATTTACGCATCTCCCCCATCTGAGAACCAACCAGATTTACTAGGAGCATTGTTGGTCCAAATGTGTTTGATTTCAAGGTATTCGCCCAAACCATGCTCGCCTAATTCACGGCCAATGCCCGATTGCTTGTATCCGCCCCATTCTGCTTGTGGGCGATACGGACCAAAGTCGTTGACCCAAATTGTTCCGTGACGAAGGGCGCTGGCAACACGGGCAGCTTTCACGGCATCGCCCGACCATAGGCCGCCTGAGAGACCAAAAGGCGTGTCATTTGCGATTGTGATTGCTTGGGCTTCGGTATCAAATACTTCTACTGTCATTACCGGGCCAAAAGATTCTTCTTGAACGCAAAACATTTTTGTATCGCAATTATCTAAAACAGTTGGCAAGTAATACCAACCATCTGCGTGCTCGCTTTTTTCACTGCGTTTTCCGCCCACTAATAATGTGGCACCTTCGGCAATACCTTTTTCTACATACTTCATTACGCCTTCAAGATGAGATTTACTGATGAGCGGTCCAGTTTCAGCTGTTAAATCATCGGGTCCACCAAGACGGATCTGGCCAGCTCGGCGCACAATCTCTTTTACTACGCGATCATGAATTGAGCGTTCAACAATTAAACGTGTTCCCGCAGAACAAACTTGGCCTGAGTGCAAGAAAGCTGCAGTGACCGCGTTATCTATTGCTGCATCTATATCTGCATCAGCAAAAATAATGTGTGGGTTTTTGCCACCGAGCTCAAGGGCTAAGCGCTTAACAGTTGACACGGCCGCTTTCATAATTGTTTGGCCAGTATTTAATCCACCCGTAAAAGAAACCATGTCTACACGTGGATCATTGATTAAATGGTTACCAACAACAGAGCCAGGACCTAGAACTAAATTGGCAACACCTTTGGGTGTTCCGGCTTCTTCAATGGCATGCATGAGTGCAATTGCACTTTGTGGCGTTAGTTCAGATGGCTTAACAATAAAAGAACATCCAGCAACTAGGGCTGGCGCAACTTTCCAAGCAATCTGTAGCAATGGATAGTTCCAAGGACCAATCAGTGAAGCAACGCCCAATGGTTCGTGAACAATGCGGCTAGTAACGTGAGCCAAGCCAACATCAACTGCGCGATCATGTTGCTTTAATCCAAGGGCTGCGAAATGTCTAAAAGTCGCAATTACGTCGGCGATGTCATATTCAGCTTCAACGATGCGCTTGCCGGTGTCATCGCTTTCTTTCTTAGCGATTGCTTTTAAATCACCTTCTAATAAATCTGCAATCTTTGAAACTAACGCGCTGCGTTCGGCAAATGTCCAAGAAGTAAACACACCAGAATCAAAAGAAGTTCGGGCAGCGGAAATGGCATCAAGCACATCTTCTTGGGTAGCTTGTGAAACCGTGGCAACTACACGTTGATCGTGGGGACTATGAACATCGTGCGCCCCGCCATCAGATGCTATTCGCCAAGCACCATCGATATAAAGCGTTGCGACCATTTACTTAATCTAGTTGGCTTTTGCGCTTTGCGACAAACTCATCGAGCTCTTGTTTCATACGTGGATCCATCTCTGGTTGCACATAATCTTCAAGCTTCTTGAGATAAATCTCGGCAGCACGTGCCTTGGTATCTTTTGCACCCAAGCGCATCCAGCGTTCGTAGTTATCGCTATTTGTTAAAAATGGACGATAGAAGCAGTCGCGAAAACGTTCCATTGTGTGCGCGGCTCCTAAGAAGTGACCGCCATGGCCAACTTCTACGTGAGCATCAAAGGCCAATGATTCAACGTTAAATTCGAGCGGGGTGAACTCAGTCATCAGAGATTGAAGGATTTCGATATCGACAACGAACTTTTCGTAGCAAGAGACAAGTCCGCCTTCAAGCCAGCCTGCAGTATGCATTACCCAGTTAGTTCCAGATAAGAAGGTAGGCATCATCGTCATCATTGTTTGATAGGCAGATTGTGCATCAACTGTCTGTGATGAGTTCAAGCCACCGCCGCCACGAAAAGGAAGGTTAAAGCTGCGTGCGATTTGGCCAGTACACAGCAGGCCAATACCTGATTCTGGCGTACCGAACTGAGGTGAACCTGATTGCATATCGATGTTTGAAAGAAATGAACCAAAGACAATTGGGCAACCTGGGTTAAGTGTTTGCGCAAGTGCGATGCCAGTTAACGCTTCAGCAATTTGCTGGGCCAATGTTGCTGGAATTGTTACTGGGCTCATTGCACCCATAAGTAAGAACGGTGTGACAACAACTGGCTGACCTGCAAGAACGTATTCGCGCAAAGAATCAAGCATGCGATCATCCCAGCGAAGTGGTGAGTTGCAGTTAACTAAAGAAATAAGTGCTGGTGTTTCTTCAATCGCTTTGCGACCACCATAAATAATTTCAGCCATTGCAATAACATCTTTAGCATTTTCTGCCGTAACAACGTTACCCATAAAGAACTTATCGGTCAGAGTTGCCGCTGCATAGGCCATATCTAAGTGACGTGAATCAAGAGATAAATCATTTGGCTCGCACACAACTCCACCGACGCTATCTAGTGCGTCATAGCTTTGAGCTAACTTACAAAAATTCTCGTAATCTTTAAATGTCGCATCGCGACGAACATCGCCTTCGCGAACAAACGGTGGGCCATACACACCACCGAAAACCATTGAGTCTCCACCGATTTGAACATTGTTTTTTGGATTGCGTGCTTGCAAGTTGAACTGGCTTGGTGACTTAGCAACTTGCTTCAAGATCCATTCAGGATCAAATTTAACGTTATCGCCTTCTACGGTTTGTCCGTTTTCACGCAGCAGATCGATTGCCCACGGGCTCATGAACTCAATACCTATTTCAGAAACGATTCGCTTCCACCCTAATGTCAGTGTTGCCATCGATTCTTCGCTCAAAATTTCATAGCGGGGCATCTTGTTAATAAAGCTCACGGTGGATTCCTTACCTTTAGTAGTGGCTCGATATTAATAGCGTTGTGGCGCTATTGACCTCGAACACGCACGAGAATACTCTTAACTTATGGAACTATGGTTCCATATAGTGGAACCTTCTGAGGAGGTGTGAGATGGCCGAACTTCATAGCGGCACGCAAGCAATTGATCGCGCATCTTCACTTCTTATTCATGTTTTGGAATCACAAACTCCTCCACTCTTGACTGACCTAGCTCGTATTTATGGATTACCGAAGAGCACAACGTCTCGCATTCTTAGCGCACTCGAACGACAAGGTTTATTGCTCCGTGATCGCAATGGTGCATACATCGCTGGTTCTGTTTTAACGCAGTTTGCTCGTGGACAAAATCACGACTCCATACTTGTTGCGCGCATGCATTCAATATTAGAAGTTCTAGCGAATCGCACCGGTGAAACTGCCAACTTGGCTGTACCCGGAAATGGCGATCTTAAATTAATTGATCAGGTAGATGGACAATATTTATTATCTGCGACTAACTGGGTGGGTATGTCCGTTCCTTATCACGCATCGGCCCTTGGCAAAGTTTTACTTGCCTATGCCACGGTCGCAATTCCCGCTGGCCGGTTAGAAAAGCGCACTGCTAAGACTATAACTTCGCGAACCAAACTCCTTGAAGAGTTAGAGGTAGTCCGCAAAAAAGGTTTTGCACTCATTATCGACGAACTTGAAGAAGGTTTAGTCGCAGTAGCTGCACCTATCCGTGAGCATGATGGTCGCGTAGTGGGTGCCATTTCAGTTTCTGGTCCATCAACAAGATTGACGCAGAAAGATCTCATCAAAATCGGTGACATGATCATTGGTGAAATCGCAACACTTCAAGCAAACCACGATGGAAAGATAGGTGCGGCATGACACATGACGAGATTATCAAAGCTCTCTTTGACGAAACCCTTGTCGGAAATGCTCCAGCAGTTCTCGAACTGACCAACCAAGGCATTGCTGATGGAATGACGCCTGGCGCCATTCTCTTTGATGCGTTAATTCCAGCATTGGAAGAAGTTGGCGCACGATTTGAGCGCGGAGATTTCTTTGTTCCAGAAATGCTTATCTCAGGTAAGGCAATGTCAGGCGCGCTCAACGTGCTTCGTCCATTGCTAGCTGAAACAGGCGCTGAAACTGTAGGAACATTCTTGATGGGAACCGTAAAGGGCGATGTCCATGACATCGGTAAAAACCTTGTAAATATTATGCTCGAAGGCGCAGGATTTGAAGTCATTGATCTAGGTGTCCAAGTGCCACCTGAAAAATTCGTTGCAGCCATTATTGAGCACAAGCCAGACATTGTTGGAATGTCAGCATTCTTAACAACAACAATGCCAATGTTTAAAGTTAACATCCACGAAATTACAAAGGCTGGTCTACGTGACCAGGTAATCATCATGGTGGGCGGTGCACCGGTTACTCAGGAATATGCCGATGTTGTTGGAGCCGATGGCTTTGCAGCTGATGCATCTACTGCGGTTCGTGTTGCTAAGGATCTGATTGCTAAAAAACGCGCTTCGGTTCCTGCATAGGAATTTAACGTGTTAAAAAAACTCCTGCCGTTTGTCGAACATGTGATCAAGAAACCCGTTTGGGACTGTCGCATGTGCGGACAATGTGTTCTGCATTCAACGGGTATGACATGTCCAATGACATGTCCAAAGACCCTGCGTAATGGTCCGTGCGGTGGAGTTCGCGAAAATGGAAACTGCGAAGTTATCCCAGATATGCAATGTGTCTGGCTCAAGGCCTATGACCGCAAAGTCTTTTTACCTTTGCCAACTGTTTGGAAAGATCACTTCAACGAACTTCGACCTCCAGTAGATATGCGTCTTCAAGGAACTTCATCGTGGATTAACTTGGTTACAAAGCGCGATCAACAAACTCCTGCTGGCTGGTCAACGACAGATGGCGCGCACTAATGTCACAGATGCGCGAAAAGTTAGAAAACACTAACGACGTAGTTTTCACTGCCGAATTTCCATCACTAGATGGTGGCGGCATGGCCAAGGTAGAAAAAAACGCCGCACGTTTAGCGCCTTGGTTTGTAGGAGTAAACGCAACAGATAATCCAGCTGCACACGCCCATGCATCAAATACAGCTTCGGCAATTGCTATGAAGATGCATGGAATTGAACCCATCATGCAGATTGTCTGCCGCGATAAGAACCGACTTGCAATTCAAGCCGACATGATGGGCGCTGCGTTGCACGGCATTGAAAACATTTCATTGCTTACAGGTGATGACGTGACTGCTGGCGATGAACCAGAGAGCCGCAGAGTATTTGATATAGATAGCACCCAAGCGATAAATATCGCTCGAATTATTACGACTGGAAAATACCTTTCAGGGCGCAAAATCGATCCTGCCCCAGATTTTTACATCAGCGCAGTTGAGAACCCAGCTGCTCCCCCATTTGATTATCGAATTGAACGTGCGCTCAAGAAGCACCGTGCAGGAGCTAAGTATCTGCAGTTACAAATTTGCTATCACCCAGATCGTCTAGAAAAGTTCTGCGCAGGTGTTGCAAAGATTGCTCCAGATTTGAAATTGATTCCAACTATCGTGTTAGTAAAAAACGCAAGGCCAATGTCGTTCATGCATGACAAAGTTCCAGGAATTGATATTCCGCAGGACACGCTCAATCGAGTAACTGCAGCAGCTGATCAGGCTGAAGAGGCTTATCAATTAACTTTAGAGTTGGCCAAGCATGCGCTGACGTTGCCATCTGTACGTGGACTTCATGTAACAGATTTTCGGCATGATGATTCTTTAGATCGTTTTATGTACGACCTCGGACAGAAACCAAGAAACTAACTAGGAGCCCCTATGCATACAATCCTGACCTCACCTGGCAAAACCGTAACTATCGGCCATGACCAGCCATTTTGCATTATCGGTGAGCGCATTAATCCAACGGGGCGCAAGAAGTTTCAAGAACAACTTCGTGCTGGGGATTTATCTGCCATTGAAAAAGATGTTGCAGCCCAAGTTGCTGGTGGCGCAGATGTTCTAGATGTGAACATGGGCGTTCCACTTACTGATGAACCTGAGTTGATTGCTAAAGCAATTACTTTGGTGCAGTCCCTCACTGATTTACCTATCTGTATTGACTCATCAGTTATAGAAGCTCTGCAGGCAGGACTTGAAACGTATCAAGGAAAAGCATTGGTTAACAGCGTCACCGGTGAAGATGATCGCATGGAGTTAGTTCTTCCTTTGATTAAAAAGCACGGTGCAGCAATTATTGCTCTACCTAATGATGAAACAGGAATTCCGCAAACTGCTGCTGAGCGCATGATTATCGTTGAGAAAATTGTTCGTACTGTAGAAAAGCACGGTATTCCATTGGAAGATTTGGTTATTGATCCGCTTGCGATGACAGTAGGTGCAGATCCAGATGCCGTAAAAAACACGCTAGAAACTATCTATTTAATCCGTGAAAAATACGGTCTAAATATGACTTTGGGTGCATCCAACATCTCGTTTGGTTTGCCACATCGCCATGCACTCAACGCCGCATTTTTGCCCGCTGCAATGGCGATGGGTCTAACAAGTGCTGTTATGGATTCGCGCACGCCTGCCATTGTTGAAGCGGTTCGTGCTGCAGACTTGCTCCTTGGTCTTGATCCTTGGGGAACAAACTGGATTATGCGCTACCGCGCAATGGAGGCAGCGAAAGCTGTCGCTGAAGGGAATTAATTATTAGTAAAAAAGAGTTAGACCCATCTCTCATACCAACGCATGACGGTACTGGGCGGGTCAAGCTTGCCTTCACATCACTAGAAAAAGATGGATCTATTGGATCTCAAAAAACAATTACGGTTCCAACTGGAGTCAGTGCATTTGATGCCGCTTCTTGGAATGGAATCGCGATTGATTCAACATGTGGCGGTTATGGCACATGCAAAAAGTGTCGTATTAAAGTAACTAGTGGTGATGTTGAACCATCAAAGTTAGATTTTCGAGCATTTACTGAAACGGAAATCAAAGAAGGTTGGCGTTTAGCTTGTTTAGTACGCACTGCCAAAGATATTTCCGTTGATGTTCCAGCGTTAACAACGCGGCCAAAGGCTGCAACTGTTGGTGTAGGCCGACAAGTTATTTTGCGTCCAGCAGTCCAAAAGCGTTACATCGAATTGGACGAGCCATCACTTGCTGATCAGCGCACCGATATTGTGCGTGTTTTTGACGCCGTTGATGACATCGTGGCTAATGCCAGCCTTGCATCGATGCGAGAACTCCCCCGCATTCTTCGAGCGGCGAATTTCAAAGTAACTGCAGTTTTTGTTGATCAAGAATTTCTAGGTATCGAAGCTGGCGATACAACTGCTTTGCGTTATGGGATTGCATATGACTTAGGAACAACCACTGTTGTAGCAACATTGCTTGATCTCAATACCGGAACACCGGTTGCAGTTAAATCAATGCTTAATAAGCAGCAACCTTTTGGTGCAGACGTAATCACGCGCATCAGTGCAACCATGCTTGATCCTGATGCTCTGGCAAAACTAAGTGCTTTAGCGCAAGAAACCCTGAATCAATTGACCCAAGAGGTCTGTGTTGAGGCTGAGGTTAATCCGCACAATGTCTATGAATTGGCAATTGCCGGAAACGCAACAATGGTTCAACTATTACTAGGCATTGACCCAGAGCCATTGGGAGTTGCTCCATTTATTATGGCAAGTGCTGATTATCCAAATATTGAAGTCAAAGAAATTGGAATTGAAGTTCATCCACTTGCTAAGGCAGTTATCTTGCCTTCACTTGGTGCATACGTTGGCGGTGACATTATTGCTGGCGCACTTGCATCGGGCATGGATCGCGATAAGCGCCTGCGTTTATTTATCGATGTTGGTACAAACTGTGAAATCGTTTTAGGTGATGGTGACAAAATTGTTGCAACTGCTGCACCTGCCGGTCCGGCATTTGAAGCTGCAAGTATTAAGTGTGGAGTCCGTGCGGCATCTGGAGCGATTGAAACCATCAAAGTTGTAGATGGTGAATTTGAGATTGGCACTATCGATGATGCACCAGCTGTTGGAATTTGTGGCTCTGGCCTAGTTGATGCATGTGCTTCCCTTGTTCAAGTTGGTCTACTCGATCACTCAGGTAAGTTTGTAAGCGATGAAGATGCTCTCACTATTGCACCAAAGCTAGCTAGTCGTTTAGTTACCCGTGAAGGTGAGCGCGTATTCGTTCTTACCTGGAGTAAAGAAGTAGGCGATCTATCGGATTGTGTCTTTTTGACACAGCGTGATGTACGCGAACTTCAATTTGCAAAGGCAGCGATCGCAACGGGTTGGGCGCTTTTGTTAGAAGAATTTGGCGTTAAGGAATCTGAAATTCAGCAAGTACTCCTTGCCGGATCATTTGGTTCTTACCTATCACCTTCATCAGCAATCAAAATTGGTTTGGTACCAAAGCTCTCAGTTATGCGGATCATGTCTGCCGGTAACGTTGCTGGAGAAGGCGCCAAGATGGTTTTGCTTTCGGCACAAGAGCGCCATGGCGCACAGGCTTTGCTGGAAGAGATTGATTACAT
>CANFUR010000013.1 GCA_947450175.1 Actinomycetota bacterium | reverse complement strand
TACGACTCGCGTGCTGCGCCATACCAGCACCATTGAGATTGCCATCAGAGAATATATGGAACCCGCAGTGATTCCGATAAGTAGAGTGTTTAGGAAATCCATGATTAATACCCCAAGTATGCAGTACGTACTGCAGGATCATCGATGAGTGCTTGCGCATGGTTAACCGCAACTACTTTTCCTAAATTCAAAACAATTCCTAAGTCAGCAATCTTTAAAGCTCCCATAGCATTTTGCTCAACTAGCAAAACAGTTAAGTTCATAGATGTAGCAAGTTGACGGATAGTTTGGAAAATCTGTTCAACAACTAGAGGTGCGAGTCCAAGTGAGGGTTCATCTAATAAAAGCAGCTGAGGTTTAGCCATGATTGCCCGTCCGATAGCCAGCATTTGTCGCTCACCACCAGATAAAGTATCTGCACGTTGTTCAATACGTTCGCCTAATCGCGGAAAAATAGTTATAACTTGGTTAATTGATTCTTTAGCTTCCTTTTTATTACCTCGCCAAATTGCACCTAGCTCTAAATTTTCTCTAACTGAAAGTTCGGGAACTACTGATTTACCTTCTGAGACGTGAGAAATTCCTCGTCGCACCAACATCTCAGGCTTTATTCGACTAATGCTTTGGCCATTCCACGTGATGTCGCCGCGAGTTGGGTTCTTAAGTCCGGATATAGTGCGAAGTAACGTAGTTTTTCCAGCACCATTAGAACCAATAATTGCAGCTAACTTTCCAGCCGGAACATCGATAGAAACTTGATTTATGGCACAAATAGCACCGTGGTGCACCGTTAAATTAGAGACGCTCAATGTCATTTAGACACCTGTTCCCAAATAAGCAGCCATAACTGCCGGATCTCGCCGAACAACCTCGGCATTACCGCTGGCAATTACTTCACCGAAATTAAGTACGTAAAGCTTGCTGCATACTGACATCACGACATCCATGTGGTGCTCAACAAGTAGTACTGACATTGTGGCGCTCAAGTTACGGATTAAAAGATTCATCCACTCAATATCTTGTGAACCTAATCCCCCAGCTGGCTCGTCGAGCATAAGAATCTTTGGTTCACTTACAAGCGCACGCGCAATTGCTACACGTTTTGTATCTGGATATGACAATGTGTCGGCCCTGCGATCAGCTAATCCGCTGGCATATACCCGCTCTAATGCTGCAAATGACTTACGGCGAATCTCTTTTTCATCATTACTACTTTTACCAAGGGCTGCAGAAATCAGACCAGATGTTGCAAGATGTTGCGCGCCAACCATGACATTTTCTAAAACTGTTAAATCACCGAATAATCCAACACCTTGTAAAGTTCGTGCAATTCCTAAATCAACAAGTTGTGCAGTTTGTGGGAAATTCTGTTCCTGACCATCAAGAAAAAACTTTCCAGAATCTGGTTTTACCAAACCACACAATGCATTAAATAAAGTTGTCTTTCCCGCACCATTGGGGCCAATTAATCCGACGACTTCATTTTTACCAATTTCTAAGTAAACGTCGTTGAGTGCGCGAAGTCCACCGAAGGAGATATTGACACCTTCGACGCGCAACGCTGCAGTATTAGTAGACATGAGGTGCGTAGATTCTAGGCACTCGTGGCCCGATTCTTGTCACGATTTCATAATTAATTGATAACGATGCAGCGCCCCAATCATCTGCGGTGTATTCACCGTGAGAGCCATCACCAAAAACAATAACCCAATCCCCCGAAACGGCGGTGGAGTTAATCCCTAGGTCTACGACAAATTGATCCATGGAAACGCGCCCAATGATCGGGGCCCTTGTTCCATTAACAAAGATGCCAGCACCTTGTGCAATTCGTGGAACCCCATCGGCGTAGCCCATTGCTACAACACCTAATTTTGTTTCATGGTCAGTTACTGCGCTTGCGCCATAACCAACGGCAGAACCTGCAGGAACAGTTTTAACTAGATGTAATTTGGCACGAAGTTGCATGACGGGTTTCAATCCCAGTTTTTTACTATCCCCCATTGTCTTGAAATCTGGTGATAGTCCATACATTGAAATTCCGGTACGCACCATGTCAAATACAGAATTACTGTCTAACAAAGTTGCTGCCGAGTTTGATAAATGTTTGATTGGCGGATTGATGCCAATTGCAGCTAACTCAGCAACTCGGATCTTGAACACATTAAGTTGATCAATATTTTGTTTTTCACCGGGTTCGTCTGCCCTTGCAAAGTGAGAGAAAATTCCCACAACTTCGACTTTAGAAAAATCTGCTTTTAGCAGTTCTTCCCACTCGTCTAGAAAGCCACCACGAGTCATTCCCGTATCTACTTCAATGTGAATGCGAGGTTTGTTCGAAACCTGAGAAATTTCCTTCAACGTTACAATTGATGCCACTGCAACATCAATATCGTATTTGACAGCTTGATTGAAATCAGATCCTGGTGGGACCAGCCAAGCAAGTATTGGAATTCGGACACCATGAGTTCGAAGGGCGATTGCTTCTTCCAAAAGTGCAACACCTAACCAGTCGGCGCCATTTTTCTCGGCGGCTAAACCAATCTCAATTAACCCATGACCATACGCATCTGCTTTAACAACAGCCAACAAATCTACTTTCGCAGTAGATCTTAAAAATGAAATATTGGAAGCAAGAGCGTTGATATCAATGCGTGCTTCTGCGCGATGCTCCATTATCGACGCTCAACAATCACCATTGCAGATGCAATTCCTGCATCGTGTGAAAGGGAAAGATGTACTTCTGCGCCATCAACTAGATCTGCTATTTCACCGCGAAATAAAAATACAGGCTTTCCATTCTCAAGATTTAATACTTCGGCATGATGCCAATTCAACCCTTTTCCAGCGCTGAGAGCTTTGGCAAGAGCTTCTTTGGCAGCAAATCGTGCAGCTAATGAATGAATTGGTTTTGAGCGCTCATTGTCAGTAAAAAGCTTTTCTAGTAATCCTGGAGTTCTTTCAAGTGAGGATTTAAAGCGCTCGATATCGACGACATCAATGCCGATTCCATCAATCATGCACTCGAGTCTAGTGCAGTTGGCTCTTTGAGGGAACGAAACGATCAACGGCAATTATCGCAACTAATAAAGCGCTGCCAATAAATAGGCCGCCAAGTAAGTCTGTAAACCAGTGAGTATGACGGATAAGGGAAACTACACAAATGGTCAATGAAATTGTTACAACTCCAGAACTTGCTAATCGCCCTTGATACTTATCAACTTTTGCATATCTATAAATTAGATAAGCAAGAACTCCCCATGACAACACCGCATTGGAGGCGTGTCCACTGGGATAAGACATACCACCAGCATGAAGCAAATCAAATCCATCTCGAGGTTTTGTACGACCTAGAAAAATCTTAAAAGTACCCACAACTAAATTAAGTGCAAGCAAAGATAGAACTGCCAAATTAAGCGGGCGCCAAGTTTTGAATTTATAGGCGATAAATGCCGCAGCAAGAATTAAAACCGTAGCAGTTAACCAACGAAGACCTAAGTCATCGAGTCGTCGCAATATAAATCCCGATAACCCATCAAAGCGGGGTCGATGTGTTCGATTAACGTGGTTATCAAAATTAACTAACGGTCCATAAGTGAGTACCTGTTGAGTTACAACTAGAAAACCAATAAATAGAACTACTGACCAGCGCAAAGCTCGATCCATCTGTTTTCTTCGTTGTTGCGTTTCCATACGTACTTATTCCACAGTAACTGACTTGGCCAAGTTTCTTGGTTGATCAACATCATTACCTCGCGCGACTGCCATCTCGTATGCAAAAACTTGAAGTGGAACAGTTGCAAGTACTGGCTGGAAAAGCGCAGGTACTACTGGGATTCGAATAATGTGTTCAGCGCCTTCAACATGGGCTCCTTCTTCAGCAATAACAATTACACGCGCACCTCGTGCTTTTACTTCTTGAATATTGCTTAACATTTTCTCATCAAGAGCATGCTCATGCCCGGCAGGAAGAATTGCAATTACTGGTGTTCCTTGATCAATTAAAGCGATAGGCCCGTGTTTGAGTTCTCCGCCAGCAAATCCTTCGGCGTGAATATAGGCAAGCTCTTTTAATTTTAAAGCGCCTTCAAGGGCAACGGGATAACCAATGTTTCTACCTAAAAATAATACGATGTTATTTTCGGCAAAGCTTCGAGTTAATGTGCGAAGTGGTTCTACTGTCTCAAGAATCTGTTCAATCTTTCCAGGAAGTTCAAGTAGTTCGTTATAGAGCGATTCAACTTGCAAATCGTTGAGGGCTCCATTTACTTGCGCCAAGTGCAGACCAATGAGGTAAACCGCAATCATTTGGGTAAGTAAAGCTTTGGTTGAAGCTACTGCAATTTCAGGGCCTGCATGGGTATACAAAACCGCATCGGATTCGCGAGGAATGGTTGAACTATTTGTATTGCAAATTGCTAATACTCGTCCGCCCGAAGCTTTAGCATGACGCACGGCCATCAAGGTATCCATGGTTTCCCCTGATTGCGAAATCGCAATAATCAAAGTCCCGGCATCGATAATTGGATCCCGATATCTAAATTCACTTGCAATCTCTACCTCTACTGGAATCTTGGCCCATTTTTCAATCGCATACTTTGCAACCATTCCTGCGTGGTAAGCCGTTCCACAAGCAATAACCGTAATTTTTTTCAAAGAACGGATCTCATCTGCGCTCATGCGCAATTCATCTAAAACTATCTGCTTGTTATCGCTTAAGCGACCGATTAACGTATCTGCAACCGCCTTTGGTTGTTCAAAGATTTCTTTAAGCATAAAGTGTGTAAAGCCACCTTTTTGAGCCGCACTTGCATCCCAAGATATTAAATACTCCTTGGGTGCGACGGCAATACCTTCTAAATCGGTGATTGAGACAGATGTTGGCGTCATGGTGACAACTTCATCTTGGCCAAGTTCCACTGCCCGTTTGGTGTAGTCAATAAAAGCTGCAACATCTGATGCCATGAAATTTTCACCTTCGCCCAGGCCAACTACAAGTGGTGAATTACGGCGAACACCTACAACAACTTCTGGGGCATCGGCATGTATTGCTAAAAGCGTAAACGAACCGCGCAGTCCTTTAACGGCCTCTCGCATTGCTGCTGATAAATCTCCATTATGTTTCTTGCGCAAATCACTTAATAAATGGGCTACTGATTCGGTATCAGTTTCTGAGGAAAACTTATGTCCTCTTGCTTCTAACTCTTTACGAAGTTCTGAATAGTTTTCAATAATTCCATTATGAATAACGGCTAACTTGCCCTCGTTATCAACATGCGGATGGGCATTGCGATCAGTTGGACCGCCATGTGTTGCCCAACGAGTATGGCCAATTCCTGAGTGAACTATTGGAAGTGAAGCATCGAGTGAATTTTCGAGATTAGAAAGTTTCCCTGCTTTTTTCTCAATAAAGAGTTTTCCTGGAACGCCCAATGCGATTCCTGCTGAGTCATAACCGCGGTATTCAAGTCGACGCAGACCTTCAATTAAGGGCGTTGCTGCAGATTGTGGCCCTGTGTAACCCACAATTCCACACATAGTTTCTTACCCCAGTTCGCTTTTTACAATGTCTGCAAGTTGCCGAGCAACTTCTTGCGCAAGGCTATCACTGGCGGCTTCAACCATCACTCTTACAAGTGGTTCAGTACCAGATGCGCGAAGTAATACACGCCCGCTTTGCGCCAATCGTTCTTGGGCGCTTTTGACTGCAGCAGAAATCACTAATGAATCTGACAATTTGTCTTTTTGGACATCTTTAACATTAATTAATACCTGCGGAAAACGAACCATAGTTGCAGCTAATTCTTGCAAAGTTTTACCGGTTCGAACTACTTCTTGAAGAAGTTGTAGCGCAGTTAATATTCCATCGCCAGTATTGGCAAGATCGCGCATGATGAGATGGCCAGATTGTTCTCCGCCCAGTGAATAATCATTAGCAATCATATTTTCAAGAACATAACGATCGCCAACAGGAGTGGTAACTACATCGATTCCCGATTCTTTCATCGCATGCATAAAACCAAGATTGCTCATGACTGTGCCGACAACAGTATTGCCTTTTAATTTGCCACGAGCTTTAAAACCGCGCGCAAGCAGAGTAAGAATATGGTCGCCATCAATTTCATTTCCCGCAGCATCAATTGCTAAACAACGATCAGCATCTCCATCATGGGCAATTCCAACATCGGCACCTTCTTTTAATACTGCCGCGCGTAGCTGATGTAGATGGGTAGAACCACAGTCTTCATTTATATTCCAACCATCAGGTTGGTTAAAAATTGCAACAACTTCTGCCCCTGCTCGGCGATATGCCTCGGGTGCCACTACCGATGAAGCACCATTTGCGCAGTCGACAACAATCTTTAGACCTTTTAGTGGGGTTTCAACTGATGCGAGTAAATGCTTTAAATATCGCTCGGTTGCAGTGCCATCATTAATTGCGCGTCCAACGTTTTTACCCGTTGGGCGCTCCCAATCTTCGCCCATGCGAGCTTCGATGCGGGCTTCGATTGCATCATCTAACTTGCCACCACCACGAGCAAATAACTTAATTCCGTTATCAGGCATTGGATTATGCGATGCACTAATCATCACGCCAAGGTCGCACTTAGATTCTGCAACTAAATACGCAATTGCAGGTGTGGGTAATACTCCAACACGATAAACATTGATACCAGCACTTGTTAAACCAGCGACAACAGCAGCTTCTAAGAACTCTCCTGAGGCACGTGAATCTTGGCCCACAATTGCGGTAGGGCGATGATCTTTATTTGATGAACTTTCTACCAATATGTGTGCAGCTGCAACAGAAACATCTAGAGCTAACTCTGCAGTTAAATCGCGATTGGCTAAGCCACGAATTCCATCGGTGCCAAAGAGCGCCATTGGAACTCCTCTGCTAGAAAGTGTGAATTAACGCTTGCTGTATTGAGAACGCTTACGTGCCTTCTTTAGGCCGTACTTCTTGCGCTCGATAACACGTGCATCACGTGAAAGGAATCCAGCTTTCTTAAGTGCTGGACGGTTTGCTTCTTCATCGATCTGGTTAAGTGAACGAGCAACGCCTAAACGAAGTGCACCTGCTTGACCAGAAACTCCGCCACCATTGATACGTGCGAAGACATCGTAAGAATTTTCTGCACCAACAGTGCGGAATGGTTCTGAAACAAGTTGTTGGTGAACTTTATTTGGGAAATAGTTTTCAAGAGTCTTTCCGTTTACAACCCACTTGCCGCTTCCTGGAACTAAGCGAACACGTGCAACTGCCTCTTTACGACGACCTGTTCCGCGACCTGGAGCCTTGATAGCTGGGCGGTTAGTTGCTGGTGCTGGAGTTGAAGAAGAGTATGAAGTTGGAACTTCGGTCTCATCAAGATCGTAAGCTGTTGTGTTCTCTGACATTGTCATCCTTTACTTCACGATTTGTGAAACTTGATCGAATACATATGGTGTTGGTGCTTGTGCTGCGTGTGGGTGATTTGGACCTGCATACACCTTTAGCTTTGATGCAATGTCGCGACCTAAACGGTTCTTAGGAATCATTCCCTTGATCGCTTTTTCAACAGCGCGTGTTGGGTGCTTCTCAAGAAGTTCGCCGTACACAGTTGATGTTAAACCGCCTGGGAAACCTGAGTGATGGTGAGACCACTTCTGCTTTGACTTGTTACCTGACAATGCAATCTTTTCTGCATTGATGACGATGACAAAGTCACCCATGTCCATGTGTGGTGCAAATGTTGGCTTGTGCTTTCCGCGAAGAAGAACGGCAGCATGTGTTGCAAGACGGCCCAAGACCACATCTTGTGCATCGATGATGTGCCAGTTACGGACTGCATCACCAGCTTTTGGACTGTATGTACGCACGCTTTTGCCTACCTTCTAGTTCGTTGATTACTGCCAAGCCCGGTTTAAGGGCAGAGGATTAGGGTACCCGTGCAGCGCGAATGGGTCAAAATGGCCTCATTGTTGGTAGTCCACCTGGCGCAGAGTTAGGCCTCTTGAAGGGAAAACCAGGGAGTCTGAGATCCGCTCCTTATTCTCCAAGGTCGCTTTAATCCAATCAGCTCCAAAGCGAGCTTCTGCAACACATACTGCCGCGCCTACAAGATTTCGGACCATGGAATAGCAAAAAGAATCGGCGGCTAGTTCGGCAATCAAAATTCCATCGATATTTCGAACCCAATCAAAGCGGACAAGATTGCGGACCGTGGTGCTGCCTTCGCGAAATTTACAGTAAGCCGCAAAATCATGTTCACCCACCATTAAAGCGCTGGCCGAATTGAGCAAATCAACATCGAGGTTTCGATACCAAGGCGTTATATCAAAGCGATTAACGGGGGGGACGGCTTTATTGCCATCCATTATTTTGTAGGTGTAATACCTGCGGGTTGCAGAAAAACGGGCATGAAAAGCTCCAGTAGCAATAGCAACTTTATTAATACGAATATCTTCATCCAGCATTCGATTTAATTTAAATGCCAGCTCATCAAGGCTTGTTGAATCAGGGACATCCACATGGATTACTTGGCCAGTTGCATGGACTCCAGCATCAGTTCTGCCGGCAACAATTGTTTCAACTGGGCTTTGTGTAATTGTTGAAAGCGCTGTTTCAATCTCTTCTTGAACTGTGCGGCGATCTGGTTGCTTAGCCCAACCGGAGTAGTTAGTACCGTCATAGGCTAAATCAATCCGTAAACGAAGAAACCCACTCTCTGGGTAGAGAGTGGGTTCCGTCATGAGAGTTAATTTCTAAGGTTTTTAAACTTAGTTATCTTTCTCAGTTAAAACTTCGATTACTGCCATAGGTGCGTTGTCGCCCTTGCGAGGACCGACCTTAGTAATGCGCGTGTATCCACCATTACGTGCAGCAAAGCGTGGACCGATTACAGAGAAAAGAGTATGTACAACACTCTTATTTGAAATCTGAGCCATAACTTGGCGGCGAGCTGGAAGATCACCCTTCTTAGCGAATGTAATTAGTTTTTCCGCTAATGGACGCAGGCGCTTAGCCTTTGCCTCCGTTGTTGTGATCTTGCCATGTTCAAACAACTGCTCTGCAAGTGTGCGAAGGAGTAGTCGTTCGTGTGATGGGCCTGAACCCAAACGAGGACCTTTACTTGGTTTTGGCATTTCTGTATCTCCTAAGCCTGCTCTGCATCGACGAAGTCATCGTCGACTGATGCGTTGTAGTTTTGGTGCTGTGTTGGATCAAATCCAGCTGGGCTGTCCTTAAGTGACATTCCCATTGAGACAAGCTTTGCCTTGACCTCATCGATTGATTTTGAACCAAAGTTACGGATATCAAGAAGATCAGCCTCTGAACGACCAACCAACTCACCAACTGTGTGAATGCCTTCGCGCTTCAAGCAGTTGTAAGAACGAACTGTGAGATCAAGATCTTCAATTGGAAGTGCAAGATCTGCAGCTAGAGCAGCATCCATAACAGATGGCCCCATCTCGATACCTTCAGCATCAAGATTAAGTTCGCGTGCAAGACCGAATAGTTCAACCAATGTACGACCAGCTGATGCAACAGCATCGCGTGGTTTCATTGAAGACTTTGTTTCTACATCTACAACAAGTCGATCGAAGTCTGTGCGCTGTTCAACACGAGTTGCTTCAACCTTGTATGTAACCTTCAAAACTGGCGAATAGATAGAGTCAACAGGAATGCGACCGATTTCAGCTCCAGCTTGCTTATTCTGAACTGCAGTTACATAACCACGGCCACGCTCAACAGTAAGTTCGATCTCAAGAGATCCCTTGCCGTTAAGTGTTGCTAAGTGAATTGATGGGTTATGAACTTCAACTCCAGAAGGAACCGCGATATCTGCACCAGTTACTGCACCGGCATCTGATTTGCGGATGTAAACAACTGCTGGTTCATCGCTATCTGAAGAGAAAACCAAATTTTTGATATTCAAAACGATATCGGTGAGATCTTCCTTGACGCCTTCAAGAGTAGTGAACTCATGAAGTGCACCTGCAACGCGAATGCTCGTTACCGCTGCACCTGGAATAGATGACAGCAATGTACGGCGCATGCTGTTGCCGAGTGTGTATCCGAAACCTGGCTCTAGCGGTTCAATGATAAACCGTGAGCGATTCTCAGAAATTACTTCTTCACTGAGAGTGGGACGTTGTGCAATTAGCACTGTTGCTCCTCTTCCTTTTAGGGAAATCCACTATTTGATTTCCGCTCTTGTCGTACTGGTACTGCGTGCATGCCCTGGCCTGTTAGCCGAGGACTTTTTCAATATTACTTAGAATAAAGTTCAACGATGAGCTGCTCTTGAACCTGGGTATCGATAACAGCGCGTGCTGGAACTGAGTGAATGATGATTCGCATCTGTGAACCAACAACCTCCATCCAAGCCGGTACTGCTTTCTCGCCAAGTTCAGCGCTAGCCACGATGAATGGTGTGAGATCCAATGACTTTGGAAGAACATCGATGATGTCCATCGCAGAGACACGGAATGAAGGAATGTTTACCTTCTTGCCATTAACTAAGAAGTGACCGTGACGTACTAACTGACGTGCCATGTCGCGGCTCTTTGCAAAGCCTGCACGGAACACGACGTTGTCTAAACGTGTTTCAAGAATGACAAGAAGGTTTTCACCAGTCTTGCCCTGCTTGCGGTTGGCTTCTTCGTAATAACCACGGAACTGCTTTTCTAGAACACCGTAAATACGTGCGCACTTTTGCTTTTCGCGCATCTGCATGAGGTATTCAGATTCTTTTGCACGGCCACGGCCATGCTGTCCTGGTGGATATGGACGTGATTCGATAGGACACTTTGGTCCATCGCACTTTGCGCCCTTAAGGAAGAGCTTTACTTTTTCGCGACGGCAACGCTTGCAGTCTGCTCCGGTATAACGAGCCATTTATTCTCTTCCTTCCTTAAACTCGACGTGGTTTACATGGACGGCAACCGTTGTGTGGAGCAGGTGTTACATCAGAGATGGCACCAACTTCCAAACCAGCTGCTTGCAATGAACGGATTGCGGTTTCGCGTCCGGAACCAGGTCCCTTAACGAAGACATCTACTTTCTTTAGGCCATGCTCCTGTGCGCGACGAGCTGCGGCTTCTGCTGCAAGCTGTGCTGCGAAAGGAGTTGACTTACGTGAGCCCTTGTAACCAACTTGGCCAGATGATGACCAAGAGATAACAGCGCCAGTTGGATCTGTAATAGAAATAATTGTGTTGTTGAAAGTGCTCTTGATGAACGCTTTACCAACTGCAACATTCTTCTTTTCCTTCTTGCGAATTTTGACTTTGCTCTTAGTTGTTGCGGCAGTCTTTGTTTTAGCAGCGGCCATTACTTAGTCACCTTCTTCTTACCTGCAATTGCCTTACGGGGACCCTTACGTGTACGCGCATTTGTATGTGTGCGTTGACCGCGAACAGGTAGTCCCTTACGGTGACGAATGCCTTGGTAGCTCTGGATTTCAACTTTGCGACGAATGTCGCCAGAAATTTCACGACGAAGATCACCTTCGATTTTGAAGTTTGCTTCGATGTATTCACGTAGCTTTGCTAGATCAGCTTCTTGCAGATCTTTAACGCGAATGTCTGGACTAATGCCAGTTGCTGCTAATGTTTTTTGAGAACGAGTAAGACCCATTCCAAAAATGTAAGTGAGTGCGATTTCCAAACGCTTTTCGCGCGGAAGATCAACACCAACGAGACGTGCCATGTATCTACCTATCTATATCTGGAGGTCCTCCGCAATACTGTTCTCTGGCCTACCAGTCCAAAGGTCTTCTAGTCTCCTAGAAGTCGTATTACGAGTTTATTTTTGTTCGCTTAACCTTGACGTTGCTTGTGACGTAGGTTTTCGCAAATGACCATGACGCGACCCTTGCGGCGAATGACTTTGCACTTATCGCAAATCTTCTTAACGCTTGGATTAACCTTCATGTCTTTGTGCTCCTTCGTTACTTATAACGATAAATAATTCGACCTTTTGTAAGGTCATACGGACTCATTTCCACGATCACACGATCGGCAGGAAGAATGCGAATGTAGTTCTTTCGCATCTTGCCGCTTATGTGAGCAAGGACTTTATGTCCATTAGTTAGCTCCACACGAAACATTGCATTAGGTAAAGCTTCAGCAACAGTGCCTTCCATTTCGATTGCACCATCTTTACTAGCCAAGCTATAACCACATTTCTGTTTTGAGCGTGAAACAAGCGAACTCGTAGTTTAGAGGGCGGGCTCTAATAAGGGAAATCGGCCCAAATGAATTACATGGGTGTAACTCAGGCCACAGCTCCTGCGTCAAATAGCCAATAAATCAGAGATTTCAATACCCAGGCGAGCTAAATCAGCCTTTCCGCCGTCAATTGCCGTTAAAACAAAGGGCTTTCCATCTGGGCAGATCACATAAGAGTTTTCAAAGTGAGCACCCCGTGATGAATCAGAAGAGACCACGGTCCAGTCATCTTTTAAAACTTTGGTGCGGGCAGATCCACGAGTAATCATTGGTTCAATTGCAAGTGCTAAACCAGCGACAATTTCTGGGCCTTGACCTGCGCGACCAAAATTTAATACATGCGGTTCTTGGTGCATCTCAGTACCAATTCCATGCCCACCGTACTCCTGCAAAATTCCATACTTGCCCTGTGAATTAATGTATTGCTCGATTGCATAACTAATATCAGTCAGTTTTGCACCGTGTTTTCCTGCGGCAATTCCGCGCCACATTGATTCTTCGCAGACATCCATCAGTTTTTGATCTTCTGGATCGACGCTTCCAATACCAATTGAAAACGCTGCATCGCCATGCCAGCCTTCAATGATTGCACCGCAGTCAATTGAAACTAAATCTCCATCATTGATAATGCGAGAACTAGGAATACCGTGGACGATTTCCTCATTTACTGAAACGCAAATAGTTGCTGGAAATCCGTGATAACCCAAGAAGTTCGGCGTTCCTCCACCACGTTTAATATTTGCCGCGGCAATTGCATCAAGTGCATCCGTAGTCATACCTGGCTTAATTGATTCGCGTATTAACTGCAAAGTTTGAGCAACCAATAATCCAGCACGGCGCATTATCTTTAACTGCTCAATGTTTTTAATCTGTATTGCCATAGTTTTTTTCTTTACTGTGCGACACGGTTTAGCGCTGAAATTGCCAGCGCAGTAATGTCTTCAACTTTTCCGAGTGCACTAACGGTGATGAGTAAACCTTCATTGCGGTAAAAAGAAATGATTGGCGCTGTTTGATCTTGATAGACCTCAAGGCGTCGAGTAATAACTTCTGCCTTGTCGTCTTCGCGCTGATAAACATCTCCGCCACATGATGGGCATTTATCAACGCCAACTGATGGTTGGAAACAATCCTTGCAGGTGCGACGTGCTGAAAGTCGAGTAACGATTTCTTCATTAGCTAATGAGAATTCAAGGACTGCGTTAAGTGGTGTGTCTTTCTCGGCCAAGATTGCACGAAGTACTTCTGCTTGAGCAACGTTGCGTGGAAAACCATCAAGTATGAATCCATTAGCAACATCATCGTGAGTTAAGCGATCTTTAACCATTTCGTTAGTTACAGAATCTGCAACTAGTTCACCACGGTCCATGAAACTTTGAGCTTGAACACCAAGGGGAGTTCCAGCCTTTAAATTGGCACGGAAAATATCACCTGTAGAAATGTGTGGAATTGAATAGTGCGCGGCTAGGAATTGAGCTTGTGTTCCTTTTCCAGCACCTGGTGGACCTACCAGGACAAGACGCATTACTTAAGGAATCCCTCATATGAACGCTGCTGCAACTGTGACTCGATCTGCTTTGCAGTATCAAGACCAACACCAACAACAATCAAAATTGCTGTTCCACCAAATGGGAAGTTCTGTGTTGCACCAAAGAGCACAAGAGCACCGATAGGAATAACGGCAACAAGGGCTAGGTACAAAGATCCTGGGGCTGTAATGCGTGAGAGAACATACTGTAGATATTCAGAAGTTGGGCGTCCTGCACGAATACCAGGGATAAATCCACCGTACTTCTTCATGTTGTCGGCAACCTCATCTGGATTAAATGTGATTGCTACATAGAAATAAGTAAAGAAAATAATGAGAGCTGCATAAGCCGCAACATAGATTGGGTGATCGCCCTTAACAAAGTTACGGCTAACCCAAACTGCCCATGCCGCCTTGCTATTAGTGAAGTTAACAATCAATGAAGGAATGTAAAGCAGTGATGATGCAAAAATTACTGGAATAACACCAGCCTGGTTAACCTTAATTGGAATGTATGTGCTTGTTCCGCCGTATGCCTGACGTCCAACCATACGTTTTGCGTATTGAACCGGAATACGTCGCTGAGCTTGCTCAACGAAAACAACAGCTGCAACAACCAAGATACCAACCGCTAGAACAAAGACGAATGCAAACAAGCCCTTTTGAAGCTTAATTGACCATAAGTTGCCGGGAAAACCTGCTGCAATTGATGTAAAGATCAAGATTGACATACCGTTACCAACACCGCGATCAGTGATCAATTCACCAAGCCACATGATTACAGATGTTCCTGCAGTCATTACGAAGATCATGGTAATGATTCGCTGCCATGATGCATCAGGAATAATTGGTAGAGCACAACCTGAAATTAAACGACCTGGTGTACGTGCAACTGCAATCAAACCTGTTGACTGCAAGATTGCAAGCCCGATTGTTAAATAACGTGTGTACTGAGTGAGCTTTGCAGTTCCTGACTGTCCTTCATTCTTTAGCGCTTCAAAGCGAGGAATAACGACAGTTAGTAGCTGAATGATAATTGAGCTCGTGATGTAAGGCATGATGCCAAGCGCAAATACAGAAAGATGTAGAAGCGCTCCACCACTAAATAAGTTAATAAGACCAAAGAGTCCGCCTGATTGAACAGTCTTCAAACACTCTTGAACGTTTGAGTATGAAACACCAGGAGTTGGAACTACTGATCCAAAGCGGAACAGCGCCATGATAGAAAGAGTGAAGAAGATCTTCTTACGTAGATCTGGTGTCCTAAAGGCCATACCAAATGCTGAAAGCATTGATCTTCTCCTCTTCCTATGAATTCTTTGGTCGAACTTAGTTATTAAAGAACGTTGGTCTTTCCGCCAGCAGCAGTGATCTTGTCAACTGCTGATGATGAAAATGCATGTGCGGTAACAGTGACTTTGACATCGATATCGCCATTGCCGAGAACCTTAACTGGAAGGCTGTCGCGAACTGCGCCTTTAGCGATCAAGTCTGCAACTGTGACGTCTCCACCCTTAGGGAAAAGTGCGTTAATAGTTGAAACATTGACTGCCTGGTATTCGATGCGAGCTGGGTTTTTGAAACCACGTAGCTTAGGCAAACGCATTACGAGAGGTAGCTGACCACCTTCGAAACCTGCGCGAACTGTGTTACGAGCACGAGTTCCCTTGCCACCGCGACCGGCTGTTTTACCCTTTGATGCTTCACCGCGACCCTTACGAGTCTTAGCTTTTTTAGCACCAGGAGCTGGACGTAGATGATGAAGTTTTAGTGTCATCTTTATTCAACCTCCTCAACTGTAATCATGTGACGAACAGCTTTAACCATTCCTCGAATTTCTGGACGATCTTCTTTTACAACAACATCATTGATGCGCTTAAGGCCCAATGAACGAAGTGTGTCGCGAAGCTCGGGCTTATTGCCGACCTTCGAACGGATCTGAGTTACTTTTAAGCGAGGCATTAGGCACCTACCGTTGTCTGTAATGCGCGGATAATTGCTGCAGGTGCAACATCTTCTAGTGGGCGACCACGACGCGCAGCAATTTGTGCTGGGCTTTCAAGCATCTTCAATGCAGCAACGGTTGCGTGAACCATGTTGATTGCATTGTTAGATCCAAGAGACTTGGTCAAAACATCAGTGATGCCTGCGCACTCAAGTACTGCACGCACTGGGCCACCGGCGATAACACCAGTACCTGGGCTAGCTGGGCGAAGAAGAACTACGCCAGCTGCTGTTTCACCTTGTACTGGGTGAGGAACTGTTCCTTGAACGCGTGGAACAGTGAAGAAAGATTTCTTAGCTTCTTCAACTGCCTTAGCAATCGCTGCTGGAACTTCCTTAGACTTTCCGTAACCAATACCGACCTGACCATTGCCGTCACCGACAACAACTAGAGCAGTGAATGAGAAACGACGTCCACCCTTAACAACTTTAGATACGCGGTTGATGAACACAACGCGCTCCATGAATGGGTTCTTTTCTTTTTCGCGATCATCGCGGCGTTCGCGGCGTTCGCCACGACCTTTGCCTGAATTACCACGCTCGTTGCCTGCAGTTGCAGGAGCTTGTGTAGTTGTCTCAGCCATTAGAACTCCAATCCATTCTCGCGCGCACTATCAGCAACTGCTGCAATGCGACCGTGATACTTATTACCAGCACGATCAAAGACGACAGTTGAAACGCCAGCATCTTTTGCACGTGATGCGATCAACGCACCAATTGCCTTTGCCTTTGCACTCTTGTCAGCTTTATCAGTACGGAAATTTGCTTCCATTGTTGAAGCGTAAGCAATTGTTTTGCCAAGTTCGTCGTTGATAACCTGCACGAACAAGTGACGTGATGATCGTGAAACGACTAAGCGTGGACGTTGTGCTGTTCCAGATACCTTCTTGCGAACGCGGAAAGCACGACGGGCGCGGGCATTTGTAGCCGAACCTTTGCGGACCTTTACACCAATAGCCATTACTTCTTACCCGTCTTTCCTTGCTTGCGGCGAACAACTTCCCCTGCCAAACGTAAGCCCTTACCCTTATAAGGATCAGCCTTACGAAGCTTCTTTACCTTGGCAGCAACTTCGCCAACCAACTGCTTATCAATTCCAGAGATATGGAACTTAGTTTGTGACTCAACTTTGAAAGTAATTCCTTCAGGTGCTGGGAAATCGATGTTGTGACTGTATCCAAGTTGGAACTCTAGGTCCTTACCCTTTTCAGCAACGCGGTAACCAACACCAACGATTTCGATTGTAAGTGTGTAGCCATTTGTTACGCCTTCAACCATGTTCGCAACAAGTGAGCGAGATAGGCCGTGAAGAGAACGAGTTACGCGCTCTTCGTTAGGACGTGCAACTGTGATTACACCTTCTGAATGTGAAACTTGAATTGGCTCAGCAACGTTGATCGCAAGTGAACCCTTAGGTCCCTTAACTGCAACGTTCTGTCCGGCAATTGTTACTTCGACGCCACTTGGGACGGCGATAGGCATACGACCAATACGTGACATTTATCGATCACCATACATAGGCGAGAACTTCTCCGCCTACGCCCTGCTTATTGGCTTGCTTATCAGTAAGCAATCCAGATGAAGTTGAAATGATTGCAACGCCAAGTCCACCAAGTACTTTTGGAAGAGCTGTTGACTTTGCGTAAACGCGAAGTCCTGGCTTGCTTACTCGACGCAAACCAGCGATTGAACGCTCACGGTTTGCACCAAACTTAAGTTCAAGAATGAGATTTTTTCCCACTCCATTTTCTGCATCTTCAATACGATGTGAAGCGATGTAACCCTCAGCCTGAAGGATCGCTGCAATTCTGGCCTTAACCGATGATGACGGCATTGATACCGAATCATGGTAGGCAGAGTTCGCATTGCGCAGACGAGTCAACATGTCTGCGATTGGATCTGTCATTGTCATACGTGGCCTCGTGGCCTTTCTCGAACTGGTTTCCTTATCGGACCTATTTCGTTGTAGTTAGTTAGTTGGACGGATTACCAAGATGCCTTGGTGATGCCAGGAAGTTCACCACGGTGCGCCATTTCACGGAAGCACACGCGACAAATTCCAAACTTTTGGTACACAGAGTGTGGACGTCCACAACGCTGACAACGGGTATAGCCGCGAACCTTGAACTTTGGCTTGCGAGCTGCTTTAACTTTCAGTGATGTTTTTGCCATCTCTTATGCCTCCTTGAATGGAAAGCCGAGCGCCTTAAGTAGTGCGCGACCTTCTTCATCGTTCTTAGCTGTAGTAACAATCGTGATATCCATACCGCGTGGACGATCGATCTTGTCCTGTTCGATTTCTGGGAACACAACTTGTTCGGTTAGACCGAATGTGTAGTTTCCTTTTCCATCAAACTGCTTTGGTGATAAACCACGGAAGTCGCGGATACGTGGAAGTGAGATTGAAAGCAAACGATCTGCAAACTCCCACATACGATCTCCGCGCATTGTTACGTGCGCACCGATTGGCTGATTTTCACGAAGCTTGAACTGCGCGATTGATTTACGTGACTTAGTAACCTGTGGCTTTTGACCAGTGATTGTTGCTAAGTCGCGGATAGCGCCTTCAATAAGCTTTGAATCGCGAGCTGCATCGCCTACACCCATGTTGACCACAATCTTGGTCAGGTTTGGAATCTGCATCACGTTCTTTAATCCGAATTCGGCCTTAAGTGCTGGAGCGATTTCGCTCTTGTACTTAGCCTTAAGACGTACGTCTAACGCTGTTGACATTAGATGTCCTTTCCGGTGCGACGTGAAACGCGAACATTCTTGCCTTCGTCATTCTTGCGAACGCCAAGACGAGTTGCCTTGCCATCGCCATCAGTGACCATGACATTTGAAATATGAATTGATGCTTCGACAGTGATGATTCCGCCAACTTTGACACCGCGGTCTCCAGTTGATTCTTTGGTGTGACGCTTTTGGCGGTTAACACCTTCAACAAGGATGCGGTTTCCATCGACATCGAGAACTTTTCCAGTTACGCCGCGGTCTTTTCCGGCGATAACCAAAACAGTGTCATCTTTTTTAATCTTGGCCATGTTTATAACACCTCCGGTGCTAGCGAGATGATCTTCATGTACTTCTTATCGCGAAGTTCACGTGCAACCGGTCCGAAGATACGAGTTCCACGTGGTTCGCCATCAGCTTTCAAGATCACTGCGGCATTTTCATCAAACTTGATGTAAGAACCGTCTGGACGACGACGTTCTTTAACTGTACGAACGATGACAGCCTTAACGACTTCACCCTTCTTAACTTGTCCGCCAGGAATTGCGTCCTTAACAGAACAGACGATGATGTCTCCGATACCGGCATAACGGCGCTTGGATCCACCGAGCACGCGAATACAAAGAAGCTCTTTAGCTCCTGTGTTATCCGCAACGCGTAGGCGCGATTCTTGTTGAATCATTAGTTATTCACCCTTACTTTGCCTTCTCGAGAATCTCGACCAAACGCCAGCGCTTTGTTGCTGACAATGGACGAGTTTCCATGATGAGTACACGATCGCCCATGCCGGCAGTGTTCTGCTCGTCATGTGCTTTTAACTTGCTTGAGCGAGACATAACCTTTGAGTACATACCGTGCTTAACACGATTTGAAACTTCAACGGTGATGGTCTTATCCATCTTGTCGCTCACAACAATTCCTTCACGGACCTTGCGGTCGCTGCGATCTGCATCGTTAGTAACCATTACGCAGCTCCCCCGATTCCTAGTTCGCGTTCGCGAACGATTGTGTATACACGTGCGATCTCTTTGCGCACTGCGCTCAAGCGACCGTGGCTTTCAAGTTGTCCAGTTGCAGCTTGGAAACGAAGGTTGAAAAGTTCTTCCTTCAGTTCGCGCACTTTGCCTGTTAACTCTTCAGCTGACAATTGGCGTAGCTCTTCATTAGTTGTAATAGCCACTTATGCCTCCTCACGCTTTACTACTCGACATTTCATTGGAAGCTTGTGCGAAGCAAGTCGCATAGCTTCATTAGCAATTGCTTCTGTAACACCAGAGATTTCAAACATAACGCGCCCTGGCTTTACGTTTGCAATCCACCATTCAGGTGAACCTTTACCGGAACCCATACGAGTTTCAGCAGGCTTCTTTGTCAGTGGGCGATCTGGATAAATATTGATCCAAACCTTTCCACCACGCTTGATGTAACGAGTCATTGCGATACGTGCAGATTCAATCTGACGGTTTGTTACGTAAGCAGGCTCTAGAGCTTGCAAACCAAAATCGCCGAATGCAACTGCTGTTCCGCCCTTTGCTGCTCCGCTACGGGAAGGGTGGTGCTGCTTACGGTGCTTAACACGACGTGGAATTAACATTAGTTCGCAGCTCCTTCCGCAGGTGCAGTTGGTTGAGTATGTGAAGTTGTTACTTCACCGCGTGGAGCACGTGGATTACGTGGTCCGCGACGTTCTGGCTTTGGTGCGCGTGCTTCAGCAAGTGCTGCTGCTGCACGATCTGCACGTGAACCGATAATTTCGCCCTTGTAGATCCACACCTTTACACCCAAGCGACCAAAAGTTGTATGTGCCTCATAGAAGCCATAATCAATATCGGCACGAAGTGTGTGCAATGGAACGCGACCTTCACGATAGAACTCAGAACGTGACATTTCTGCGCCACCTAGACGACCACCGCACTGAACACGAATGCCCTGTGCGCCAGACTTCATAGCTGTTTGCATTGACTTCTTCATTGCGCGACGGAAAGAAACACGTGCAGCAAGCTGCTCTGCAATTCCTTGTGCAACAAGTTGCGCATCGATTTCTGGATTCTTAACTTCAAGAATGTTGAGCTGAACCTGCTTACCGGTTAGCTTCTCAAGACGTTGACGCAAGATATCTGCTTCTTGACCACGACGGCCAATAACGATTCCTGGACGTGCAGTATGTAGATCGATACGAACGCGATCACGTGTGCGCTCGATTTCAATTCGAGATACGCCAGCGCGCTCCATACCTTTCTGCATCAAGCGACGGATTTCGACATCTTCCTTGACGTAATCCTTGTACAACTTGTCTGCATACCAACGTGACTTAAATTCAGTT
>CANFUR010000012.1 GCA_947450175.1 Actinomycetota bacterium | reverse complement strand
TGCTTCAAAAACTTGAGCACCTGTGTAGGAGGCGATTGTGCTGATACCCATCTTGGACATCACCTTGAGGACGCCTTTGCCCAAACTCTTAATCAAATTTCGTACTGCCTTTTCAGGTGTAATTCCAGTAATGACGCCTTGCAATACTAAATCTTCAGCGGTTTCCATTGCTAGGTATGGATTAACTGCCGCGGCGCCATATCCAATCAACAATGCCACGTGATGAACCTCGCGAACATCACCGGCCTCGATAACTAGGCCAACTTTGGTACGTGTTTTCTCGCGGATCAAATGATGGTGAACTGCAGAAGTAAGAAGCAGTGATGGAATTGGTGCTTCTTCTGCATCAGCATCACGATCTGAAAGAACAATTATTCGAGCACCGTCGCTGATTGCTTGCGATACTTCGGCTTTAATTTCTTCTAGCCGCTCGCGCAGCGAATCTCCCCCATCGGCCACAAAAAATAGGCCACGAATAACGTGTGCGCTTAAACCGGGATAATCACCATCAGCGTTAACGTGAATAATTTTTGCAAGCTCATCATTATCAATCACTGGAAAAGCTAAAGAGATTTGGCGGCAGCTACTTGGGCCTGGGTCTAATAAGTTGTGTTCTGGGCCCATTGATGTTCCAAGGCTTGTGACTAACTCTTCTCGAATTGCATCAAGTGGTGGATTTGTAACTTGAGCAAATAGCTGGGAGAAATAATCAAAAATCAAACGTGGCTTATCAGATAGAGCTGCAATGGGAGTATCTGTTCCCATTGAACCCAGAGCCTCTAAACCATTTTTTGCCATAGGTGTAATAAGGATTCGAACTTCTTCTTCTGTGTAACCAAATGCGCGTTGACGGCGCAAAACTGAAGAGTGCGGATAAACAATGTGTTCGCGAGATGGGAGATCACTTAACTTAACCATCCCTGCATGTAACCAGTCGCTATAAGGAGCCGCTGCAGCTAAATCATCCTTAATTTCACCATCTTCAATAATGCGTCCAGCCTCAATATCAACTAAGAACATCTTGCCTGGTTGTAGTCGACCCTTGCGAGCAATATTTTCTGCAGGAATATCTAAAACGCCAACCTCAGAAGCAAGAACTACAAGGCCATCGTTAGTTACCCAAAAACGCGACGGACGTAATCCGTTTCGATCAAGTACTGCGCCAACTTGGTGCCCATCAGTAAATGTCACACATGCTGGTCCATCCCATGGCTCCATGAGTGATGCATGGAATGCATAGAAGTCACGGCGGTTTTGTGGCATGGTTTCGTGATTTTCCCAAGCCTCAGGAATCATCATCAGAACTGCATGTGGCAGTGAACGTCCACCTAAATAAAGTAGTTCTAGTACTTCATCAAATGATGCAGAGTCACTACCCGACATTTCCACAATTGGAAATAGTCGCTTAAGGTCCCCGGGAATCACATCACTTTCAAGCAAGGACTCTCTTGCGCGCATCCAGTTTCGGTTTCCCTTAACTGTATTAATTTCACCATTGTGCGCGATGAAACGATATGGATGTGCAAGTGGCCATGATGGGAAAGTATTTGTAGAAAAACGTGAGTGAACTAATGCCAGCGGAGATTCAACTCGCACATCTGATAAATCTGGAAAAAACTCTTCTAGCTGCCCAGTTGTGAGCATTCCCTTATAAACAATTGTCTGAGAAGAAAGCGAAGGGAAATAGAGTTTGAGACCGTGTTCAGCGCGTTTGCGCAAACAGAATGCCATACGATCAAGAGCTAATCCAGTTTCACCATTTAATCCTGATATAAATAACTGCTGAAAATTTGGCATAACAGAAAGCGCAGTTTTACCAAGTGAGATGGAGTTAATAGGAAGTTCGCGCCAACCTAAAACCTTTAAACCTTCTTCTGTTGCAAGCTTTTCAATCGCGCCTTTTACCTCTGCACCTTTTTCTACAAATGCGATTCCAGTGGCATAAGCACCTACGGTTGGTAATTCAAATTCAGTAACTTCTTGAAAAAACTTATCGGGAATTCGAATAAGTATTCCAGCTCCATCCCCGCTATCTGGTTCAGCACCTGATGCACCGCGATGCTCAAGGTTGCACAATGCAGTTAAAGCTTTTTCTACGATCTCATGTGTTGCAGTTTTGTTGAGCGTTGCCACCATTGCGACACCGCAAGCGTCATGTTCTTGCGCAGGGTTATAAAGACCTTGCGGTTGCGGGTAATTGGAAGACAAAGCCACGGCGTAGAGCTCCTGTTGTCGTAAGTGAATTGCGGGACAACCTTGGCCCTGGACTGCTGGCAAAGAGTAGCAACAAAAGCCCTGACTCTAAAAGAATTTAAATCCCTGTAACGTGGGCAATCTGGCCGATAGCCGCGGTGATGAGCATGCCAAGGCATCCACCAATGATCACGCGAATGGTTGGTATGAGAACTTTTGAACCAGCAGTACGAGCGCTCACAATTCCAGTAAGCACAAGGCCTGCTACCGTGAAAATGACAATGCTCCACGCTTTAGCGCCTAACGTTGGAGCAAAGGCACCAACAAAAGGAACAAAGCCGCCAACAGTAAAACTTAAAGCAGATGCAATCGCTGCTTGAACTGGCTTGGCTTTTGTATGTGGGTGTTGACCAAGCTCATCACGCAAATGCGCGGCAAGTGGATCTTTCTTATGCATCTCTTGAGCCACGGTCATTGCAAGCTCTGGTGAAAGGCCTCTTTCGATATAGATATGTTGAAGTTCTATCAATTCGCCTTCAGGATCTGCTGCTAAATGTTCAATCTCTAACAAACGATCTGACTCTTCAACATCATTTTGAGAACGAACTGAAACATATTCACCTACTGCCATAGACATCGCGCCAGCAGAAATTCCTGCAAGACCTGCAGTAATAAGGAAATCATTTTTTCCTGCGGCCGCAACACCAATCATTAGTGATGCCGTTGAAACTAAGCCATCGTTTGCACCTAAAACTGCTGCGCGCAACCAACCTGCACGATGAGTACGGTGATGCAGATTGCGTTGATATACATCTTCTAGGGCCATAGAAATTAGCCTACCCGAAAGCTATTGCACTTTCTTTGATTGTCTGGCAAAAGTTATCGCCGCACTAATGATTACGAGGATGCTGACCCAGATATTTAAGCGTAATCCAGCAATAGTGTGAGCAGTATCAATTCGGATTGATTCAATCACAAGTCGTCCAATTGAATAACCGAGAGCATAGAGCGTAAACATCTGACCCGGCTTAAATCGAAGTCCGTATTTAATGAGCACGAAAGCTAAAAGCGTGCACCAAATTGATTCGTATAGAAACGTTGGGTGGAAAGTTTCGAATTCTGAATAACCCGTCGGACGAAAGCGAAAGGGAACTTCTAAAGCCCACGGCGCTTGTAAGGGTCTGCCAAAGAGTTCGACGTTAAACCAATTTCCAAATCGACCTATAGCTTGGGCAAATAGAACGCCAGGAACTAAGGAATCTAAAAAAATAGCAAAAGGTGGAAGTTCAATCTTTTTAGCTAATTGGCTGTAGCGAAACCAAGCCGCGACAGCGCCTAATGAAATAGCTCCCCAAATTCCAAGCCCGCCTTGCCAAATTTTGAAAGCGTCTAATGGGTGTCCGTTTGCACCAAAGTAAGCATCTGGTGAGGTGATCACGTGATAAATACGACCACCAATAATTCCAAATGGAACTGCTGTGATGGCTACTTCTGAAACAACAGATGTGCCATTAATTGCTCTGGCGCGAAAGCGTTTATCGCCTAACCAAATCGCGATTGCAATTCCAACGATTATGCATAAGGCGTAGAGATGAAAAGTAAATGGGCCTAAATCCAACGCCGAAATAGTTGGTGATGGAATTGCACGAATCAAGGGTTAACTTGCCTCGAACGCTGCAGAGAACTCGTCAAGTACAAAGCCGCCGTTCTTGCGCTCCCACAATTTTCCATTGAAAAATACAGTTGGAGTTCCCGTTACGTTGTATTTGGCCATTGAGTCATAAGCTGCTTTGACCTGATCTAACTTTGAAACTTTAGTAACACAGTCCACGAACTTTTGAGAAGTAAGGCCAACATATCCGCCAATTTTTACTAAGTTTTGAGTTGTATAAAAACCTGAGTTTTCAAGTGCTGGTTGAACCAAATATAGGGCTTTGTGGAAATCTAAGAAATGTCCTTCGTCGGCGGCGCAATATGCTGCATTTGCGGCAGTCACTGATTCTTTGCCAAGAAAAGAAAGTACGTGGTAGACCACATTAGCTTTTTTTGCACGAACTAAATCTTCAATGTATGCACCATTGGCACCTTCAAATGTATTACAGATCGGGCACTGTGGGTCTTCCCAAAGATCGATTGTTTTTGCAGCGCCGGTGTTTACTGTAATCCCAGAACCATTTGCGGTATCAACGCTGGCGGTTACTGGGGCTCCAACTTTAAAATTATTTAAGGCTACAAATGACTCATTAGCTTTGGTCTTTTGGCTGATTACACTAAAAATTGCACCAGTTGCTACAACTAATGTGACCATGCCGATTACTAACCATCGAGTGAAGTTATCTCCACCAGATGTCTTAGTTGCCTTAGCCTGCTTTGCCATTACTGCTCCTCGATTATCTGAAGTGGTTTTTCAACACTTAATAGTCCGTATGGGAAAAAGTATAGATATAAGCCCGTTATTGCCAATCCTAAGTCGCGCAATGTCTCCAATAGATACGCCCGATGGACTTGGGCAGATTTGCTTGGATCTACTGCTCCTCCGCCTCCAAAGCAGCCACAATCAATAAGGATTCCACGAGCCCAGACTGAAATAATTGCGACCACAAAAATGAGCATTACAGCAGTACCAACTACCGCAGCTAATCGGGCAGACAGGCCAATAATTAACAGAACTCCAATTGCAATTTCTAGCCAAGGCAGTGCATAGCCAATGAGGTGGGCGATATTTGTTGGAAGGATTTTATAAGCCGCAACCGCTCCTGCAGACTCATCTGGCTTGAAAGCTTTTAACCCGCCTGCTACTAGCAACACTCCACCAAGTAGCAAACGTAAAACCAGTGTGATGATGGGTTGAAATCTATTATGTAACTTTCTCATCGTCCCTCGCGCACGCCTAGTGCTAATTCTTTGGCCAAAGCTGTGATTGCATCAAGACCTTCTTGCTCACTTTTTGCATTGAGCAGTAATTTAATAAATGCAGAACCAACAATGACGCCATCAGCATATGCAGCTACTTGCTTTGCCTGCTCTCTAGTTGATACTCCTAAGCCAACAGAGACAGGAAGATCAGTAGCCTTTTTTACGCGAGACACCAGTGCACTTGCATCGACTGAAACATCATTGCGCGCACCTGTTACTCCCATAACGGAGGCTGCATAAACAAAGCCTCCAGTTTTTGCAACGACCTGGGCTAGGCGAGCATCTGCGGTGCTTGGTGCAACTACATAGATTGGATTAATACCGTGTTTAGTTGTTGCCTCCAGCCACCGGCCAGATTCTTCGATAGTTAAATCTGGAGTAATAACTCCTGAACCACCATTGTCCAGAATTGATTTAGCAAATGCATCTACGCCATATTTTTCAATGGGGTTCCAATACGTCATAACTACAGCAGCAACACCAGCAGTACTTGCTGTTTTAAGTGCAGAAAAAACATCCGCGGCATTTGTACCGCCCTTGATCGAAATTTCGGCGGCCTCTTGGATCGTTGGTCCATCCATAACTGGATCGCTGTACGGGTAACCAATTTCAATAGCATCAACACCTGCCGCAGCTAATGCTGTAATGGCTTTCGCACATCCTGACTGCGATGGAAATCCCGCTGGGATGTATGCAATCAGTGCGGCACGATTTTCGCTTCGGACCTTTTGAAATACTGCATCAAGCGGAGTACTCACAGAGGAATTCCAAAGTACTGCGCAGCTGTTTGTACATCTTTATCTCCACGACCAGAAAGATTGATAAGCAGCGTGGCATCTGGACCCAATTCATTACCGATAACCAGAGCACCAGCTAGAGCATGAGCAGTTTCAATCGCAGGAATAATTCCTTCGGTTCGGCACAACAATGCAAATGCTGCCATTGCCGCATCATCATTGATGGCGCGATATTCGGCCCGCCCGATGTCATGCAAATAGGCATGCTCTGGGCCAACACCTGGATAATCTAATCCTGCAGAAATTGAATGTGACTCAACTGTTTGACCATTGGCATCTTGTAAAACATAAGAGCGGGTTCCGTGCAATACGCCAGCTGAACCACCAGTAATTGTTGCAGCGTGGCGGCCAGTTTCAACGCCATCACCACCAGCTTCTAATCCAATCAATCGAACACCAGTATCTTGAATAAAGGCATGGAAAATTCCGATGGCATTAGATCCTCCACCGATACATGCAAGAACTGCATCAGGTAGTTTTCCTGTTAACGCAATTACTTGTTCACGCGCTTCTTCTCCAATAATCTTGTGAAAATCGCGGACCATGGTTGGGAATGGATGTGGACCCGCCACCGTGCCTAACATGTAATGCGTAGTTGCAACGTTCGTAACCCAGTCGCGCATTGCCTCATTAATTGCATCTTTTAGTGTGCGCGAGCCAGAAGTAACAGGTACAACCTCTGCTCCCAATAACTTCATACGGGCAACGTTGAGAGATTGTCGGCGAGTATCTTCTTCGCCCATATACACGACGCACTCAAGACCTAATAATGCAGCTGCTGTTGCTGCAGCTACACCGTGTTGGCCAGCTCCAGTTTCAGCAATGATGCGTTTCTTGCCCATCTTTTTAGTAAGAAGAGCTTGGCCTAAAACATTATTGATTTTATGACTGCCAGTATGGTTGAGATCTTCGCGCTTTAACAAAATACGCGCACCGCCAGCATGTTCAGCAAATCGCTTGGCCTCAGTGATGATGCTTGGGCGGCCGGTATATGTGCGATGCAGTTCGGCAAGTTCTGCTTGGAAATCTGGATCGGATTTAGATGCATTATGCGCATTTTCTAACTCATCCAACGCTGCGATGAGAGCTTCAGGCACAAAGCGACCACCATATTGGCCAAAGTGCCCAAGTACCTCACTAGTTTGAATACTCATTACCCAAGCCTATCCAGACCCAGAAGTTCTCGCATTGCTAAGGCTGGGTCGCCCGCACGAACTAAAGCTTCTCCCACCAAAATCGCAGTCGCGCCATTAGATTGCGCGAATTCTACATCTTGGCGGGTTGAGATTCCTGATTCAGCAACTCTGACCACATCACCTGGGATCCGCGGAATAAGTTCGGCGAAGCTTTGTGCATCCACATCTAAGGTTTTTAAGTCCCGTGAATTAACGCCAATAATTGCGGGCGAAATTTCAAGAGCTCTTTCTAATTCATCATTAGTGTGAACCTCAACTAGTGCACGCATCCCTAAACCTTCTGCTAGCTGATGAAAATCATTGAGTTGGGATTGACTCAGTGCTGCAACGATTAACAAGACAACATCTGCGCCATGTGCACGGGCTTCAAAGAATTGATATTCATCGACCATGAAATCTTTGCGAAGGATCGGAATATTAACGCGGGAGCGAACTGCATCAAGATCGGCTAGTGAGCCGCCAAATCGGCGTTGCTCGGTTAAAACACTTATGAGTGATGCCCCAGCGTTTTCATATTGTTCGGCTAATCCTGCCGAATCAATAATTGCAGCCAGAGCGCCTTTACTGGGCGAAGAACGTTTTACTTCGGCAATAACTGACATCTCTGAGCTCAATAGCTTAGATAAAGGGTCTCTTACCGCATCGGCTTGGTCCATCTCCTCTTGTACCTGTGCCAAAGGCTTTCGACGCGCAGCTAAATCTTCACGAACACCGTCGATGATTGAATCAAGAACGCTCATGCTTTGTTCTCATCCGTCGGATCAATACCTTTATCCAAGGCGTTCCACGAATTGAGAACCCGAGGCTTTCTTTCATACCGAGATGAAAGATTAATTTTTTTACTTACAATAACCACCGCAGCAAAAACTACAACAGCGCTTATTACTAGTGAGAGTGATTGATTCATGAACTCTTGCGCAATCTATTTGCAGCATCAATGGCCATAAGGACCGCTGCTGCCTTGTTACGACATTCTTGATTTTCAGACTCAGGATCTGAGTCGGCGACAATTCCCGCTCCAGCCTGAACATATGCAACACCATCATGAATAAGTGCAGTTCTAATAGCAATGCATGTATCAATGTTTCCCGTGAAATCTATGTAACCAACGATGCCGCCATACACACCGCGCTTAGTTGGTTCAAGTTCTTCAATGATCTCCATCGCGCGTGGTTTTGGTGCACCAGATAAAGTCCCTGCAGGAAATACTGAGAAGAGAGCGTCAACTGGTGTGGAATGGTCTGCCAGTTTTCCAGTGACAGTAGAAACAATATGCATTACGTGTGAGTAACGTTCAATGTGCATGAAATCAATAACTTCAACGCTTCCTGGAGCACATACACGCCCTAAATCATTGCGCCCTAAATCAACAAGCATTAAATGCTCTGCACGTTCTTTGGGATCAGCTAGTAGCTCTTCGCCTAATCTGTGATCTTCTTCTGGGGATGACGAACGTTTGCGAGTACCAGCAATTGGATGAATCATTACTTCGCGATCATTGACTTTGACTAATGCTTCAGGACTTGATCCCACGATTACGACACCTTCGTTGAAACGAAAGAGATACATATAGGGGCTTGGGTTATTAAGGCGCAACATTCGATACACATCAATTGCATCTGCAATGCACGGCATAGAAAATCGCTGTGACAGAACTATTTGAAAAGCTTCACCTGCAAGAATTTCTTCTTTGGCACGTGCAATCTTTGACTTGAATTCATCACCAGACATATTTGCATCAAAAGCAGGGGCAGCGTGTTTTTCAATTTGTGCAATATCCCCCGGTAATGATGTTGCCAAATCTTTTTGCATCCGATCAAGGCGTTCATTGCATGATGCGAAAGCTTCATCGATGCGGTCATTGCTTCCATCCCAATTGATTGCATTAGCAATCAAAGTAATCGTTCCATCGCTGTGGTCAAGAACGGCTAAATCGCTAGTCAACATAAAACTGAGTTCAGGAAGTGGCAAATCTTTTACTGAAAGGTTAGGAAGTTTTTCTAGTCGACGAACTACGTCATAGCCCATAAAACCCACTAGTCCCCCAGTTAATGGTGGAAGCCCAGCAATCTTCGGTGATTTCAAGTGTGCTGCAGATAAGCGCAAAGCTTCTAGCGGATCAATTCCGGAAGGTGCACCGGCTGGGGCGCTACCTTGCCAATAAGCTTTTCCATCTTTTTCACTCAGCGTTGCTTCACTCCGGACACCGATAAATGAATACCGTGACCATGCTCCACCGTGTTCGGCTGATTCAAGTAGAAAAGTATTTGGAGCATCTTTAGCTAATTTTCTATAAACACCTAATGGAGTTTCGCCATCTGCAAGTAAGCGGCGCGAAACTGGAATAACGTTGGAAACCTTTGCATATGCGCGAAACTCTTCCAGGTTCATTGGATTAGCCCATCGCTAACGTTTTATGGAAACAGGTTTTTTCGCCAGTGTGACAGGCGACCCCAGTTTGCTTGACGTGAATTAACAAGGCATCGCCATCACAATCAAGTGAGACTGATTGAACTTCTTGAAAATGGCCCGATGTTGCGCCCTTCACCCAAATCTCGTTGCGAGAACGTGAAAAGTAAGTTGCTTTACCTGTATTTAATGTTAGAGCCAAAGCTTCGGTGTTCATGTAAGCGAGCATCAAAACTTCATTAGAGACAACATCTTGAACAACGGCAGGAATAAGTGCAGAGGAGTCTTTGAGTAGATTCACAATTACAGGATCAAGTGCGCTCATGGCCTAATTCTGCCTTACCGGGTCACCGACATGCGAACCGGATAATTATGCGTATTGAGATAGGTCTTCACATCACCAATTCGATGAATACCAAAGTGGAACACGCTTGCTGCAAGTAGTGCATCAGCGCCTGCATCGATTGCCGCCGCAAAATCCTCGAGGGCTCCGGCTCCACCGCTAGCAATGAGTGGCGTTTTAGTTACAGATCTGATCGCGGTAATCATTCCTATGTCATAACCGGCGCGAGTGCCATCGGCATCCATAGAGTTAAGTAAAATTTCACCCACACCAAGTGCGCATGCTTTTTCGGTCCAGGCTAGAGCATCTATTCCTGTTCCTTCACGGCCACCATGTGTTGTGACTTCAAAACCTGACTCAGTACGTGCACGGCGTGCATCAACAGAAAGAACTAAAACTTGTGAACCAAATTTATCTGCAATTTCGGCGATTAATTCTGGTCGCTCTATTGCTGCGGTATTTATTGACACCTTATCTGCACCTGCTCGAAGTAAGCGATCAACATCTTCTACGCTTCTAATTCCACCACCAACAGTCAATGGAATAAATACTTGTTCCGCAGTTCGTCGTACAACATCCAACGTTGTCTCGCGCCCAATAACACTCGCTGATATATCTAGAAATGTTAGTTCGTCAACGCCTTCAGTGCCGTAAAGTGCGGCCATTTCAACGGGATCACCTGCATCTACCAGGTTTGTGAAGTTAACTCCTTTAACTACACGTCCATCTGTGACATCAAGGCAGGCAATGATCCGAACTGACAAAGTCATCGCCGAGTAACCTTTAGCGCTTCTTGCAAAGTAAATGCCCCGCCATATAAAGCTTTTCCAACTATCGCGCCTTCTACCCCAGTTTGATTTAGTACACATAAGGCAGCAATGTCTGCAAGTGATGAGATTCCGCCACTTGCCACGACTGGCTTTTTAGTTGCAGCACATACTGATTGAAGTAATTCTAGATTTGGACCAGCCAAGGTTCCATCTTTTGTAACATCGGTTACTACATATCTTGCGCATCCATCTTTTTCTAAACGAGTAAGGGTCTCAAATAAATCACCACCCTCTTTGGTCCAACCACGTGCGGCTAGAACATGGCCACGAACATCCAGACCAACTGCGATGCGATCGCCAAATTCGCCAATAACTCGCGCAGTCCATTCTGGGTCTTCAAGTGCAGCTGTACCTAAATTCACTCTATGACAACCTGTTGCAAGTGCGCGGCGTAAAGATTCGTCATCGCGAATTCCACCAGAGAGTTCAACTTTAATATCTAGTGCTCCAACAACCTGCGCTAGAAGTTCGGCGTTATTGCCGCGACCGAAAGCGGCATCAAGATCAACTAGATGTAACCACTCGGCTCCTGCAGCTTGAAATTCAAGAGCAACGTCAAGAGGTGCGCCATAAATACTTTCATGTGAAAGTTCGCCCTGAACCAGACGTACTGCACGTCCATCTTTTACATCAACTGCCGGTAAAAGCTCTAAATAACTCATATGGATTTAGTCCAATTCTTAATAAAAGCCAATCCAGCATCTCCAGATTTTTCTGGATGAAACTGAGTTGCCGAGACATATCCATCTTCAACGGCTGATACAAACTTTTCGCCATGCTTAGTCCAACTTTGTGCCTTGCCTACCGCTTTCTTGGCTGCATACGAATGTACGAAATAAAATGATTCGTTTTCTATTCCCTGAAACAAAACAGTTTGTGCATCGCTTTCAACGCTATTCCATCCCATATGAGGAAGGATTGGGGCTTCTAGTAGTGAAACTTCGCCATCCCAAATTCCAACACCAGCAAGCGGGGCGTTCTCACTATGTTCGGTGCCATGACTAAAAAGAATCTGCATTCCAATACAAATACCTAGAACTGGTCGCTCATTGGTTATTCTTTCACGAATAATTTCTGCTCCACCAACTGCATTCAATCCATTCATACATGCCGCAAATGCTCCTACGCCTGGGACTACTAAACCCTTAGCATTAAGTGCAACATCGCGATCAGAAGTGACAACTACATCTAAACCCGAAGTGGCAAATGCTCTCTCGGCAGAACGTAAGTTGCCAGATCCGTAATCAAGTATTGCGATCAAAGAGAACCTTTTGTCGATGGAATTCCAGCAACTCTGCCATCGAGTGAAACAGCATCACGCAAAGCTCGTGCAACGGCTTTGAACTGTGCCTCAAAAACATGGTGAGCATTTCTGCCTTCGAGAACACGAATATGCAAGGCAATGTGAGCTTCTGCGACAATTGATTCCCAAATATGTTTACCCAATGTTGTGTCAAAAGTTCCAATGAGTTCCACGATTTCAGGTTGGCGGTGTACCAAATATGGTCGACCAGATAAATCAACAGCTGCTTGAACTAATACTTCGTCCAATGGAACCATTGCATCACCAAAGCGTCGAATACCGGCTTTATCGCCCAACGCTTCACGCAATGCTTGCCCAAATGCAAGAGAGGTATCTTCAACACTATGGTGTGAATCAACTTCAACGTCACCTTTGGTTCTAACTGTTAGATCAAAGCCAGAATGCTTACCTAATTGAGACATCATGTGATCAAAAAAGGGAACTCCAGTCGAAACATCGATAACACCTTGGCCATCTAAATTGAGTTCGACTAATACATGCGACTCTTTGGTTTCTCTTTCAACGCGTGCAGTTCTCATAGTGGCCTCTCCTTAAATGAGTTCTCGTAATGCTGCAATAAATAGAGTATTTTCGACCTCATTGCCAACGCTTACGCGCAAATAACCTGGAAGGCCGACATCTCTAATAAGGACGCCTTTGCCTAGAAGTTCGCTCCACAGTTTAGTGGCATCAGCCTTAAATCCTGTAAACAAAATGAAGTTTGCGCTAGTTGGAATGGTTTGCAAACCCAGATTATGGAGGGCTTGTACTAATGATTCTCTGGCCGCAATAAGAGTTGTGACATAACCCAACAGTTCATCTTTGAAATCTATAGCCACACACGCTGCTGCTTGAGTGATTGCACTTAAGTGATATGGCAGACGAACCAGCATCATTGCATCTTTAACGGCGCTATCGCAGACTAAGTAACCTAGGCGAGCTCCAGCAAAAGCAAATGCCTTACTCATTGTGCGAATTACTAAGACATGCGGATTCTTCTCAATCAGGGTAACTGCAGATTTCTCCGATGAAAACTCTGCATAAGCTTCATCGACAATTATTAGCCCGCCAACTTTTGCGCTGGCATCGGCTAGTTGTTGAATTTCTGAAATTGAAATCGATCCGCCTGAAGGGTTATTTGGTGTAGTAATAAAAGTAACCATGGGCTTGGCAGAAGTAATCTCATCAATTGCTAGATCAATATTGAAAGAAAAATCCGGATTGCGCATTCCATCTACCCAGTTGGTGCCACATACCTTGGCGATGAGCGGGTGCATGGAGTAAGACGGAGTAAAGCCAAGTGCCGTACCTTCGCCGAAGGCTAAGAAAATAGATTGGATAATTTCGTTGCTTCCATTTGCGGCCCAGATGTTATTCAAAGAAAAATTAGTACCGCTTGCAATGTTTATGTAGTCAGCCAATTTGGTACGAAGTAGATTTGCATCACGGTCTGGGTAGCGATTTAAATCAGCAGAAACTTTCAACACTGCTTCAGCAATAGCTTTTTGAAGTTCAGGAGATGGCGAATACGGATTCTCGTTTGTGTTCAATGATGCGTGCGCTGGCAGCTGCGGAGCACCATAAGGAGTAAGCGGGGACAATTCGCTGCGCAGTGGCAGCCATGTAGGCCAGTTCATTTATTGATTTTCCAGTCGCACTGTCATCGCTTCACCGTGTGCTGGTAAATCTTCTGAGTTGGCTAATGTGACCACCGTTGAGACTAAATCAGTGAAGGCCTTTTGACTATATTCAATGAAATGAATTCCACGTAAAAAGCTTTGAACTGACAACCCACTGGAATGGCATGCACATCCACCCGTTGGTAAAACGTGATTAGAACCAGCTGAATAATCTCCAAGTGATACTGGAGAATATCGCCCGATAAAAACTGCACCTGCATTTCTAATATTCTTGCTATCGCTTTGAGCATTTTTTGTTTGAATTTCTAAATGTTCGGCGGCGTAGGCATTAACAACATCAATCCCCTGCGCGGTGTTATCAACTAGGACAATTGCGGATTGAATTCCAGTTAGCGCACTTGTGATTCGATCTGCATGTTTAGTTGCCCCAACTCGAATCTTAAGTTCTGCCTCAACAGCCACAACTAATTCTGGGGAATCAGTCACTAAAATTGCAGCAGCGATTACATCATGTTCTGCTTGACTGATTAGATCTGCGGCAACATCGCAAGCACTTGCAGTTGAGTCAGCAAGAATCATGATCTCTGTAGGGCCAGCTTCTGAATCAATTCCAATTAAGCCACGAAGTGCACGCTTGGCTGCCGCGACATAGATATTGCCAGGGCCAGTAACTAAATCTGCTTTTTGGCACAGACCATCAACACCATAAGCAAACATGGCGATTGCTTGGGCTCCGCCAACTGCAAAAACTTCTGTAATTCCTAAGAGTGCACACGCTGCCAAAATAGTTGGGTGTGGCAATCCACCATAATCTTTTTGTGGTGGTGAGGCAACAGCGATGGATGAAACTTTTGCAATCTGTGCTGGAACTACATTCATAACGACACTACTTGGGTAAACCGCACGACCACCTGGGACATAGAGCCCAACGCGATCTACTGGAATCCACTTCTCCGTAACTGTACCGCCATCAACGACTGTCGTAGTTTTTTCATTTCGAATCTGATCTAGATGTACTGCACGCACTCGCTCTATTGAAAGTTCCAACGCAACACGGATAGCAGGGTCCAGTGCCGTTAAAGCATCATCTATGGCTTTTTGAGGAACGCGAATTGAGGGTGGAATAACTCCGTCAAATTCATGCGCTAATGTGCGAAGCTCTTCTTCGCCACCTGTTTTAACTCGATGCAAGATTGGTTCAATCAATCGCATTGCTTCGGCGACATCAAGGACAGCACGTGGAAGTTCGGCGTTGTATTGCGCCTTACTTAAGGCTTTTCCACGAAGGTCTACAGTGCGAATCACTTGCTAATTGTAAGGGCTAGGCCCACAAGAGCGGGATTGAATTTAAACCAGGCAGTTAGGGCCAAGTATTGATTTGAGATCTGCGCTCAGGGATGGAGAGGCTGTGACCGATGCGTCAATTGTCATGACTGTACTGCTGCCATTCTCACTTAACGATAGATGCACTTCACGCTTGCCTGGATGAGAACGCAAAATCTCTTTGATTCGATCAACGACTGGTGGAGTGCATTGAGACATTGGAATTGAAATCACAAGTGGTCCAGTTGGTCCGGCAGAAATATCTGGCATCGACATTTCTAAAGCCGTAAATCTAAGTTTTTCATCACGACGATCTACACGACCTCGAACAGTGACAATTCGATCTTCCGTCAATGACATTGAATACTGATTGTATGTATTTGAGAAAAACAGAACCTCGAGTGAGCCCTCAAGATCTTCAACTGTTACTACTGCCCACGAAGCACCTTGGCGCGACACTTTTCGAGAAACACTTGTGATCAATCCACCAATAGTCACTATCGATTCATGTTGTGCGCCTTCATCAACTAGTTCGCTGATAGACATGTCGGTATTTGCGCGCAGCACATGTTCCACTCCAAGTAAGGGGTGATCTGAAACATAAAGTCCGAGCATTTCGCGCTCATAACTAAGCAACATGGCTTTATCCCACTCACCTGTTGGTATTTCAATATCCAAACCTGAAACTTCAGTTATGGCTTCACCACCAAATAAATCAAACTGACCGATTGCCTCTGCACGCTTACTTTCAATTACTGAATCAATTGCTTCTAGGTGAATAGCGACAAGTCCTTTACGTGTTGCGCCTAGCGAACCAAATGCTCCAGCTTTAATCAAAGATTCAATAGTTTTCTTATTGCAGACCTGTGCGTCAACTTTGGCTAAGAAATCTCCAAAAGATGTGAAACGTCCTTTGTTGTCACGCGCGCTCTTTATAGAAGTAACTACGCCCCCACCCACATTTCTAATTGCCGCAAGCCCAAAGCGAATATCTTTGGTTCGCGGTGTGTACTCACCGTTAGATTCATTGACATCCGGTGGCAAGACATTGATCCCCATTCGGCGACACTCACTCAAATACAAAGCTGACTTGTCCTTGTCATCACGAACACTTGTCAAAAGGGCGGCCATGTATTCAGTTGGATAGTTAGCTTTTAAGTAAGCAGTCCAATAAGACACAACTCCATAACCTGCTGAGTGTGCGCGGTTAAATGCATAATCTGAAAAGGGAATCAAAACATCCCAGAGACGCTTAATAGCTGCATTTGAAAAACCATTGGCTTTCATTCCAGCTTCAAATGGGACGTATTCTTTATCCAAAATCTCTTTATTTTTCTTACCCATAGCTTTACGCAAAAGATCTGCACGCCCCAATGAGAAGCCCGCCACTTTTTGGGCAATCGCCATTACTTGCTCTTGATAAACAATAAGGCCGTAAGTATCACCCAAAATTTCTTGTAAAGGCTCTGAAAGTTCAGGGTGGATTGGCTCGACTGGCTTACGTTTATTTTTACGATCGGCATAGTTGTTATGTGCATTTTCACCCATTGGTCCTGGACGATATAAGGCAATAACTGCTGAAATATCTTCAAATGAATCTGGCGACATAGATTTGAGTAGCGCGCGCATTGGTCCACCATCAAGCTGGAATACTCCTAATGTGTCACCGCGTGAGAGAAGTTCGTACGTTTTTTTATCGTCCAAAGTTAAATCTTCGAGTATTACATCGATGCCTTGATTTTCTTTGATATTGATTAACGCATCATCTAAAACTGAAAGGTTACGCAGACCTAGAAAGTCCATTTTTAATAAACCGATAGATTCGCATGCGCCCATATCAAATTGAGTAATGATTGCGCCATCGGCTTCACGGCGATGAATAGGTATTACATCAAGCAGCGGTTCACGCGAGAGAATAACGCCTGCAGCATGCACGCCCCACTGGCGCTTTAAACCTTCAAGACCGCGTGCAGTATCTACTACACGTTTGGAATCCGGGTCTGATTCATAAAGGGCGCGAAATTCTCCAGCTTCGCCATATCGATCATCTTTAGGATCAAAGACTCCCCCTAGTGAAATATCTTTACCCATCACAGTAGGTGGCAGGGCTTTAGTGAGTTTTTCGCCAATCACATATGGATATCCAAGTACGCGAGTTGAATCTTTGATTGCTTGCTTAGATTTAATTGTGCCGTAAGTAATAATTTGGGCAACTCTATCTTCACCATATTTATTGGTGGCATAACGAATCATTTCGCTGCGTCTGCGTTCATCAAAATCCAGATCGATATCTGGCATAGAAATACGTTCAGGATTAAGGAATCGCTCAAATAAAAGTCCGTGTTCCAGTGGATCAAGTCCAGTGATACCTAGTGAATAAGCAACCAGTGAACCAGCTGCAGATCCACGTCCTGGTCCTACTCGAATTCCTACCTGCTTTGCATGGCCAACTAAGTCTGCAACAACAAGGAAGTAACCAGGAAATCCCATTTTTTCCATCACACCAAGTTCATAATCAAGTCGGGCTTCATGGGCTGGAGTTAACTTTGCTCCTAATCGTTCTTTCATTCCACGAACGGATTCTTTTTTCAGCCATGAATCTTCGGTTTCGCCCTGGGGCACAGTGAACTGTGGAAGTAAGTTTTCGCCTTCACGCATTTTCACGTCACAACGCTCGGCAATTAGTAACGTGTTGTCGCAGCTCTCAGGAATATCTTTAAAAAGCTCACGCATTTGGGCAGGTGTTTTTACATAGAAAGAGTCATTATCGAATTTAAATCTCTTAGGATCAGCCAACGTTGATCCTGATTGCACGCACAGAAGTGCCTCGTGTGCATTTGAATCTGCTTGCAGCGTGTAATGCAAATCATTTGTGGCAAGAAGAGGTAGTCCCAATTCTTTTCCAAGTTTTAGTAAGTCAGCTTTAACGCGGCTTTCAATATCAATTCCATGGTCCATCACTTCTAGGAAGAAATTTTCTGCTCCGAAAATATCGCGGTAATCACTTGCCGCTTTTATTGCTTCTTTGTATGCGCCCATTCGTAAGCGAGTTTGAATTTCTCCACCCGGGCAGCCCGTTGTCGCAATAAGACCTTGTGAGTATTTCGATAGTAGCTCACGATCCATTCGAGGTTTGTAGTAATAACCTTCAAGGGAAGCAAGTGATGACAATCGAAATAGATTTCCAAGACCAACATTGTTTTCTGCCAAGATCGTCATGTGCGTATATGCGCCGCCACCTGACACATCATCTTCGCCACCACTGGCCCACTGCACGCGCTTTTTATCAAAGCGAGATTCTGGGGCAACGTAGGCTTCAATTCCAATAATTGGCTTTACACCAACTTTTTTTGCCTGCTTATAAAACTCATAGGCGCCAAAAACATTTCCATGGTCAGTCATTGCAATTGCAGGCATATCTTGACGTGCAACTTCGGCCATTAAATCTGGAACACGTGCAGCGCCATCGAGCATTGAGTACTCGGTATGGACGTGCAGATGTACGAAATTCTCAGAAGTCATGGTGGACGTAGATTATTACTTAAGGAAGAACGGCATCAGATAGCAACGCCAATGAGCGTGTGAGATCGGCTGGGTACGGCGCACTAAAACTTAAACGCTCACCAGTAATGGGGTGGTCAAAAGAGAGCTCCTTGGCATGGAGCCATGGTCGTCTCATCTCTAGAGACTTAGCCAATACTGGATCTGCCCCGTACGTGGTGTCACCAACAAGTGGATGGTTCAGAGCAGAAAAATGCACGCGGATTTGGTGAGTGCGTCCAGTTTCAAGTTCCACTTTAACAAGTGATACCCCACGATAAAACTCGATAACTTCATAATGAGTTATGGAATCTTTTCCTGTAGCAACTACTGCGAAACGGTGATCCTCTTTTGGGTGGCGGTCGATAGGTGCATCAATTGTTCCTGTGGTTGGATCCATATGTCCCTGGATGAGTGCATGATAAATCTTGTCTACAGTTCGATTTCTAAAAGCATCTTTTAGTACCGCAAAAGCACGATCACTTTTTGCAACGATCATAAGTCCACTTGTGCCAACATCTAATCGGTGAACAATTCCTTGACGCTCTGCGGCACCACTTGTTGATATTGAATAACCTGCGGCCATAAGCGCCCCCACAACCGTTGGTCCCATCCAACCTGGGCTCGGATGTGCTGCACATCCAACCGGCTTATCAATAACAACAATTGCATCGTCGTCATAAACAATTGTTAAACCTTCAAGTGGAGTCAGTGGAATCGGGTCTTGATTAATTGGTGCTGGCATCAAAACTTCAATAACTTGATTTGCAACTACCCGATCTGATTTTCCCATTGCTTTGCCAGAGGTTGTGATGTCGCCATCCTCTAACAATTTAACGACGGCCGTGCGAGAAAGCCCAAGAACTCGAGTCAGTGCGCTATCAATTCGCTCTCCTGCAACGCCTTCTGGCACTGACAAGGTGCGGTGTTCTCTGCTCATATCAACTCTTCTTTTTTAATTGGCCCAATATTGCGTGCAGTTAAAACAACCGAAAGGAATGCGGCGACTACGATTGCAGAGTCTGCAATATTGAATATAGGCCAATGAGGCAGTTGCATCCAATCGATGACATGGCCACGAAGTAATCCAGGCTCCCGGAATATTCGATCTGTCAGATTTCCAAGAACACCTCCCATAACTAGGCCTAATACAACGGCCCAACCTTTGGAGGTAAGTTGCGGTGCGTAATACGAGATTGAGATTAAAACTGCAATTCCAAAAAAGGAAAGCAGCAAAGTGGATCCTGGTGCAAATGAAAAAGCGGCACCTGAGTTTCTAACGAAGTTAAGTTGAAAGAATGAACCCAGAATTCTTATACTGCCACGGTGGGACAAAAAGTTAACTGCCCAGATCTTGGTAGCTAAATCAGCAATCCAGATGAACCAGGCAACACTTAAGAGTGTGCGCCAGACGCGCACAATTAACGCCGTTCTTCTTTCTGCTTGCAGAGCATGCACAAAGTTGCCCGCGGGAAAACTTGTAAACGAGCTTTACCAATTGCACTTCCGCATTCTTCACAATTTCCATAAGACTTTGAATCAATTCGCTCTAAGGCACGTTCAGTTTGCAAAACCATATCGCGGGCATTGATTACCAATGACATCTCGTGTTCACGTTCAAAAGTCTTTGTTCCGGCATCAGCTTGATCATCGCCAGCACCTTCACCAGATTCTTGAATAAGTGAATCCATTTCATCTTCAACCTTTGCTAGCTCTACGCGCAGGCGAGCGAGTTCCTTAGCAATTTCACTGCGAATACTTTTTAATTCAGCTGCGGTCCAAGGTGATTCGCTCTCGCTTACGACAATTGGCGTTGGCGCAGATTTAATCGGCTTTAACGGCGCAATCTTTTTGCCCGATTTAACTGGGCGAGGTGGAGGTGGCATAACTAACCGTCGCTCTTCAATGACGGGTGCTGCAACTGGTGCAGTAATTGTTGACACTGAAACTGTTTGCGATTTCTCATCAACTGTCAGAGTTGTTTTAGAAGGAAATGGTTTACCTGGAGCCTTTTTAACTGGAATGCTCTTTACCGCCGCTTTCTTCGCTACAGCTTTTTTCGCTGGAACTTTTTTAGCAGGAGCCTTCTTGGCTACGGCTTTTTTAATGGGAGCCTTCTTTGCAGGTGCCTTTATCGCCGCGGCTTTCTTGGCGCTGGCTTTCTTTACTGGCTTCTTAGGCATGTCGCGAACCTTAATCCTCTTCGGGTGCGCTTACCAATTAGCCACGAGGTTAAATCCCGCTTTATGCACGCTAGTATTAGGCCACTACCGCACACGAGCATTGACGGGGCTATCACCTCACGAGTTTGCTAGAAGAAATGGTGCAAGCCATCTAGACCTAGCCGCGGATAGAAAGGCTAAGTGGCGTGATTTTCACGCAAGGCGGGTGGTACCGCGAGATCTGCGCCAGCAGATCTCGTCCCTCCAGAGTTCTTAACTCATGGAGGCTTTTTTTATGTCGTTTCGCGCAATCCCTGCAGCTGTTGATCTGCCTGCCGTAGAACATGAGATTTTAAAGTTTTGGCGCGATAACGCAATTTTCGAAAAAACTGTTTCGGCCCGAGAAGGTGCGCCAGCC
>CANFUR010000011.1 GCA_947450175.1 Actinomycetota bacterium | reverse complement strand
GCGCTACGAGTTTGCATTTGAACAACATCTGGCAATTGTGGAGATAATTCAAATACTTCCTCAATGGTCACGACTCGTTCGCCACGTGGAATTGCACCAGCTAGTGCGTTTAGCAGCGTTGTCTTACCAGCTTGAGTACCGCCACTTACAAGAATATTTAACCCAGCACGAACTGAGTTGATTAGTGCAGTTCCAAGTAGTTGATTCATTACTCCACGATCTACAAGATCATTCACAGACATGTTCCGCATCAAATGTTTACGAATATTTACCGCCCAATGTTGAGCGGTAATTTCGGGGATTGCAACGTGCAAACGACTTCCATCGGGTAAGCGGGCATCAACAAAAGGGTGAGAAAGATCTAATCGGCGCCCTCCCCACATCAGGGCTCGTTCAACTATGTTTCGAACTTCTTCAGCAGTCAATAGCAAATTTGTTAATTCACTTTTTCCTGCACGTGCAATGAAAATGCGCTCAGGCGAATTGATCCATACTTCTTCAATTGTTGGGTCGTTCATATAGGGAGCAATAGCTCCAAAGGTAATATCGAGATCTAGGTCCATGAGCCAGAACATATGAGCGTGACTGACATTTGTAATCGCGCCTTATTTAACGGGTGGATAAGCTCACAGTATCTAGACGGTTGAGAATTGTTAATGCTTTCTCGCCCACTTGGTATTGAACGGTCGAGCATGAGACTTTTAGTGAGTTATCAACAGTCAAATTTTTTGAATTAAGTAATCTACTAAGCAGCGATTCAACGTTTTCCAACTCGGCTCTTATTAAAATTACACATTCATTGAGTCCAACTCGGGCAACACAATCTTGCTTTCGAGTAATATCTTTTAAAGCCTCTGAAAAGTAAAGAATGTCAGCGGCGCTAACCATTCCTTCTAAAACGTGACCTTTGGATTTAACTGGCTTAAATATGACTCTAATTAATGAAAAGGTTTCACCAGTTCGCTTATTCAATTCAATTTCTTGCGCAAGTTGTTGGTAGAAATAACTAGGAGCGGCTAAATGAGTTTGCGAATCATGGATCCCATCATGAGAGAAAAGTGTGTTTTCTACTCCGCGATGAGTTAATCTCTCTTCCATGGAACAAGATCTTGCCAAAGCAGCTAAGGCCCGCGCACTAGTGGCATCCCTATTAACTATTGAGTCAATAGTGGTAGCAGCACTTGGAGTATGGCTAGTTGTGCTTGCTCTCACCGCAGACAAAGTCGAAATCCTTCCCTTACTCGGCGTCTTAATTTTTATAGCTTTGGGATCAGGCGGATTATTTGCTGCAGCAAGGGGTTATCGTGGCGGAAAATACTTTGGTCGCGCACCGGCATTACTGGCAAATTTGATTGCAATTGGTGTCTCTAAATATCAATTTGCCGCTGGTCTCTACATAGTCGCAATCCCTCTGTTTATTTTGGCTGTTGTAACGGTGGTTTCTGTCTTGCGGGCTATTCCCGATAGACTCCCGACTTCTTAAGGACGTTCACCTAAGGCGGGAGGGCATATGAGCGAGAACGATAAAGTCGCAATGCTTGGCCTGACTTATGACGATGTTCTTCTCTTGCCTGATGCATCAGATGTCGTGCCTTCTGAGGTTGATACATCCACACGCCTTACTCGCAACATAATTATTGCTGTTCCACTGGTTTCATCCGCCATGGACACTGTTACTGAATCAGCAATGGCAATTGCGATGGCTAAAGCTGGTGGAATTGGAATCATTCACCGTAATCTGCCAATTGATGAGCAAGTAACTCATGTGAAATTAGTTAAAAATGTTGGCCTTGCAGGTGCCGCAGTTGGTGTTGGCGACGATGGATTTGCCAGAGCCCAAGCTCTCATTGAAGCCGGTGTTGATGTTGTTGTTGTTGATACCGCTCATGGTCACCACCGCGCGGTCCTTGATGCAATATCTCGAATTAAGAAGTTTTCTCCAACAACTGAAATTATAGGTGGAAACATTGCAACTCGAGCTGGGGCACAAGCGTTAATTAATGCTGGTGCTGATGCAGTAAAAGTTGGCGTAGGCCCAGGATCAATTTGTACTACTCGTGTTGTTGCTGGTGTTGGAGTTCCTCAAATTACCGCAATTATGGAAGCGGCTAAGGCTTGCAATAAAGCTGGCATTCCCTTAATTGCAGATGGTGGATTGCAATATTCAGGTGACATTGTTAAGGCATTGGTTGCAGGAGCACATGCCGTGATGCTTGGTTCGTTACTAGCAGGGTGCGAAGAAGCGCCGGGCGAACTTGTTGAAATCAATGGCGTTAAATACAAGGCGTACCGTGGCATGGGATCACTAGGTGCAATGCAATCGCGCGGCGAGAAAAAGTCATATTCCAAGGATCGCTATATGCAGGACGATGTTCTCTCTGAGGACAAACTTGTTCCAGAAGGTATCGAAGGAAAAGTTCTATTCCGCGGCAACGTTGCCGAAGTCGTGCACCAACTTGTTGGCGGACTTCGTTCTGGAATGGGTTACGCGGGTGCGCCTGATATTGAAACTCTTCGCCGTGAAGGACGTTTAATCCAAATCACTGCAGCTGGTTTACAAGAAAGCCATCCTCACGATGTTGCACACGTTGCCGATGCACCTAATTATCAGCAGAAAGGCCGCGCATGAACGAGATTGAATTAGCTCCTGGAAAGCGTGCACGCAGCGCATATTCCTTCGATGACATTGCAATTGTTCCAAGTCGCCGAACCCGTGATCCAGAAAATGTTTCAACAGCATGGCAAATCGATGCGTATAAATTTGGATTACCAATGATGGCTGCGCCAATGGATTCAGTTGTGTCTCCTGAAACTGCAATTGAAATTGGTCGATTAGGTGGTCTTGGTGTTCTTAACCTTGAAGGACTATGGACTCGTTATGAAGATCCACGGATTCCACTTGGTGAAATCGCTTCAATGCCAGATAAGCATGCAACAAAGCGTATGCAAGAGATTTACAACGAACCAATTAAACCTGAGCTAATTAAAGCTCGAATCACACAGATTCGTGATGCTGGCGTGACTGTTGCTGCTTCACTTTCACCTGCACGTACAGCAGAACTTCACAAAGCAGTTATCGATGCCGGCGTTGATATTTTCGTGATACGTGGAACAACTGTTAGTGCCGAGCATGTAGCTGCAGAGGATGAAGCGCTTAATTTAAAGAAGTTTATTTATGAGCTAGATGTCCCAGTAATTGTCGGCGGTGTTGCAACTGCAACTGCCGCATTGCACTTAATGCGCTCTGGAGCTGCTGGAGTCTTGGTTGGTTTTGGTGGTGGAGCAGCACACACAACGCGTAAAGTTTTAGGAATTGAAGTACCAATGGCATCGGCGGTTGCTGAAGTTGCATCAGCTCGCCGTGAATACCTTGATGAATCTGGTGGTCGCTATGTTCACGTTATTGCTGACGGCGCAGTTGGTCGCAGCGGTGACATCGCTAAAGCAATTGCATGTGGAGCAGATGCAGTAATGATGGGCTCACCACTTGCTAAAGCAACACAAGCGCCAGGTCTTGGATGGCACTGGGGATCTGAAGCACATCACCAAGTTTTGCCACGTGGAGAACGTGTAAACGTTGGAACTGTTGGAACTTTAGAAGAAATTTTGCTTGGACCTTCACATACATCTGATGGATCAATGAACTTATTTGGCGCCCTTCGCCGCGCAATGGCTACATGTGGTTATTCAGATGTGAAGGAGTTCCAGCGCGTAGAGGTACTTATTCACCGTGCCTAATGTTCGCGGTGTACTTGTAGTCGATTTTGGGGCGCAGTATGCCCAGTTGATTGCACGCCGAGTTCGCGAGGCCAATGTTTATAGCGAAATTGTTCCATCTAGTATTTCTGCCGCCGAAATAAGGGTAAAGAATCCATCGGCAATTATTTTGTCGGGTGGCCCGTCAAGTGTTTATGCAGAACATGCACCAAAATTTGATAGTGAGATTTTTTCTTTAGGTATTCCAGTTTTTGGAATTTGTTACGGATTTCAAGTCATGGCTGCAGCATTGGGTGGAGTAGTTAGCCAAACGGGTAAATCTGAATTTGGTCGAACAGACGTTAATGTGCAAATGCAATCTAAGGTTTTTGCCGGATTACCTGCACAGCAAAAAGTATGGATGTCACATGGTGATGCAGTTACACAAGCACCTCACGGTTTTACAGTCTGTGCAGTTACTGCAGACACGCCAATCGCGGCTTTTGAAAATGAATCAGGTCAGTTAGCCGGCGTCCAGTTCCACCCAGAGGTATTACATAGTGAACATGGTCAAGCAATTTTGCGTAATTGGTTAGTAAATACCGTTAAGTGCGATGCAACATGGACAACTGGAAATATTGCTGAAACCGAGATAGCTAAAGCCAAAGAAGTTATTGGTGCAAAACGTGTGATTTGCGGATTATCCGGTGGAGTTGATTCAGCAGTTGCTGCTGCAATTATCCAACGCGCCGTCGGAAGTCAGTTGACCTGTGTTTTTGTCGATCATGGTTTGCTACGTAAAGGTGAGGCCGAGCAGGTTGAACGTGATTTTGTTGCATCAACTGGCGTTCAACTAGTTGTCATTGATGCCAAGAAAATATTCTTGGATGCCCTCAAGGGAGTTACTGATCCTGAGGAAAAACGAAAGATTATTGGCCGAGAATTTATTAGATCCTTTGAAGCAGCTGCTCGAGACATCGCTGCAGAGGGAGATGTTGAATTTTTAGTACAGGGCACCTTGTATCCAGATGTTGTCGAATCAGGTGGCGGAACGGGTACTGCAAATATTAAATCCCATCACAATGTTGGTGGATTGCCAGATGATTTGAAATTTAATTTGATCGAGCCGCTTCGTGCGCTATTTAAAGATGAAGTTCGCCAGGTTGGTTTAGAACTTGGATTACCTGAAGAGATTATTTGGCGCCAACCATTTCCTGGTCCAGGACTTGGAATTCGAATTGTTGGCGAGGTAACGCAAGAGCGTCTTGATTTATTGCGCGAAGCCGATGCGATTGCACGTTTTGAATTGAAGTCAGCTGGCCTTGATCGAGATATTTGGCAATGTCCAGTTGTATTACTTGCCGATGTTCGCAGCGTTGGCGTGCAAGGTGATGGTCGTACGTACGGTCATCCAATAGTTTTGCGCCCAGTATCTAGCGAAGATGCTATGACAGCTGATTGGTCGCGGGTACCATATGAAGTTCTTGAAAAGATTTCAACTCGCATTACTAACGAAGTACGTGAGGTTAATAGAGTTGTATTAGACGTAACAAGTAAACCACCAGGAACAATTGAATGGGAATAAATATGAAGAAAGTAATAGCCGTTTTAAGTATCGTAGTTATGTCTTTACTTATGTTCACGCCTGCACAAGCGTCAACGAAAGTAAAGTGCGCTACTACAAAAGTTGTAGGTCATAGTGCTAAAAAAGTGACACCTATACAAAAGCCTTTGGCTAAATTGGCTAAGACTTTCACAATGACAACAAATTGTGGCAGCATCGTTATTTCAACAGTTGGCAATAAGGCCCCATGGACTTTAACCGAGATGGCAACCCTTGCTAAAGGAAAGTACTTTGACGGTAGTTTGTGCCATCGCTTAACAACTTCAGGAATTTTCGTTTTGCAATGTGGCGATCCAACAGCGACAGGTAGTGGTGGACCTGGTTTTCAATACCCAGATGAAAACCTTCCGGCCAATGCGCTAAATAATTATCCAGCTGGGACAGTTGCAATGGCCAACTCTGGACCAGGCACAAATGGCTCACAATTCTTTCTTGTGTACGCCGATACGACCCTTGGCCCGGACTACACAATTTGGGGCAAGATTACAAAAGGCTTAGATATTGTGCAGGCGATAGCAAAAGCTGGTGTTGTAGGTGGCGGCGGCGATGGTACTCCCGCACAGACTATTGCGTTGCTAAAAGTGACTACGAATTAATTCGTATTAACTATTTTAAAGGCTTCTGCGATTCGACCTTCTGGAAGTCCGCCAATACCAGCGTTTCGTTGTCCCCATTCGCGAACCATATTTTCTAGTTCTTTATTATGAGCGGTTTGTGAAGCATGCGCATGTAAGGCTTTCATCTTTAAATCAAAAGTATCGGTGATGTCTACAAAGTGGTCTGGGTTTGCGAAAGCACTAATCCATACTTCTTTAACTCGCCAAGGTTGCAAACCTTCTTGATCAAGAAGATCTGTAAATGCAAAAGGATTTCGTGCATCTGGATAGACAGCTTGAATCGCTGCTTCACCGGCAGCTAAATGATCTGGATGGCTTGCACCAATGCGATCCCAATTTCGTTCAGGACTTTGGCAGACCATGCGATCAGGTTTCGAGATTCGGATTTGGCGCACTAAATCTTTGCGAAGTCCAAGAGTTGCTTCAAGATGGCCATCGACATAATTAAGAAAAGTAATATCTGTTACTCCGATTGCTGCGCCAGCTGCACGCTGTTCTCGTTGACGAATTGCAGGCATCTCTTCTTTTGTGAAACCTGATTCTTCGCCACCTTGATCACCGTTAGTACAAAATACATAGGAAACTTCAATTCCCTTTTTAACCCATTGGGCAATCGTTCCTGATGCACCAAAATCTGAATCATCTGGGTGGGCACTAACGACCAAGACGCGCTTGATCTCACTATCTGCAATGGGTTCCATGTCGCCTAGCCTAATAGACTCACCACCATGACGAGTACTGATCCCCTTCTAACTGGACTCAACCCCCAGCAAGCAGAAGCAGTCACTCATGCCGGTGGTCCATTACTTGTAGTTGCAGGTGCTGGATCAGGAAAAACTCGAGTTTTGACGCGTCGAATTGCGTATTTAATGTCCCGCCGCAACGTTGCTCCTTACCAAATACTTGCGATCACATTTACAAATAAAGCTGCGGGCGAAATGAAAGAGCGGGTTGGCGAACTAGTAGGCCCCGTTGCGAAATCGATGTGGGTATCTACTTTTCACTCTGCTTGTGTGCGTATTTTGCGTCAAGAGGCTTCACGTTTGGGTTATAGCAACTCGTTTTCTATCTATGATTCAGCTGATTCACTTCGCCTAATAACAATTGTGTCAAAAGAACTTAATTTGGATTCTAAGCGTTACCCAGCTCGTCAATTCCAAGCAATGATTTCAAATGCAAAAAATGAGCTGCTGGGACCACAAGATTATGTAAACGCTGCAAGCAACCAATTTGAGCAAGTTGTTGGCGATGTCTATTCGGTATATCAACAACGGTTGCAGCGCGCTAATGCTATGGATTTTGATGACCTAATCTTAAAAACTGTTGAAGTTTTGCAGCGCTACCCAGAAGCCAAGGCACGTTTTAGATCAAGGTTCCGCCATGTGTTAGTTGATGAATATCAAGATACTAATCATGCCCAATACATTCTTGTAAAGGAACTTGTGGGAACTGAAGCCGAAGGTATGCCACTTGCCGAACTTTGCGTTGTGGGAGATGCCGACCAAAGTATTTACGGCTTTCGTGGAGCAACAATTCGCAATATTTTGCAGTTCGAACTTGATTACCCGAATGCGACCACAGTACTACTGGAACAAAACTATCGCTCAACGCAAAATATTCTTAACGCTGCCAACGCAGTAATCACCCGAAATGAAAGTCGCAAAGAAAAAAACTTATGGTCTGAAGCAGGTTCTGGTGCACCACTGGTTGGATACGTTGCTGAAAGCGAACACGATGAGGCGACATTTATTGCAGATGAAATTCGTCAATTACAACGCGAATCAAAATCACAGCCAGGCGATACTGCAATCTTCTATCGCACCAACGCCCAGTCACGTGTTTTTGAAGAAGTATTCATGAGAAACGCATTGCCTTATAAAGTTGTTGGTGGGTTGCGATTCTACGAACGCCGTGAAGTAAAAGATCTATTGGCATATTTACGCGTGCTTGCCAATCTTGAAGATGAGATATCTTTGCGACGCATAATCAATGTTCCAAAGCGCGGAATTGGTGATACCTCACTAGATTATGTTGATGCTTTTGCCCGAGATAACGCAATCTCTTTTTGGCAGGGACTACTTCGCTGCTCACAAGCACCAGGATTACCATCCCGTGCAGTGCAGTCGATTAATGAATTCACTTCAATGATTAGCGCACTTAATGTTTTAGTTGAAGCCAAAACTCGACCTTCAGTTATTGTTGAAGCAGCCCTCGAGCAATCGGGTCTATTAAAAGAGTTGGCAGATAGCGTGGATCCACAAGATGAAGTTCGGGTTGAAAATCTTAAAGAACTTGTTGCTGTTTCAATGGAATATGAAGAGCGTCCGATTGAAGAATTAGGCGAAGATGAAGAAATCTCACTAGCTGGCTTTCTCGAGAAAGTTTCTCTAGTCGCCGATGCTGATGAAATTCCTGAAGGCGAGGACCATGGCGGAGTAGTAACAATGATGACTTTACATACTGCCAAAGGTCTCGAGTTCCCAACAGTTTTCTTAACAGGTATGGAAGATGGAATATTTCCGCACTCACGAACTTTGGGTGAAAAAGATGAGATTGAAGAAGAACGTCGATTGGCTTATGTTGGTTTAACACGTGCGCGTCAACGACTATATATTTCGCGTGCTGAATATCGATCTACATGGGGCGCGCCAAATTACAATCCACCATCACGCTTCCTCGATGAAATTCCAGAAGATGTAATCGAATGGCGCAATCAAAGTTCGGCATCAGTATCACCGTCACTTGTTCGTAAATCTCGGGTAGCAACAACTCCTCCACCCCGCGCAACAGGCAAGAAGATTTCAACAATGGAACTAGCAATTGGAGATCGTGTGTCACATGACACATTCGGTTTGGGCTCTGTTGTGGCAGTGGCCGGTGCGGGTGAAAAGGCGGAAGCAACAATTAACTTCGGCCAATACGGTGAGAAGCGCTTATTGCTGCGCTATGCACCCGTTGAGAAGCTCTAGGATTACCCTCTAATTAGAATGTGGAGTGCCAGTGGATCTCTTTGAATATCAAGCTCGCGATCTCTTTGAAAAACATGGCGTACCAGTTTTGGCAGCTGCAATTGCAACTACTGCCGATGAAGCAGAGGCTGCGGCAACAAAAATTGGTGGCAAAGTAGTTGTTAAGGCGCAAGTTAAAGTTGGTGGTCGTGGAAAAGCTGGCGGCGTAAAGCTTGCAGAAAATCCAACTGATGCTCGTGCAAAAGCCGCAGAGATTCTTGGAATGGATATCAAAGGCCACATTGTTCGTACAGTCATGATTGCAGCAGCTGCACCTATTGAATCTGAATATTACTTAGCGATTTTGCTCGATCGTTCTAATCGCACATTTTTAGTTATGGCATCAGTATCTGGTGGAATGGATATCGAAGAAGTTGCACATACTGCTCCAGAAAAATTAGCAAAGATTCCTGTATCTGCAGTTGATGGAATTAGCGCAGCAAAGGCAACGGAAATCGTTGCTGCTGCACACTTTCCTGCAGATGTAGCACCACAAGTTGCTGATGTTCTTGTGAAACTCTGGGAAGTATTTCAAGCCGAAGATGCAACTTTGGTTGAAGTGAATCCATTAGTTAAAACTAAAGATGGCAAAGTAATTGCACTCGATGGAAAAGTAACTTTGGATGACAATGCAGAATTTCGTCAGCCAGATCATGAGGCATTAATTGATCAAGCTGCTGAAAATCCTCTCGAGGCAGCAGCTAAAGAAAAGGGTCTTAACTATGTCAAGTTAGAGGGCGAAGTTGGAATCATCGGAAACGGTGCAGGACTTGTGATGAGCACGCTGGATGTTGTTGCCTATGCTGGTGAAAAACATGGCGGAGTGCGTCCTGCGAACTTCCTTGATATCGGGGGTGGAGCTTCTGCTCAAGTAATGGCCGATGGACTTTCAATAATTCTGGGCGACAAAGATGTTAAAAGTGTTTTTGTGAACGTGTTCGGCGGAATTACAGCTTGCGATGCGGTGGCAACAGGAATCGTTCAAGCCCTTGAATTACTTGGCTCTAAGGCCACTAAGCCAATCGTTGTTCGCCTTGACGGCAATAATGTTGTTGAAGGTCGAGAAATATTAAATAAATCAGCACACCCATTGGTGCAGCAGCTAGACACAATGGATGGCGCAGCTGATCGTGCTGCAGAATTGGCGGCAAAGTAGATGTCTATTTTTTTGAATGAAGATTCGAAAGTAATTGTTCAGGGAATGACTGGTTCCGAAGGAACTAAGCACACCCGCCGCATGCTGGCATCTGGTACAAAAATTGTTGGTGGAGTAACACCAGGTAAAGGTGGACAAGTAGTTGACATCGATGGCCATCAACTTCCAGTCTTTAACACTGTCGCTGAAGCAATGGGGGTAACTGGAGCCAATGCATCAGTTGTCTTCGTTCCACCAAAGTTTGCCAAAGCTGCGGTAATCGATGCAATTGATGCAGCAATGCCACTTGTAGTCGTTATCACTGAGGGAATCCCAGTGCATGACTCTGCAAGTTTTTATGCATACTCATTAACTAAAGGAACTACACGAATTGTCGGGCCAAATTGTCCAGGACTTATTAGTCCCGGACAATCAAATATTGGAATCATTCCTTCTGATATCACCGGTGCTGGCCCAATTGGCTTAGTTTCAAAGTCCGGAACACTTACATATCAAATGATGTATGAGTTGCGAGATATTGGTTTTAGTACTGCAGTTGGAATTGGTGGCGATCCTGTTATCGGAACAACACACATCGACTGCTTGCGTGCATTCCAAGATGATCCTGAAACTAAGGCGATCGTAATGATTGGTGAAATTGGTGGAGATGCAGAAGAGCGCGCAGCTGCATTTATTGCAGAGTACGTAACTAAGCCAGTAGTTGGCTACGTTGCAGGATTTACAGCACCTGAAGGGAAAACAATGGGCCACGCTGGCGCAATTGTTTCTGGTTCATCTGGAACTGCACAGGGTAAAAAAGATGCACTTGAAGCAGCTGGGGTGAAAGTTGGACAAACTCCAAGTGAAACTGCGCGGTTGTTGCGCGCGATTTTAGGCCGCTAAAACGATGTTCGGCCGCGTACTTGGAACCACATTGGCCCAAGTCGTGCGCAGTATTGCATATGTCTTATTGCCTACTTCATTTATATCTTTACTTGCATGGGCGACTGCAGGCAGCGCAACAGGAAATACTGGAGATCCATTACGTGCAGCGCTATGGATTTGGTTGGCTGCACATCAAGTTCCATTTTCTCTAACTCTTCCACCAGCAAATATTGCAGGCTATCTGTCTTATCTTCCATTAGGTGCAGTTATTTTCCCGATATTAGCTATTCGAAGTGGGATCTCCCGAACCATTGACCGTCTTGATTACAACTCGTCACTTGTACCTCTTGCTCGAACTCTCTTTGCGCTCCAATACACACTAGTTGCAATGTTACTTTCATATCTTTCTTCTACATCAGCAGTTAAACCCATGTGGTATTTAGCACCACTTTTAGTTTTACCATTAACTCTTATAACTTCGGCAACAGTTGGGCGACGTTTAACTTTTGCACAGGCTTTTTTATACGGATCGCGTTCAATTGCGCTGTTATTAGGAATTGCATCATTAGTTCTTGGAATTTCAATTTTTACAAATCTACATAACATCAGAACTATAACTACGGTCTTACAACCAGGGATTGTGGGCGGAGTATTACTTCTAATTCTAAGTATTCTTTATATTCCCAATGCGGTCGTTGCAACTCTTGGATATTTTTCTGGAACAGGTTTTGCAGTTGGTTCAGGCACTTTAGTAGCACCATGGTCATTTCATTTGAATTCGATTCCTGCGTTCCCACTATTAGGCGCACTACCTGCAGGAAAATCTCTTTTATCGCTTTTCGGAATTGTTGTAGTTATTCTTACTGGTTCTCTGCTTGCAAGTTGGACTATAGATTTAAATTCCAAAATATTGGTTCAGAGTCTGGTTGTTTGCGCGATATTAACTGCAGTAATTGGTTATGCAGGCAGTGGTGCATTGTTGACTGATGCAATGTCTGCAATTGGCGTTTCACCTTGGAAATTCACACTCTCCCTAACTACAGAACTTTCTGTGGGTGCGTTTTTAGCGCTCTACTTGCCGCGTTTGGTAAAGCGGTAATGACTGCGCGCGTAGTAATTCTGGCATCAGGTTCTGGGACCCTTGCTCAAGCAATTATGGATTCAATTGAACTCGATATAGAAATCGTTGCAGTGATTAGTGACAACGAAAATGCGCAAGTGCTAACGCGAGCTCAAGCTGCTGGAATTCCTACTCGAATTATTTCAGTTGGTAGTTCTCGAGAACTATGGAACACAGAAATTATTGAAGCAGTTGCTGGACTAGATGTAGATTTAGTAGTCAGCGCTGGATTTATGCGAATTTTGCCAGCAGATTTTGTTAATCGCTTCCCCACTATAAATTCTCATCCAGCATTGCTGCCGCAGTTCCCCGGAGCCCATGCGGTGCGTGACGCGCTTGCAGCTGGTGTGAGCGTAACCGGGACTACGGTTCATTGGGTTGATGATGGGGTGGACACAGGTCCAATTATTACTCAGATGCAAGTTCCGGTCCTACCCAGCGATGATGAAGCACAACTTCATGAGAGAATTAAGAAAGTAGAACGCGGTCTCATTGTTGCGACCATCGCACTGGTACTTCCATCTTTGGAGCGCAATGTCTGATCGTAAAAATATTCGCCGCGCACTTGTAAGTGTCTACGACAAAGATCGCCTCATTGAAATTGGAAATGCCCTAAGTTCTGCCGGAGTTGAAATTCTCTCAACTGGTTCAACGGCTAACACGCTTCAAAACGCTGGGATAGCAGTAACTGAAGTAAGTCAGTACACGGGCTTTCCAGAAATTATGGGTGGACGAGTTAAGACTTTGCACCCGCGCGTGCACTCAGGAATATTGGCTGATCAAAATAATCCAGAACATTTAGCTGTAATAAAAGATTTAGATATCGAACCATTTGATTTGGTCATCATAAATCTGTATCCCTTTGCTGCCACTATTGCTTCTGGGGCAAATTATGCAGAGTGCATCGAACAAATTGATATCGGTGGTCCATCAATGTTGCGTGGAGCAGCAAAAAACCATGGTTCAGTGGCGGTTATTTGTCAGACTTCACAGTACGACCACTTATTGGAATCAATTAAAAGCGGTGGTTTCACTCTTGCAGAACGTAAACAGCTTGCTCTAGAAGTTTTTAGAACAACTGCCGAATATGACTTAGCAATTGCAAACTGGTTGGGAACTAATGACGAGCTACCAGAATGGTTTGGGCAGATTTGGCGGCGCGATAAAGTTTTACGTTACGGGGAAAACCCACACCAAAAGGCAGGTATTTATTCTGGAGGTCCTTCTGGGATAGTGAACGCCGTACAACTTCACGGAAAAGAAATGTCATTTAATAACTACACCGATGCGGAATCAGCTTGGCGCGCGGTCTTAGATCATCGCGATCCTGCAGTTGCAATTATGAAGCATGCAAACCCATGCGGAATCGCAGTCTGTGCCCTTGGTGTGGCAGTTGCTTATCAGCACGCACATGAGTGTGATCCAGTTTCAGCATTTGGGGGAGTTGTTGCAGCTAATCGGAAAGTGGATTTAGCTATGGCAACAACACTTTCTGAAATATTTACTGAAGTTCTTATTGCTCCAGATTATGATCAAGATGCCTTAGAAATATTGATGAAAAAACCTTCGATTCGAATTTTAAAGTGTGATTCATTAACGATTTCGCCTACAGAGCTTCGCCCGGTGTCAGGTGGAATCTTGCTACAGGAAACTGATTTAATAAATACTGCCGGTGATTCTCCAAGTAATTGGAAGCAAGTAAGCGGTGGATCTGTAGATGAGCAAACCATGAAAGATCTTGAATTTGCTTGGCGAAGTGTTCGCAGCGTAAAAAGTAATGCGATTTTATTGGCAAAAAATACTGCATCTGTAGGAATTGGTATGGGTCAGGTCAATCGCGTTGATTCAGCGAAATTAGCCGTAGATCGTGCAGGAGAAAGAGTGACAGGCTGCGTAGCAGCTAGTGATGCATTCTTCCCATTTGCTGATGGACTCCAGATTTTGATTGATGCTGGCGTGATTGCAATAGTGCAACCAGGCGGAAGTGTTCGTGATGAAGAGGTAATAGCAGCAGCAAATATGGCTGGTATTGCGATGTTCTTCACAGGGGTACGTCATTTCTCTCACGCCTAGAGGGCTATTAGGATGAATGCATGAGCGCACAAATTTTGGATGGAAAAGCATTAGCTTCAAAAATCAAAGGTGAATTAGCCGTTCGTGTAGCTGAACTAAAGACAAGAGGAATCACTCCGGGTCTTGGCACTGTTCTAGTTGGTGATGACCCGGGATCACATTCATATGTCGGCGGTAAGCACCGTGATTGTCATGAGATTGGTATCAATTCAATTCGGGTTGACCTTGCAGAAAATGCAAGTGAAGCCGATGTAATGGCAGCAATTAAAGATTTGAACGCTTCGGCAGAGTGCACTGGTTACATTGTTCAACTTCCATTACCCAAGGGAATTAATACACAACGTGTTCTTGAAGCCATAGATCCAGCAAAAGATGCGGATGGTTTACATCCCATGAACCTAGGTCGTTTAGTTTCTGGATACGACGCTCCATTGCCTTGTACGCCACATGGAATAGTTGAGCTACTAATGCATTATGGAATTAGCACTAAAGGCGCAGAAGTTACGGTTATTGGTCGTGGATTAACTGTTGGTCGACCACTTGGTTTGTTGCTAACTCGTAAGCAGGAGAATGCAACAGTAACTTTGACTCATACCGGTACAAAAGATTTAATTATGCATACAAAAAATGCAGACATTATTGTTGCTGCTATCGGTCAAGCACATTTCTTAAAAGCCGACATGATTAAGCCAGGTGCAGTGGTTATTGATGTAGGAATTTCACGCACTGAAAAAGGTTTACTTGGCGATGTTGACCCCTCTGTGATGGAAGTTGCATCGTGGGTAGCACCAATGCCAGGTGGAGTTGGACCAATGACTCGCGCTATGTTGGTTAAGAATGTAGTTGATGCATGCAGCTAAATGATCGCCCATTAATTATCGCCAGCAATGTTGTATGTGCGATTGGTATTGTGCTGGGAATGTTTGGAATTGTGCGAGGTGGGTCACTTTTTATTGCGGTAGGTACGGCAGGGATAGCTATTACCGCGCGTCATAAACGTAAATTCGAGTTTTATTTCCCGCTCTTTATTGCGATAGCCCTTTTTGCATTGGCAATTTCACTTCCTCGCGGGCGGTAGAGTTGCCGTATTGTCGAATTCAGGAGGAGTTCCATGGGCGGAAAAGTCACAGTAGTCGGTGCAGGTTTTTACGGTTCAACAACTGCCCTTCGGTTAGCTCAATACAACATCTTCGACACCGTTGTTCTTACTGACATTCTCGAGGGAAAACCCGAAGGTTTGGCCCTTGATATGAATCAATCACGGTCAATCGAAGGCTTCGAGACAAAGATAATCGGTGCAACAACATCTCCAGAAGGTGCTGGCTATGAAGCTACAGCTAATTCAGATGTAGTTGTAATCACCGCAGGTCTTCCACGCAAGCCTGGAATGAGCCGCATGGATTTAATTGGCGTCAATGCTGGCATCGTTCGCGGAGTTGCAGAAAATATTGCTAAACATTCACCAAATGCCGTAATAATCGTCGTTTCAAACCCATTAGATGAAATGACGGCTCTTGCTCAAATGGCCACAAACTTTCCAAAAAATCGCGTAATGGGTCAAGCGGGAATGCTTGATACTGCACGCTTTACTAATTTTGTTGCTGAAAAACTTGGTGTAAAGGTTGGCTCTGTTAAGACGCTGACCTTGGGTTCACATGGTGACACCATGGTTCCAGTTCCAAGTCGTTGCACTGTTGATGGCAAAGCACTGACCGACCTTTTATCACAGAGTGAAATTGATGAATTAGTTGATCGCACACGCAATGGTGGCGCCGAAGTTGTTGCACTTCTTAAAACTGGCTCTGCTTACTACGCACCATCTGCTGCAGCGGCTCGAATGGCAAAAGCTGTCATTGAAGATTCTGGTGAAGTAATGCCAGTTTGTGCATGGGTTGATGGCGAATATGGAATTTCCGGTGTTTACCTTGGTGTTGAGGCCGAGATTGGTCGCAGCGGAATTAAGAAGGTTGTTGAAAGTAAGTTAACCGATTCTGAAGTTGAAGCGCTAAAGGCGGCAGCAGAAGCGGTTCGCGCAAAGCAAGCAGACGTACAGACACTCTAAAGGAGCGCACTACATGGCCAAGATCAAAGTAGAAGGAACCGTTGTTGAACTAGATGGTGACGAGATGACTCGCATCATCTGGCAGTTCATCAAAGACTCATTGATTCTTCCTTATTTGGACGTAAATCTTGAGTACTACGACCTTGGTATGGAAAATCGCGATGCAACAGATGATCAAGTAACTATTGATTCAGCCCATGCAATCCAAAAACATGGTGTTGGAATTAAGTGCGCAACTATTACCCCTGATGAAGCTCGTGTTGAAGAGTTTGGCCTAAAAAAGATGTGGAAATCACCTAACGGTACTGTCCGAAACATTTTAGGTGGCGTTATTTTCCGTGAACCAATCATCATCAGCAATGTTCCACGATTAGTTCCACATTGGACCAAGCCGATCGTTATTGGTCGCCATGCTTTCGGTGATCAGTACAAAGCTACAGATTTTAAAGTTCCAGGCCCTGGCAAATTGACGTTGTCATTTGTTCCAGAAGATGGCTCAGCTCCTACTGATTACACTGTTTTTGATTTTAAATCATCAGGTGTAGCAATGGGTATGTATAACGTCGATGAGTCAATCCGTGATTTCGCACATGCATCTTTGAATTATGGACTAATGCGCAAGTACCCAGTTTATCTCTCAACTAAGAACACAATTCTTAAAGCATATGACGGTCGATTTAAAGATATCTTTGAAGAGATTTATCAAGCAGAGTTTAAAGAAAAATTTGAAGCTGCAGGAATTTGGTATGAACACCGACTTATTGATGACATGGTTGCCATGTCATTGCGTATGGAAGGTGGTTATGTTTGGGCATGCAAAAACTATGATGGAGATGTTCAGTCAGACACTGTTGCTCAAGGATATGGCTCACTTGGTTTAATGACATCGGTGTTGATGACACCAGATGGAAAAATTGTAGAATCAGAAGCAGCACACGGAACAGTTACTCGTCACTATCGTGATCATCAAAAGGGTAAAGCGACTTCTACAAACCCCATCGCATCAATTTTTGCTTGGACTCGCGGACTTGCCCACCGTGCAAAGTTAGATAACAACGTCGAACTAGCTAAATTCTGCGACACCCTCGAGCGTGTTTGCATTGAAACAGTTGAGCAAGGCAAGATGACTAAAGATTTGTCACTCTTGATTTCAAAAACTGCGCCGTATCAAACCACTCAGGAATTTCTCAATTCAATTGATGAAAACCTCAAGAAAGCTATGTCCTAAGCCCCTCTTCGAGAATTATTGAGGGCTAGGACTCGCTTCATCCTATTGCCAGCCTCAATGGCCAGGTCTACGTTCAAACCAACATCGTGCGCACCTTTGCGCACTAAGAAGTTGGAGAAGACATGACTGATTTCATTGCTCCTGGACAACCCGGAAGTAAAGTTACATATGCATCACGATATGACCATTGGATCAACGGTGAGTATGTAAAACCAGATTCAGGGCAGTATTTTGAAAATGTAACTCCAGTTACTGGCAAAGTATTTTGCGAAGTTGCCCGTGGAAATGCAAAAGATATTGATAAAGCTCTTGATGCTGCACACGCTGCGGCATCTGCATGGGGTAAAACTTCTGCAACTGATCGCGCAATTATTCTCAACAAGATTGCGGATCGCATGGAAGCTAATGTTGAAGCTATCGCAGTTGCTGAAACTTGGGAAAATGGAAAACCAGTGCGTGAAGCTCTCTATGTAGATATTCCACTTGCGATTGATCACTTCAGATACTTTGCCGCAGCTATTCGTGCGCAAGAAGGTTCAGCTGGTGAACTCGACAATGACACTGTTGCTTATCATTTCCACGAACCACTTGGAGTTGTTGGCCAGATCATTCCGTGGAATTTTCCAATTTTGATGGCTGTATGGAAGCTAGCTCCAGCTATTGCCGCAGGTAACTGCGTAGTGCTAAAGCCAGCAGAGCAGACTCCAGTGTCGATTCTATTTTTGATGGATATCATCAAAGATTTATTGCCACCCGGAGTCGTCAATATCGTCAATGGTTTTGGCGTTGAAGCCGGCAAGCCACTTGCCTCTTCTCCTCGAATTGCAAAGATTGCTTTCACTGGCGAAACAACCACTGGCCGCTTGATTATGCAATATGCCTCAGAAAACATCATTCCTGTCAGCCTTGAACTAGGTGGCAAGAGTCCAAATATTTTCTTTAACGATGTCGCTGCCGAAAATGATGCTTTTTACGATAAAGCACTTGAAGGTTTCACAATGTTTGCTGTTAATCAGGGCGAGGTTTGTACATGTCCGTCACGTGGACTCGTCGAAGCAAAAATCTATGACAAGTTCATGGGTGATGTAACGGCAGGCACTAAAGCAATCAAGATGGGCAATCCATTAGATCTCTCAACAATGATGGGTGCGCAAGCAAGTACTGATCAATTAGAGAAAATTCTTTCTTACTTAGATATTGGAAAGAAAGAAGGCGCAAAGGTCATTACTGGTGGTGAGCGTGCTGATCTTGGTGGCGAGCTTGCTGGTGGTTACTACGTCATGCCAACAATCTTTGAAGGAAATAACAAGATGAGGATCTTCCAAGAGGAGATTTTTGGTCCTGTTGTTTCTGTTACAAAGTTTGATGGTTTTGATAACGCTATGGAAATAGCTAATGACACCTTGTATGGATTAGGTGCTGGTGTTTGGACTCGCGACATGAACACTGCTTATCGCGCAGGACGGGCAATTCAAGCTGGCCGTGTCTGGACAAATTGTTATCACGCATACCCAGCAGGTGCTGCATTTGGTGGTTACAAGGCCTCTGGTATTGGCCGTGAAAACCATAAGATGATGCTGGATCATTATCAACAAACAAAGAACCTGCTAGTTTCATACTCACCAAACAAGCTTGGTTTCTTCTAAGGAGTACTAATGTCTCTGCCGTCTCGCGTTGATTACTCACCCGGGGCGGCAGAGCTATTACTAAAACTTACAAAAATTAATGGACCACTGATGTTTCACCAATCAGGTGGATGCTGCGATGGATCATCACCAATGTGTTATCTCAAAGACGAATTTCGCGTGGGTGGCTCCGATGTATTAATCGGTGAGTTAGTTATATCGCAGATGAATGAACCAGTTGAAGTGTGGATGTCTGCAACACAGTTTGAATATTGGAAGCACACCCATTTAACTATTGATGTTGTTGATGGACGTGGTGGAGGCTTCTCGCTTGAATCACCTGAGGGTAAGAGATTTCTTATTCGTTCACGCTTATTTACCGATGTGGAATGGGCATTATTGGAGAACTCTCCGGTACAAACTGGAGCATAAAAAAACCCGCCGTATGAACGGCGGGTTTTTTATTTGTAAAGTGAATTAAATACGTTCTCCAGTAGTTGAACTAAACAAGTGAACTGCATTTGGATTAGCTGTAACAGAGATTGTTTCACCTGGCTTTGGTGGATTCTTTGGATCCCAGCGAACAATAATCTGTGCGCCTTCATCCGAAGCGTTAGCGAACTTAACATTTGTATCAGCAGGCTTTCCATAAACGAAAGCATCTGAACCAAGTTCTTCAACCACTTCAACCAAAACGTGGAATCCATCAGATGCTGGCGTGAAGCCTTCTGGGCGTACACCAACCGTGATTTCATTGCCAGCAGCTGCTGGAACTGCGATTCCAAGATTTCCGAGCATTGCTTTTCCACCCACGATTGGAGCGTTGAGCAAGTTCATAGCTGGTGAGCCAATAAAGCCTGCCACGAAAGCATTTGCTGGATTGTCATAAAGATTACGAGGTGTATCAACTTGCTGTAACAAACCATCTTTTAGAACTGCAACGCGATCTCCCATAGTCATAGCTTCGACCTGGTCGTGTGTCACATAAACAGTTGTGATTCCTAAGCGACGCTGCAGTGCAGCAATCTGTGTACGAGTTGCAACGCGCAACTTCGCATCAAGGTTTGATAGCGGTTCATCCATAAGGAAAACCTGAGGTTCGCGAACAATTGCGCGACCCATAGCAACGCGCTGACGTTGTCCACCAGATAGAGCTTTTGGCTTGCGCTCTAGGTATGGCTCAAGGTCTAGCAACTTAGCTGCTTCAAGAACGCGACGTTCACGTTCTTCTTTTGGAGTTCCAGCAATCTTAAGTGCGAAGCCCATATTTTCTGCAACTGTCATGTGTGGGTACAACGCATATGACTGGAATACCATCGCGATATCGCGATCTTTTGGTGCAACGTTTGTAACGTCGCGATCACCGATCAAGATTCTTCCGTTATCAACTTCTTCAAGTCCAGCCAACATACGAAGTGATGTTGACTTACCGCAACCTGATGGTCCGACTAAAACCAAAAACTCACCGTCATTGACAGTGAGATTTAATTTATCGACAGCAGGTGCAGTTGTTCCTGGATAGATACGTGATGCGGCTTCGAAAACTACTGATGCCATGAGATTGCTCTCCTTCTCCGGGCAGGTACGTGCCCGACGGTCCGTGGATGAAGGTGTAGGTCCGGGTGGACCAACGCACCGAAGGTTACGCGTAAAGAGGCAGATTGGCTAGGTCTGCAGTTAAGGCGTTGCCGTATAGTTGAGCACATAATGCAGACTCATTCGGTCGGTTCTTTATTTGCAGATTTGGCCCTTGTGGCCGGCCTGATCTTGCTAGCGGCCCTTTTTGTTGCGGCCGAAATTGCCCTTATCTCACTGCGAGAAAGCCAGATTCGCCAGATCGCGGGGCGGGGAAAGCGTGGCGCTCGCGTTGCAAAGCTTGCCGAAAATCCTAACCGTTTCTTAGCCGCTGCCCAGGTCGGTGTAACTGTCTGCGGTTTTTTATCTGCAGCCCTAGGAGCTGAAAAACTTGGTGGTTACATCATTCCTTGGCTTGAAGGTAAAGGCTTATCTACTGGCTTAAGTACAACGCTATCTATTATCGGCGTAACTCTAGTTATTGCTTATTTCTCATTAGTCTTTGGCGAACTGGTTCCAAAGCGGCTTGCATTATTTCGAAGTGAAGAGATTTCTCTGGCATCAGCCGGAGTTATCGATGTCATCGCAAAGATCTTTCGTCCAGTTATCTGGCTTCTGTCTAAATCGACGGATTTTGTGGTGCGCGCCTTTGGTATTGATCCCAAAGAAGCACGAAGCCAGATTTCAGAAGAAGAACTTTTAGATTTAGTTGCCGGTCATGCAGCGTTAAGTGAGCAAGAGCGCGACATTGTTGAAGAAGTATTTAACGCATCTGAAAGACAGATTCATGAAGTTATGGTTCCACGGACTGAAGTTGACTTCATGGATGTCTCATTGACTGTAGGCAAAGCTATCGAACTTGCCGTTGATAAAGCCCATTCGCGTTACCCGGTTATCCGAGGTTCATCCGATGAAGTAATTGGATTTATTCATGTGCGAGATTTATTAGACACTTCTCTTGCATCAAAGGGAACTAAAATTATTGAACTCGTCCGAACAATCATGTTTCTGCCGGGCACAAAAGGAGTTTTGCCAGCACTTTCTGAGATGCGCGAACAAGGTCAACACGTAGCAATTGTTTTGGATGAGTACGGTGGGACTGATGGAATTGTGACACTCGAGGATTTAGTGGAGTGCTTAATCGGCGAAATTCGCGATGAGTATGACGAAGTCGAAACCGACGTCTCAATCGAATCGCGTACTGGAGATTTTGAAGTCGATGGCCTTATTTCTATTGAAGACTTAATTGATCAGACCGCTTTAGAAATTCCAGACGGTCCTTATGAAACTGCTAGTGGCTTTGTCATGCATCATTTAGGGCGAATTCCAATGGAACATGACGTGGTTAACGTCGATGGCCTGCGTATTACAGTGCTTTCGATGGAAGGTAAACGCGCTGGCCAACTATTGATCTCACGTAAGGCATGATGTGTGAAAGAATTGCCGTATGAGTGTTAAACGGGTTTTATCTGGAATCCAGCCAACGAGTGATTCATTCCACCTAGGTAATTACTTAGGCGCAGTCAAGCAATGGGTCGACCTTCAAGACGGACATGATGCCTTTTATTGCATAGTGGATTTACACGCATTGACTGGCGAAATCGAACCTGCCCTACTGCGCAAGCGCACTCTTGCTTCAGCTGCTCAATTATTGGCACTTGGTATCTCTCCAGAAAAATCTACGCTTTTTGTTCAGTCGCAAGTTCCTCAGCACAATCAACTGGGTTGG
>CANFUR010000010.1 GCA_947450175.1 Actinomycetota bacterium | reverse complement strand
TTCTTGAGGCTCACGGATAACATTATTCTCAATAAGTAACTGCTTCATTGTGCGGATTTCTTCGCCTTGTTCTTCTTCATATATGCGAATGAATTCTTGTTGATTTGCATTTAATACGGCTGCAATATTTCGAACGTGGCCCCGAGCATACGTTTCCCCACCACAATTTTTGAAATTATCACTTTCGATTTCACGCAAAATAGTCACTCTAATATTTGTTTTTGAAGCCAAATCTTCTAGGGAAAGACCCGCGTCTCTTCGCGATTTCGAAATTAAAGATCCAAGTGACATCGTAAGTGGTCCTCAAGGCAAGAAGCTGGTGCGGATAAGGTCATAAGTATAGAACTAAGAAAGCATACCTGACTATGGCTAAGAATGAGAACGCAAGGTGAAATCGAGGTAAAAAACTGCCGTTCGCTGCTAATAGTCGCGCAAAGTCGCAAGCACTGAGTCAAGTTCATCGGGCTTTACCAAAACAGTTCTGGCCTTGGAGCCCTCTGATGGCCCAACAATTCCACGTGATTCCATTAGATCCATTAAGCGCCCAGCTTTTGCAAAACCAACTCGTAATTTTCTTTGCAACATTGATGTTGAGCCAAACTGAGTTCCGACAACTAGTTCGACTGCTTGCAATAATATATCTAGGTCATCGCCAATATCTTTATCGACCATCTTGGGATGCGATTGCACCGCAGTGACATCATCGCGATAGCGAGGCTTTAACTGCTTCTTTACATGCGTTGTTACCGCTTCGATTTCACGCTCAGACACATACGCACCTTGAATACGTACTGCGCGACTTGCACCCATTGGAATAAAGAGTGCATCACCCTGACCGACTAATTTTTCTGCTCCGGGGCTATCTAAAATAACACGACTATCAGCTAGTGAACTTGTCGCAAAAGATAGTCTTGAAGGGACGTTTGCTTTAATCAAACCTGTTACGACGTCTACAGATGGTCGCTGTGTTGCAAGTACTAAGTGAATACCCGCAGAACGTGCTAACTGTGTAATACGAACTACTGATTCCTCAACTTCTTTTGCAGCAACAATCATTAAATCCGCAAGCTCATCAATAATTACTAATAGATATGGGTATGGCTCCACTGTTCGATCACTTCCGGGCGGAACGATAACTTTGCCAGCGCGAACTGCTTTATTGAAATCATCAATGTGCCTAAACCCAAATGTAGATAGGTCCTCATAGCGCAGATCCATTTCACGTACTACCCATGTAAGTGCATCTGCAGCTTTTTTGGGATTAGTGATAATCGGGGTAATTAAATGCGGTATGCCTTCATAGGCAGTCAGTTCAACTCGTTTAGGATCAATTAAAACCAAGCGCACTTCATCAGGTGTGGCGCGAACTAAAATTGAAGTAATCATTGCGTTAATCATTGAAGACTTACCTGCACCGGTAGCACCGGCCACTAATAAGTGCGGCATCTTTGCAAGATTTGCACATACAAAATTACCTTCAACATCCTTGCCTAAAGCAACCAACATTGGGTGGTGATCTTGACCGGCAACTGTTGAGCGCAAAACATCGCCTAACGCAACAATTTCACGATCTGTATTAGGAATTTCAATACCAACTGCAGATTTTCCTGGAATTGGGGACAAGATGCGCACATCACTGCTGGCAACAGCATAAGAAATATTTTTAGCTAGCGCCGTAATTCGTTCAACTTTTACTGCATTGCCTAGTTCAACTTCATAGCGTGTAACTGTTGGGCCACGCATAAATCCGGTGACTTGCGCATCAATTTCAAACTGTAAAAATACTTCAGTTAAAGCTGCAACTACCAAATCATTGGCTTTACTTTTGGCTTTTGAAGCCGGACCAGTTCGCAGCAAATCTGCTGGTGGCAATTCATAGGTTGAATCTGGAGTCAATAAAAGTTGCTCTGGGCGCTTAGTTACATTTTCGACTGTAACTACCGGTGTGACTGGAATTGGAACTGTGAACTCTTCATCAAAGCTTTCCTCGTCGAGCTCTTCTTCATCTTCTTCCATTGGTTGATTCCAGGCAGCCACAATGGGTGATTCAAAAGGTGGGGTGTCCGTAACTTCGAAATCTTCTACTTTAATCCCACGTTCAGGACGCTTCGACCAGATCCATAATGAAGTAGATTTAAAGCGATCCAATATCTCAGATACCGGTGTGGCCGAAACAACTAATAAACCAAAGATAAAAATAATTACGAGAACTGGGTAGGTTAATACCGATGTCATCAAGGAAACCAAAGGTGTTGTAACGCCATAACCGATCAAGCCGCCGCCATGGCGAATTGCTGTAGCTCCTGTACCGATTGATCCATTCAAAAGGTGCGCTAGACCAGTTGATGAAAGCAAAAGAGCAATTGTTCCTACAACTACCCGCCCTATTGCAGCTTTGTCTTCAGGAGTACGAAACAATTTGAATGCAAAATAAATAAGGACAATCGGGGTAAAGAATCCGATACGCCCAAAGCCACCATAAATAAATGCGTAAACGGCTCGGCCAACAATATTGTCGGCATGAAACCAAGTTCCTGCGGTTGCTATTAGGGAAAAAATCAAAATAAGAAATGCAACACCATCGCGTTGATGTGCCGGATCTAAATCACGTGCTCCGCGAGCCAGGAATCGAACAGAGTTACCTAATAGCTTGGCAATGAAACGCCATATTGCAGCTAATCCTCTACCGAGCGCGCCACCTACTGCGCTGCTCTTTGATTTAGATTTCTTCTTAGCCACACTCCTCATCGTAAAGGAAGAGTAAATTGAAGCCGCCTAGGCGCGCCGTCTTTAAACTTCTATAACAACGGGGACAATCATCGGCTTTCGACGATGTTCTCCCCCAACCCAACCACCAACAGTCTTACGAACGATCTGTGAAAGTTGATGAGTTCCATTGATTCCGTCGGCAACGGCTGTGGCTAAAGCTTTTTCAATCTTTAACTTAACATCATCAAATAGCGCCATATCTTCATTGAATCCACGTGCATGAATATCTGGGCCGGCAACAATTTTGCCACTCTGAGAATCAATAACAACAATTACAGAGATAAAACCTTCCTCGCCCAAAATCCGACGATCTTTTAACGACGTTTCAGTTATGTCACCGATGCTTTGGCCATCTACATAAACAAAGCCGCATGGAACTGATCCCACAACTTGTGCTTCATGATCAATGAGATCTACAACCACGCCATTTTCAATAATCAAAGCATTACCACGTGGAACTCCGGATTGAATGGCCAATTCAGCATTTGCTTTCATGTGGCGCCATTCACCGTGAATTGGCATCACATAACGAGGCTTAACAATGTTGTAGCAATACAAGAGTTCTCCGGCGGCGGCATGGCCTGATACGTGCACCATGGCATTTGCCTTATGAACAACGCGTGCACCAAATCGAGTGAGTTCGTTAATTACTCTAAAAACAGAGTTTTCATTTCCTGGAATTAGAGATGAAGCCAAAATAACTGTGTCACCTTCGCCCACACGAATCTGGTGATCACCATTGGCCATTCGCGAAAGGGCTGCCATTGGCTCACCCTGCGACCCTGTACAAATCAAGACGACATTGTCATCAAATGAATCTAGATCTTTGGCATCCATAAGTATTCCTGCGGGAACGGTGAGGTAACCCATATCTTGAGCAATCTTCATGTTACGCACCATTGATCGTCCAATGAAAATAACTTTTCGATTATGTAAAGCAGCAGTGTCAATTACTTGCTGGACACGGTGCACGTGGGATGAAAAAGATGCCACAATCACGCGGCGCTTTGTAGATCCAATGACGCGGTTAAGTGCCGGCATAATCTCGCGCTCTGAAGGCGTGAAGCCTGGGATATCAGCATTGGTTGAATCAACCATGAATAAATCCACGCCTTCTTCACCCAAGCGGGCAAAGGTACGTAGATCTGTTATGCGGCCATCAAGAGGAAGTTGATCCATTTTAAAATCGCCGGTTGCCAGAACTCGGCCAGCATCGGTGTTAATTACAACGGCTAAGGCATCAGGAATTGAGTGATTAACTGCGACAAATTCAAGTTCAAATGGTCCAACATCTTCATGACCACCTTCGCGTACTTCACGCGTCAAAGGTGTAATTCGATGCTCTTTTAATTTTGCAGTAACGAGAGCTAATGTCAGAGCCGATCCATACAGTGCAATGTCACCGCGTTCGCGCAATAAATAAGGCACTGCTCCAATGTGATCTTCATGGCCATGTGTTAGAAAGACGCCGACAACGTCAGCTAAGCGATCACGAATATATGAAAAATCAGGAAGAATTAAATCGATTCCTGGTTGCGTATCTTCAGGAAATAGCACGCCACAGTCAACGATTAATAATTTTCCCTTGGTTTCAAACACGGTCATGTTGCGACCGATTTCACCTAAGCCACCAAGGGCGACAATGCGCAATGCCCCTGCAATAAGAGGTGAAGGTAATCCGAGATCTGGGTGAGGATGATTCATTATTTAATTGCTACGCCACCTGCGCGTAGGTCGTCACGCAACTGCGTTATTTGCGCATCTGTTGCATCGACAAGAGGAAGTCTGGTGTAACCGCCAGGTAAACCCATCAAAGTTAATGCAGCCTTTGTCATGATGGCACCTTGGGTACGGAAAGTTCCAGTAAACACTGGAAGCAGTTGCTGATGAATTTCTAATGAGCGAGCAGGATTTCCTGTAAACCACGCATTGAGCATCTCTTTTAATTGGCTTCCAACGGTATGACCGCAGACTGAAACGAAACCAACCGCACCTACTGAAAGAAGTGGCAAGTTGAGAATGTCATCTCCTGAATACACAGGAATCCCACAACGCTTAATGACCCATGACGTTGCTGCAACGTTTCCTTTAGCGTCTTTGAGCGCAACAATTGATGGATGTTCAAAAAGTTCCACGATTGTGTCTGACTCAATTTCAACACCGGTACGACCAGGAATGTCATATAACATCATTGGTAACCCTGTTGCATTTGCCATAGCTAAGAAGTGAGCCTTGATTCCAGCTTGAGGTGGCTTGTTGTAATAAGGAGTGACAACCAAAATTCCATCAGCCCCGGCAGCCTCACTGCGCTTGGCTTGATTGATTGAGTAGTCAGTTTCATTATCGCCAGCACCAGAAACAACTTTAATATTTGGACCAACTACTCGCTTAACTACTTTAATGATCTCTTCTTTTTCAGAGGATTTAGTAGTTGGAGCTTCACCAGTTGTACCGTTAACAACAATTCCATCGTGACCATTTTTAACTAGGTGATCAGCGATTTTTTCAACACCATCCCAATCAATGGATCCATCTTTATTAAATGGAGTGACCATTGCGGTCAACATGCGGCCGAATGGCGCTGGCGTACTCATACGGGTAACTCTACCCGTTTTATGGGGCGATGCGTCCAGACTTTTCAAACGCCCCGTATGTAAGCGGCATTAATTTCGCGAATTCGGCTTCCATTTTCTCGGCCACCATCTCAATTTCACGTTGAGGATAGCTAGGAAAGTGCGAACCATCACGGGATGTGCGAAGGGATAAAAAGTTCATGAGTGCACGGGCGTTCATAGTTACATACATTGATGAATATGTAGCTACTGGCAAAACTGCACGTGCAACCTCACGGGCAACGCCAACATCCAACATTTTTATATAACTCTCATACGCCACAACATAGGCTTCCTTCATCGCTTTAACAGTTACATCAAACTGTTCGGTAGTCCCATCTTCAAATGTATATGCGCCAGTCTTGCCTACTTGAATCAGCTTGCGTTCCTTAGATGGAATATAAAATACTGGTTTTAATTCACGGTAACGCCCGCTCTCTTCATTATATGAAGCAATTCGATGGCGCATGAATTCGCGAAAAACAAATATCGGAGCCGAGATAAAGAAAGTCATTGACGTATGCTCAAATGGTGAACCATGTCGTTCGCGAGCAAGATAATTAATTAACCCTGCAGAACGAGCGGGATCTTCGCCAATCTCATCCATTGATTGTTCGCCTGCTGTTGATACTCGTGCGGCCCAAATTACATCGGCATCACTTGCACTAGCTTTTACTAATTCAACGGTTACATCGTCTCTAAAAATGATTTCCTCAGGCATGACCTCACCCTATAAGGGGCCGGGTTTGAGTCTTTGGATATCTACGGCAGAATGTCTGCGTGTCCAGAATTGAATCCACCACACTTCGCGATTCTCTCAGCGTTTCCATCACAGTTGGGGCTTATGGAAGCGCTTTTGGAGCTGCTGCCGTCGCCAATGGCTTTTCAGTTCTGCAAAGCTGTTTACTTTCGCTTCTAACTTTTTCTGGGGCTTCTCAGTTTGCTGTTATAGGAGTTTTAGGTGCAGGTGGTGGTGCAATTAGCGCAATTGCAACTGCTTCATTACTTGGAATTCGTAATGGTCTATATGGAGTCATCATGGCCCCACGTTTAAAGGTAAGAGGTTTAAAGCGAATAGTTGCGGCGCAAATAACTATTGATGAATCAACCGCCGTTGCACTTGGACAAGAAATTCACGGTGAAAAAGCTACGCGTCAGGGTTTTTGGCTCACTGGGTTTGGCGTATTTATTTTTTGGAATTTATTTACGTTAGCTGGGGCGCTTGGCGCACAAGCTATGGGCGATATCCGTGTGTGGGGTCTGGACTCGGCCGTGCCTGCTGCATTCTTAGGACTTGTTTGGCCACGCTTAAAAACGAACCAAGATCGAATTCTTGCAATCATTTGTGTTGTGTTTGCTCTGGCAATGACGCCTATTTTGCCCGCAGGACTGCCCATTATTGCCACAGCCTTTATTGCAGTTGCGGTAGGGCTACGCGCATGAATGCATTTTGGGTAGCAACTATTGGAACAAGTGTCATAGCTTTTTTATTAAAGTTCACTGGGCATAACGTTCCCGAGCGGATTTTTTCACACCCTAAAGTGCAAGCGATAAATGCTTTGATTCCTATTGCACTTTTGAGCGCATTGGTTGCCGTTCAAACTTTTACCGAAAAATCTACGTTGATCATTGATCATCGCTTAGCTGGATTAGGGGTTGCAATCCTGGCGCTCTTGCTCAAAGCGCCATTTCCAGTAGTTGTTATAAGCGCAGCTTTTACATCAGCTGCAATCTATAACTGGCTTTAAATAATGTTTAAGGCTTGAAGCTTTGCCTTCAAATCATTATCTGATGGCTCAGTTAAATGTGTTCCATCTGAAAATACGATGACAGGAATTGACTGGGCGCCGCCATTAATCTCTTTTACTTTTTCAGCGGCACTCAGATCAGCATCTACGTCGATCAGCGTGTACTCAACATTGAGTTCTTCAAATAAACGCTTAGAACGACGACAGTCTCCGCACCAATCGGCACCGTACATAGTGATTTGATCTTTAGACATATTGATTCCCCTTACATGAACTTGTCTAGGCCATGAGTCAGGCCAGGATGAGAAATTATTTTGCGTATGCCAAGAATAACTCCTGGCATAAAACCTGCACGGTCAAGTGAATCGTGACGAATCGTTAACGTCTCGCCTAATCCTCCAAGAATTACTTCTTGGTGTGCGACCAAGCCACGTGCGCGAACTGAGTGGACGGGAATATCGCCAACTTTAGTTCCACGCGCACCATCTAAAGCCGTTTTAGTTGCATCTGGCTGAGCGCCAAGACCAGCATCTTTGCGTGCTTTACTCATAAGTTCTGCGGTGCGTGATGCAGTACCACTTGGTGCATCAACTTTAAGTGGGTGGTGGAGTTCAATAATTTCAGCTGATTCAAAGTAACGCGCGGCCTTTTCGGCAAACTCCATCATCAGAACTGCGCCAATTGCAAAGTTAGGTGCAATAAGTACTCCAACACCAGGGTTTGCCTTTAAAATATTTTCTACCGTAGCAAGCTTGGTTGCATCAAATCCAGTTGTACCAACTACTACGTTAATTCCTGAGTTAATAAGAAATTCAAGATTTGCCATGACGCTATCTGGAGTAGTGAAATCAACAACTACGTGTGCGCCAGAATCTTTTAATTGATCAAGTGAGTCACCAAGGTCTAGAGCTGCAACAAGGGCTAATCCATTCTCGGCTTCAACGGCCTTAACAACTTCAGCACCCATGCGTCCTTTAGCGCCAAGGACTGCAACGTTAATCATTTCAACACCTTTTCAAATTTCGACGTATTTTTGAAGGGACCTACAAGGGCAAGCGTAGGCGTTTTAGTCAAAAAGGCGTTAGCAATTTCGCGGATGTCCTGCTCATTTACTCGTGAAATCGATTTCAAAATATCGTCGAAGCCCATAACTTGGCCATAAACAATCTCATTTTTACCAATTCTAAACATGCGCGAACCTGAATCCTCCTGGCTCAAAACAAGTGATCCTCTAACGGCACCTTTTGCGCGTTCAATCTCTTCATGCGTCATACCATTGTCTGCAACATCGGCTAGTACTTGGCGAATAATTTCAACAACTTCAATTGCTTTTGCTGGATTACATCCTGCATAGAAACCGATCTGTCCACTACCTGCATATTGCTGAGCATATGCATAGACTGAATAAGCCAGTCCGCGTTTTTCACGAATCTCTTGGAACAAACGTGAAGACATTCCTCCACCAAGTGCTGAGGCAAGAACTCCCATTGCAAAGCGGCGATCATCATGACGGGCAACGCCCTCCATGCCATAAAACATATGTGCTTGCTCTGTTTTCCGTGAAATTAAGCCAACGCTTTGCTGCTTTACTTTCTTATCTTGCGTATTGGGACGCAATACTGGTGCGCCCATGACATCTAGGAATCCATCAACAGAAAGAGCAGCTTCGACCATTGCTACAACTTTTTTATGCTTAATATTTCCAGCAAAAGCTACAACTAAATCCTGTGGCAAATAACGCTTCTTGTAATAGTTATTGACTGTACTTCTTGACATACCCTTAATGGATGCGATTGTTCCAAGAATAGGACGTCCCAGAGGTGTGTCACCGTAATAGGTCTCGGCGTAGAGATCATGCACTAAATCACTTGGGTCATCATCACGCATAGCGATTTCCTCAAGAACAACTTTGCGCTCTGCATCAACATCTAGGGCTGAGACAACTGATGATGTAATCAAATCTGAAATTACATCGATTGCCATAGGTAAATCAGTATCAATTACACGCGCGTAAAAGCAGGTGTACTCCTTTGAAGTGAAGGCGTTCATTTCTCCACCAACAGATTCAATCGATGAAGAGATTTCAAGGGCCGTGCGTCGCTTAGTTCCTTTGAAAAGTAAATGCTCTAGAAAGTGAGAAGCCCCAGCAGTTGCTGGGGATTCATCACGTGAACCAACATTTACCCATATACCAATTGCGGCACTGCGCACCGAAGAAACTTCTTCAGTGACGATGCGCAGACCGCTAGGTAAAACTGAACGACGTACGCTCATTTATTCGGCAGAACCAGTAGTTCCATCTTCAAGAACTGGAACCAAAGACAACTTTCCCTTTGGATCAATCTCACCGATTTCAACTTGAATCTTGTCGCCAACCTTCATGACTTCTTCCAAGTTTTCAATGCGCTTTCCGCCATGCATCTTACGAATCTGAGATACGTGGAGCAAGCCATCTTTACCTGGCATCAATGAGATGAAAGCACCAAATGCTGCAAGCTTTACAACGGTACCGAGGTAGCGCTCTCCAACTTCTGGCATCTGTGGGTTAGCAATTGCATTGATCTGAGCACGTGCAGCTTCAGCTGATGGACCATCAACTGCGCCGATATAAATTGTGCCGTCATCTTCAATTGAAATATCCGCGCCAGTTTCATCTTGGATCTGGTTAATGATCTTGCCCTTAGGCCCGATAACTGCACCAATCTGATCAACTGGAATCTTTACAGAGATAATGCGTGGAGCAAATGGGCTCATTTCATCTGGGCCATCAATTGCTTCATTCATCACATCTAGAATCGCAAGACGTGCTTCCTTAGCTTGATGCAATGCACCAGCAAGTACTGATGCAGGAATTCCATCGAGCTTTGTATCTAGCTGCAAAGCTGTAACGAAGTCCTTTGTTCCGGCGACTTTAAAGTCCATATCGCCAAATGCATCTTCTGCACCAAGGATGTCTGTTAGCGCTACGTACTCGACCTTGCCATCGACAGTGTCTGAGATAAGACCCATAGCAATACCAGCAACTGGTGCGCGTAGTGGAACACCTGCGTTATATAGTGCAAGTGTTGATGCACAAACAGATCCCATTGATGTCGATCCATTTGAACCAAGAGCTTCAGAGACCTGACGGATTGCGTAAGGGAACTCTTCGCGAGTTGGAAGTACTGGAATTAATGCGCGCTCAGCAAGTGCACCGTGACCGATTTCGCGGCGCTTAGGTGTACCAACACGACCTGTTTCACCAGTTGAATATGGTGGGAAGTTATAGTTGTGCATGTAACGTTTATGGTTTTCAGGATTCAACGTATCTAGCTGTTGTTCCATTTTTAGCATGTTAAGCGTAGTGATTCCGAGAATCTGAGTTTCTCCACGTTCAAAGATCGCTGAACCGTGAACGCGAGGAATAACTTCAACCTCTGCAGATAACGCGCGGATATCGCGCAATCCACGTCCATCGATACGGATCTTGTCGCGCAATACACGTTGGCGAACAAGCTTTTTAGTAAGAGAGCGAAACGCTGCAGGTACTTCCTTTTCGCGGCCTTCAAAGGCTGCTCCAACGTTTTCCTTAGTTGATGCAGAAATCGCATCAATTGTTGTTTCGCGTTCTTGCTTTCCGGCAATTGTTAGCGCTTTAGCAAGATCGGTTCCCGCTGCCTTTTCAACTGCAGCAAAAACATCATCTTGGTAATCAAGGAAGACTGGGAACTCTGCAGTTGGCTTTGCGGCCACCTTTGCAAGCTTTGACTGTGCTTCGCAGAGAATTTTGATAAATGGCTTTGAAGCATCTAAACCTTGTGCAACAACTTCCTCATTAGGAGTTGGTGCCCCGCCCTTGATGAGCTCAATTGTCTGTGTTGTAGCTTCTGCTTCAACCATCATAATTGCAACATCACCGTCATCGCTTATGCGACCAGCAACAACCATATCAAAGACAGCGTTAGCAACCTGTGAATGATTAGGGAATGCAACCCACTGACCATCAATCAAAGCAACGCGAACGCCGCCGATTGGACCAGAGAATGGCAAACCTGCAAGTTGTGTTGACATTGATGCTGCATTGATCGCAATCACGTCATACATATGGTCTGGATCAAGTGCCATTACTGTCACAACGATTTGAACTTCATTGCGAAGTCCCTTAACAAATGATGGACGCAATGGACGGTCGATTAAACGACAGGTAAGAATTGCATCTTCTGATGGACGACCTTCACGGCGGAAGAATGATCCTGGGATACGACCAACTGCATACATCTTTTCTTCAACATCAACTGTTAAAGGAAAGAAATCAAATTGATCCTTTGGTGTTTTAGAAGCAGTTGTTGCTGAGAAGATCATTGTTTGATCATCTAGAAATACTGCTGCAGCTCCTGCTGCTTGGCGCGCTAGGCGACCGGTTTCAAAACGAATCTCTCGTTTTCCGAATTTTCCGTTATCAATAACTGCAACGGCTGACTGAACCTCTTGACCCTCCATGGGTCCTCCTTTATTTCTATGGACGCAACTCACCGACAAGGAACATTTGCCTTGCAGTGGTGTACGTACTACTTAATTAGCGGCGAATACCGAGTTTCTCGATAATCACGCGGTAACGATTGATGTCTGTCTTTGCGAGATACTGAAGAATTCGACGACGACGACCTACGAGCAACAACAGACCACGACGGTTGTGGTGATCATGTGGGTTGGTCTTTAAATGTAATGTGATTTCTTCAATGCGCTTGGATAGCAAAGCGACCTGAGCTTCAGGACTTCCCGTATCAGTAGGAGTAGATCCGTACTCTGCAACGATTGCTGCTGTTACTTCTGGTGTTAGTGCCATTTCGTAGTGCTCCTATTTTCTGATGATCACGGGGTTTTCCGGTTTGCCTCACGGAAAATCGCTTTCTCGTTGGATGCATAGGTTACCAGCGGAGCCAAAAACTAAGAAATCGTGAGCCTAGAGCTCCGTTAATTCACGGGCTTTGGCACAGTCTTTAGCCATTTGATCAAGAAGTGGCTCCAACCCATCAAATTTCAATGTATCTCGAAGTCGCCAACCAAATTCGATGGTTGCTCGCTGTGTATAGAGATCGAGTCCAACTTGATCTAATGCATAAGCCTCCACTTGGCGACCACGCACGCCATCAAATGTTGGATTTGTTCCAATAGAAATTGCCGCAGGCCAACGGTCAATTCCAACAGTTAACCATCCCGCATATACGCCATCTGCAGGAATTGTCTGTTGTTCAATATCACCTAGATTAGCCGTTGGATAACCAATTTCGCGTCCACGTTTTTCTCCGTGAACAACAATTCCATCTAGGCGATGAGGGCGAGTCAACAATGTACGCGCTTGCTCAACATCTCCATCAACAATTAATTTGCGGATACGAGTTGAAGAAACTACATCTCCTTCTAAAGGCTCTAGCTCCAAAACAATGGTTTCAAACTCAGTGTGCGCTTTAAGTGAATCAACATTTCCTGCAGCCTTAAAACCATAAGTAAAGTTTTTACCTACGACTACTTTCGTGGCACCGAGCTGCTCAACTAGAACACGCTTAACAAAATCTTCTGGGGTCATAGCTGCAAATTCTGGTGTAAATTTCATAACTGCAACTTGATCTGCATTATGAATCTTAAGAAGCTCAATTCGATCAGTCAGAATTGTTAATAAAGTTGGAGCGCGATCAGGTGCAAAAACGCTCGTTGGGTGTGGATCAAAAGTAAGTGCAATTATCTTCTCGTCGCCGGCGATTTTTTTGGCTTGGTTGAGTACTTCTTGATGGCCCTTATGGACACCATCAAAAACACCAATGACAACGACGCTCATATATCTATTGTCTCAGAACTAGTTCGCTGCCGCGAATACGGCGATTGGTTTAGCAAGGCCATCCTTATTGCAGAGCAAAGCAATCAAGTTTTCTCCGGAAGTAGCTGCGTAGATGGCATCATCCGGATTGGCACTTAGCGGGCGGCCAAATGAAAGTTCATTCACTTCATCGAGTGCAAGTTCACGGGAACTAAAAACGCTTTTGGCTACATCAGCAAGAGCCAAGGTTGTAAATCCACCCTCTTTTAAATGTGCAAGGGAGATTGAGGTTTGCAAATCAAAGCCAGCAACTCGAGTTCGGCGAAGCGCATTAAGGTGGCCCCCTACTCCTAGGCCATCACCGCAATCTCTAGCAATTGCACGGATAAATGTGCCGGCAGAGCATGTAACTTGAATATCGACTTCGATTACATTTTCGAGACGGCGAATCTGTTTCACATCCAACTGCGAAATCGTTATCTCACGTGCGGCTAATTCTACTTTTTCCCCAGATCTGACCCGATCATAAGCTCGCTCCCCATCTACCTTGACCGCAGATACCGAACTTGGACGTTGCATAATTCTTCCGTGCATCTTTGCTAATTCGCGTTCTATATCGGTATCAGTAATGGCGAATACATCACCGCGTGAAATTACTTCTCCTTCAGCATCATCGGTAACTGTGGCTGCACCTAAGACCATTGTCGCTTCATAAGTTTTCTCACCTTGTGTGATGTATTGAAGCAAGCGAGTACCGTTGTTAAAACCTAAAACTAGGATTCCTGTTGCCATAGGATCAAGAGTTCCTGCATGACCTACTTTGCGTGTACCAAGGGCGCGTCGCGCAATTGCCACAACGTCATGGCTAGTCATACCTGGTTCTTTATCTACAACCAGAAATCCGTGCTCGATGATTATTCTCCGTCGATGACACGAGGAGCTTTATATGGATCTTCTCCCCCTGCATATGTTGCATTAGCTCGAAGTGCTGCTACTTCTGCATCCAACTCATGAACTTTTGAAAGTAGCGAATCAAGCGCTTTAGCACTTTCAGGTAAGCCATCTTCAAAGAACTCAAGTGATGGCGTAATACGAAGACCTAATTCGCGGCCTAGGGCTGAACGGATTGCACCTCGTGCACTCTCTAAAGCTGCACTAGTTGAGGCACGCTGATCAAGATCACCAAGCACGGTATAAAAAACTGAGGCCTGTTGAAGATCTCCGGTTACGCGCGCATCGGTAACAGTGACAAAACCAAGACGCGGATCTTTAATCTTTGTCTCAAGCAGCTGTGCCACTACTACTTTGATGCGATCTGCAACCTTTTGGCTGCGGTGTGATTGAGCCATTGCTATACCCGCTTTTTCTCGCGCATCTCAAATACCTGAATGGTGTCGCCAATTTGAAGATCCTTCATATTGCCTAGACCGATACCGCACTCAAAGCCTTCCTTGACTTCAGTTGCATCATCTTTAAATCGCTTGAGTGAATCGATTGTGAGGTTATCAAGGATGAGAGTATCTCCACGCAAGATTCGGGCCTTAGCGTTACGACGGATAACACCATCCTTAACAACAGACCCTGCAATATTTCCGGCCTTTGAAGATTTGAAGATCTCACGAACTTCAGCGTTACCGGTGATAACTTCTTCGTAAATTGGCTTGAGCAGACCCTTCAATGAAAGTTCAATCTCATCAATTGCCTGATAGATAACAGAGTAGAAGCGAACTTCAACCCCTTCTTGATCAGCAAAGACTGCAGTTTGCGGTTCCGGCTTTACGTTAAAGCCGATGACGACCGCAGTTGATGCAGATGCCAAAGTAATATCGCTCTTTGTAATTGCACCAACGCCACGGTGAATGACACGAAGATCAACTTCAGCGCCCACATCTAGTTGCATAAGTGCTTCTTCTAGCGCTTCAACAGATCCACTCACGTCACCCTTAAGAATTAAGTTAAGAGTTGAAATCTTGGACTGCTCCATAAAGTCTTCAAGTGAGACTTTCTTACGAGCCTTAGCAAGTTGAGCATTGCGTTCGGCAGCCTGGCGCTTTTCAGCAATTTGGCGAGCTGTACGATCTTCATCAGCGACCAAGAAAGTATCTCCAGCACTTGGAACCGATGTGAAACCCAAGACTTGAACTGGACGAGATGGACCTGCGGTTTCGACTGCATCGCCATTTTCATCTAGCATCGCGCGAACTCGACCAAATGCCCCACCGGCAACAATTGGATCACCAATTTTCAAGGTTCCTCGTTGTACAAGAACTGTTGTTACTGGTCCACGACCACGATCGAGGTGAGCTTCAATTGCAACACCGCGGGCAGAATCATCAGCAACCGCACGAAGATCAATAGCTGCATCTGCAGTTAGGAGAATCGATTCAATCAAATCTTGGACACCTTGACCTGATTTAGCCGAGACGTTTACGAAGATTGTTTCACCGCCGTACTCTTCAGCGATTAAGTTGTACTCAGTTAACTGCTGACGAACCTTGTCTGGGTTTGCGCCGTCTTTATCCATCTTGTTAACAGCTACAACGATTGGAACATCGGCAGCTTGTGCGTGATTGAGTGCTTCAATTGTCTGAGGCATGATTCCGTCATCAGCGGCAACTACTAGAACTGCAATATCAGTTACCTTGGCACCTCTTGCACGCATAGCTGTAAATGCTTCGTGGCCCGGTGTATCGATAAATGTAATTGCGCGATTAACTCCATGGTGATCATGGTGAATTTGATAGGCACCAATGTGCTGCGTGATTCCACCGGCTTCTGATTTCATCACTTCACTTTTGCGAATTGCATCCAACAGTGAAGTCTTACCGTGGTCTACGTGACCCATAACAGTGACTACTGGTGGGCGGGCAACCAAGGAATCTGGATCAATGTCGCTGAGTTCATCAGCTAAATCAATGTCAAAGCCTTGTAGGAGTTCACGATCTTCATCTTCTGGGCTAACGATTTCGATGCTGTAGCCAAGTTGAACGCCAAGAATTTCAAATGTATCTGCATCAACAGATTGAGTTGCTGTAACCATTTCACCTAAGTGAAATAAAGCTGCAACTAACGCTGCTGGATCTGCATTGATCTTGTCAGCGAAATCTGCAAGTGATGCGCCACGGCGCATACGGATAGGAGTTTTACCGTCTCCGTGTGGAACAACTGCGCCGCCAAGTTGTGGCGCTTGCATATTATCGAATTCATCGCGTAATGCTTTTCTTGATTTAGCTTTACGTCCTGATTTCTTACTTGCATTTTTTCCAAATGCTCCGCCTGCACCACCGCGTTGTGGCGGCCGACCGCCACCTGGACGTTGCGGACCACCCGCTGGTGCACCGCCTGCTGAATTAGATTTATAAGGAGATGCTGGTGCGCCAGTTGATGGTGCGCCAGTACGTGGTGCAAATCCACCACCTGCTGGTGGTCGTGATCCTGCTGGGCGCGCCGCAAATCCTGGACGAACTGAACCAGGACGTGGTCCTGACATTCCTGGACGTTGTGGTGCACCGGTTGGACGTTGCGGTGGACGTGGAACTGCACCACCAGTTGAAAATGGATTATTACCTGGACGTGGTGGACGTGGAACTGCACCACCAGTTGAAAATGGATTATTGCCTGGACGCGCTGCAGGTTTTGGTTGATCTGATTTTTCCTCTGCAACTATTTCTGCAGCATGATTTTTTGCAGCTTCAACTTTTGCAGCTTCAACTCGCTCTTGTTGAGCTTTAAGTGCGTTGATATCAACACCAAGTTCTGCGGCTAGCTCTGCAGCCTGTTCGGCGCTTACTTCACTCGTAGGTTTTGCTGCAGCCCTTTTTGCTGCCGCCTTTTTAACAGGCTTTTTTTCCTCTGCAGGTTTTGCATCGGGATACATCTCGATGAGTTTGCGCACGACTGGCGCTTCTACTGTCGATGATGCTGATCGGACGAATTCGCCCATTTCTTGGAGCTTTGCAAGGACAACCTTGCTCTCCATACCGAGTTGCTTTGCTAACTCGTGTACGCGGACCTTTGACAATTTTTCCCCTGTCTTGGCCCGCATGAAACGTTACATGCAAGCCCTAGTTGAACGACCTCATAGTTCTAACGAGCTCATTTAAGTTTCATATCTTTCATATCCATTTCATTGTGTGAAGCAATGCCCAATGGTATCTAACCAGGGCCTTATTTACATAATGCCCGCTTAAACCTCAACGGGATTATCAGGGTGAATATCGATTCTCCAGCCAGTTAAGCGGGCGGCCAAACGGGCATTTTGCCCATCTTTTCCAATGGCTAAGGACAGTTGATAATCAGGGACAACGACTTTGGCCGAACGCGATGCAAGATCTGTGATTTCAACGGTAGAAACTTTTGCTGGGGCAAGTGAGTGAGCTACAAATGTTGCAGGGTCTTCAGACCAATCTACTATGTCGATTTTTTCACCGTGAAGTTCATCCATAACAGCCCGAGCACGTGCACCTAGTGGACCAATCAATGAACCCTTAGGACTTACTCCTGCACGGTGTGAACGCACAGCAACTTTAGTTCGATGACCTGCTTCACGAGCTACCGCCATGATTTCAATGATGCGGTCATTAATCTCTGGAACTTCTAGTGCAAATAACTGTTTAACAAGTGCTGGGTGGCTGCGAGATAACATGATTTCGGGCCCTTTTAATCCTTGCTTAACTTCGACAACGAAACATTTAATTCGATCTCCATGGTTGTAGACCTCACCAGGAACTTGTTCTTGCGGTGGAATACGACCTTCAAATCGTCCGAGATTTACATTGATCATCTTTGGATCACGACCTTGTTGAACAACTCCAGAAATAACATCTCCAACATTGGTAGTAAATTCTGCAACAATGGATGCATCATTTGTTTCACGCATCTTCATCTTGATAACTTGACGAGCAGTTGATGTCGCTACACGCGAGAAACCATCAGGAATATCTTGCTCATCACCGATTTTTTCGCCAATTTCATTAAATTGCGGAATCAAGATTTGGATCTCGCCACTTTCGCGATCAAGCACAGCATGGGCATGGCGTTTAGCTTCATCGGTTTGGTTATAAGCAGTCAAAACCCCAACTTCAATTGCTTGAATCAATTGCTCTAATGGAATCCCTTTTTCATTTGTAAGAGCTACTAGGGCTGACATCTCTACATGCATTAGTTGTCATCCTTACGATTAAATTCAATCTCAACCACTGCGCGCTTAATGTCGGCGAAGGCAACCTCATGGTTTTTCATTCGGCCTTTGATATTTTCAACCAAGAGTGCGTGGGTTTCGTTAATTTCATTAAGTCTGGCAGTCAACGTTGTTCCATCATTGAACGTCATCTTGATCAAACGTGTCAGATTTTTAGTCCAGTGCCGCGGCAGAGTCAAAGGGCGATCAACGCCAGGAGATGTAACCTCTAAAGTAAATGGAGCTTGGCCCATGGATGGTTCATTATCTAAAATTTCAGAAATGACTCGTGAAACACTTGTTACTTCATCCATATTAAGTGGTTTTAATCCATCAACAACACAAACAACGGTGCTGTGATTGCCAGCTTTTGAAAGTTGAACTTCTTCTAAGAAAAATCCCGCAGTTTCTACGGCTGGGGTGAGAAGTTGAGTAAGTGAATCCTTAAGCGTCATTGGTAGTTCTGCTTTCTTATTAAGTTGTAGGTGCAAGTGTAACTAGAAAGATGCGAAAGTATCAATTCCAACTTTTAGAATCAATGCCAGCGTCACTATAAGGAAAACCTTGCGAACAAGGGTTGAACCCCCACGAATTGCAATCCGTGATCCGATAACTGCGCCAGTCACATTCGCAACTCCCAGAATGAAACCTAACTGCCAAATAACTGCGCCATGGATACCGAAGACAATAATTGCCCCAACATTTGTAGAGACGTTTACAACCTTAGCGATTGCCGATGCCGTGATAAATGCATAACCAAGGGATGCAACTAAAATCAACATGAGAAAAGAGCCCGTGCCTGGTCCAAAAATTCCATCATAGAAACCAATAATTAAACCTGCAGCTATGGAAATCTGAATTCTACGTTTTGATTGATGACGCAGTAATTCAATTTTTCCAAGGTCAGGTTTGAGCCATGTATAAATCGCAACAATAATAAGTAGTACTAAAACTATCGGACGCATTGATTTCGTTGGAATTTGCGAGGCCATTGAAGCCCCGGCAGCTGAGCCGATAAAAGCCGGTAGGGCCATTGCAATTAGAACTTTTGGATCTGGCTTGATTTGACGTCGGTAGAGCGCTGCCGCTGTGGTGGTTCCAAAAACTGAGGCAAATTTATTGGTTCCAAGCACTGTAACTGCTTGCGTTTTTGGTAATCCAATTAGTAATGCGGGAAGTTGAATTAATCCCCCACCGCCTGCAATCGAATCGACAAACCCTGCAAAAAAAGAAGCACTGATGAGAAATAGCCCGGTGGCTAGCGTTAAGTCGGCAATCACGTTTCTAAGCTAATAACTTGAAGATTGCGGAAACTGCATCGGCCAGTGCCACTTCACTCTTGTCACCGGTTTTGCGAACTCGCACTTCTACGTTTCCTTCGGCTAAAGCTTTGCCAACAACAACAATGATTGGATTACCGATGAGTTCAGCATCTTTAAATTTTACGCCAGCACTTGCATCTCGACGATCATCGAGCATGACTGTAACTCCAGCTGCTTCTAACTTATTGCCGATATCGAGGGCGGTATCAAAGGGGAGATCTTCTTTTCCAGTTGCAACAATATGAACTTTGGCTGGGGCGATTTCAACTGGCCAGTTAAGACCAATCTCATCACTAGTTTGTTCTGCAATTGCTGCAACTGCGCGTGAAACACCGATGCCGTAAGAACCCATTGTTACGGTTTGGGATTTACCGTTGTGATCCAAGACTGTAAGGCCCAAGCTTTGCGCATACTTGCGACCCAGTTGGAAAATATGACCAATTTCAATAGCGCGATCAATAACTACTTCAGTACTGCATTCAGGGCAACTATCCCCTGCGCGAACTTCGGCGGCTTCAACGTATGCATCTGGTGTGAAATCTCGACCGTTAACAACAAAGCGCGCATGGCGATCTTTTTTATTTGCACCACTTATCCATGATGTTCCTGGTGCAACACGGGGATCTGCCAGAACTTTTATTCCAGAGCGCGCAGCATCTTGTGGTCCGATGTATCCCTTTACCAGTGATGGATGTTGAGCAAAATCTGCTTCCTCAAATACACGAAGTTCGTGAATTCCACCTAAATTTTCCTGCAATCGCTTTAAGTCAACCTCTCGGTCTCCAGGCACCAAAACTGCAAGTGGTGTGCCATCGGCAACTAACATAATATTTTTCAAAGTATCTGCTGCGGTGTATCCACCACCAAATTTAGAGTTCATAATCTCAACCAAAGAATCAATTGTTGGAGTGTTAGGTGTGTCCAACTCTTCCAAGGCTGGCACACCAGATGGATCTCCTACTGGCACCTTTGTAATCATCGCTTCAACATTTGCTGCAAAACCACACTTTGGACACAAGACATATGTGTCTTCACCTGTTGGGCACGGTGCCAGAAACTCTTCGGATTTTGAGCCACCCATTGCACCAGATACGGCTTTAACGATGTTGTAGTTCATCCCTAATCTATTAAAGCAACTGACATAAGCATCGCGATGTTTTTGGTAGGAAACCTCTAGGCCAGCATCATCAATATCAAAAGAGTATGAGTCCTTCATAACAAATTCTCGGCCTCGAATAATTCCGCTACGTGGCCTTGCCTCATCACGATATTTTGTCTGAATTTGATAGATCGATAAAGGCAGATCTTTGTATGAGGAGTACTCACCTTTGACCATCAAAGTAAACATCTCTTCATGCGTTGGGCCAAGTAAATAATCCGCACCCCGACGATCCTGCAAACGAAATAGCGAAGGTCCGTACTCTTCCCAGCGATTTGTTGCCTCGTATGCCTCACGCGGAAGAAGGGCAGGGAAATGAACTTCCTGAAAACCTGCCTGATCCATCTCTTGGCGAATAACATTTTCAACGTTGCGAAGGGTAATTACACCAAGCGGTAACCATGAATAAATACCTGCTGCTATTCGTCGAATATATCCAGCTCGAACCAGTAAACGGTGGCTTGCAACTTCAGCATCTGCTGGATCATCGCGCAGCGTACGCAAAAAAAGCGTAGACATTTTTAGCATGGATTGAGCCTATCGAACATCAACTGATGGTTGCCCCGAAGCAACGCCAGCGGCTTCCATTTCTTCAGCTAATCGCATCGCTTCTTCAATTAATACTTCGACGATTTGGGCTTCAGGAACAGTCTTAATAACCTGACCTTTAACAAAAATCTGACCTTTACCGTTGCCTGAAGCAACACCAAGATCAGCTTCGCGTGCTTCACCCGGTCCATTAACTACACATCCCATAACTGCAACGCGTAAGGGAACTGTCATACCTTGTAACCCTGCTTGTACTTTTTCTGCCAAAGTATAAACATCAACTTGGGCACGGCCGCATGATGGACATGACACGATTTCAAGTTTGCGTTGGCGAAGATTTAGCGATTCAAGAATCGACATTCCTACTTTTACTTCTTCAACTGGAGGCGCTGAAAGAGAAACGCGGATTGTGTCGCCGATTCCTTCTGCTAATAAAATGGCAAATGCTGTTGCAGATTTAATTGTTCCTTGAAATATGGGACCAGCTTCAGTCACACCTAAGTGCAATGGATAGTCACATTTAGCGGCCAAAATTCGATAAGCGTTTACCATTGTCACGGGATCATGATGCTTTACAGAGATTTTGATATTAGAAAATCCATGTTCTTCAAATAATGATGCTTCCCATAATGCAGATTCAGCCAAGGCTTCTGGAGTTGCTTTTCCGTACTTGGCTAGTAAACGTGGGTCGAGTGAACCAGCATTTACTCCAATACGAATAGGAATTCCAGCATCTCCAGCAGCTTTAGCAACCTCTTTAACTTTGTCATCAAATTGTTTGATGTTGCCAGGATTAACACGAACTGCGGCGCATCCTGCATCAATAGCTGCAAAAATATATTTTGGTTGAAAGTGAATATCTGCAATGACAGGAATTTGTGACTTCTTGGCAATCTGGGCTAAGGCATCAGCATCATCTTGACTAGGCACTGCAACACGTACGATTTGGCAGCCAGATGCAGTGAGTTCTGCAATTTGCTGAAGCGTTGCATTCACATCAGAAGTCAGCGTTGTGCACATCGATTGCACGCTCACTGGGAAATCACTTCCAACGCCTACATTTCCCACCATCATCTGCCGAGTCTTTCGACGTGGGCTCAAAGTTGCTGGGGGCGCGCTAGGAATTCCAAGATCAACCATGTGGCTATTGTGCCGTAAGAATGCGGGTTGCGCTAAAGATTTAGTACTACTGGATTAACGATGTCAGCAACAAGCAGCAAAACGGTTAGGGCTGCCAAGATGACGAATACCACCATGGTGATTGGGGTCAGCAAGGTCACATCAATTGCAGCAGGGCGGGGACGACCGCCAAGGCGGGCAAAAAATGCGCGAATTTCATCGGCTATCGCAACGGCCATGTGACCGCCATCTAGCGGCAATATTGGCAAAAGATTAAACAGTCCGACGAAGATATTTAAGCTAGCAATAATTAAAATAAAAGTTGATATACGTTCTGTAATCGATAACGAATCATTTCCAACTGCCTGACCTGAAACACGTGCCACGCCGACAACGCCGACTAGTCCATTGGGATCACGGGTCTGACCGCCAACGGTTTGTCCCCAAAGTGCTGGGATCTTTGACGGCAATTTGATGAGGGATTTAACGCTTTGAACTAAGAAATCTTTTGTGACAATCCCAGAATTCTTTAGTGCAGTTACTGGACCAGCACGTTTAATTCCGACTTCATTTATAATTCCAAGGACATAGCGCTTATTACCATCGATGGTTTCTAGCTTTGCTGATGCTGTAATAGTTACTTGCTCACTCCCCCGCTTGATGAGCAGAGTCAATGGTGCGCCATGTGAGTTACGGATAACTTGAACATCGCTATACCAATTATTAACTTGCTTACCGTTAATAGCTAGTACTTCATCCCCAGCAAGAATTCCAGCGGTCTGCGCTGCTGATCCTTTGACTACTTCATTAATAGTTGGAAGTAATTGATTGGTTCCAACACCAGCAAATAAAACAAATAGAAGTAAGTATCCAATGACGAAATGCAGAAATGATCCTGCGCCAAGAACAATTAGTTTCTGAGAAGATTTGGCTCGGTAGAAGGCGCGTGATTCCTCACCTTCTGGCATTACATCTCCCGGAACCATTCCCTCGATTTTGCAGTACCCACCGGCTGGAATCGCTTTGAGACCAAATTCAGTTTCACCCCGCTTTGTTGACCAAATGCGCGTACCAAAACCTAAAAAGAACTCACTGACTTTCATCCCAAATCTTTTAGCAGTAAGGAAATGGCCAAACTCATGAATCATGACAGAAAGAAGTAAGGCAACAACAAAGCCGAGAATCCCGATGATCTGCATTATGGAGCCAATCGTAGTAGATGTGCTTGTGCACGAGTGCGAGCATCATCTTCGATGGCACTGACATCAGCTAAATCACGCAGAGTTTTTGGGCAATCTTTTTCTAAATCGGTGACAACAGCCGCTATAACTTCAATAATAGATTTAAACTCCACCTTCTTTGAAATAAAGGCCGCAACTGCACTCTCGTTGGCAGC